>JAUXQB010000101.1 GCA_030685215.1 Actinomycetota bacterium
ACGGGAACTGGAAAGGACCACACCACGATGAGTGGCAACTTCAAGCGGCGGTTCGCCGCCATCTGCGCAGTGGCGCTGGCATCGACCAGCGGTGTGTGGCTCGCTTCGAGCACCAACGCCACGACCGATCTGAAGACCTACACCGCGACCGCCAGCACGCCGGAGCTGAGCGTGGGGACCCAGTCGGTCAGCCTCACGTTCACGAACACCAGCCGCAACCGCATCTCGTTCAAGGCCATCAACGTGCAGGTGTCGCCGGGCCTCACGGTCACGGGGCCGGTCACGGTGAACCAGACGGGCGCGTCGGCAACGCTGTGGGGTTCGCTGATCAAGCTGCGCGACCTGAACACCGGCCGCAACGGCTCGGTCACCGTCACGTTCAACGCAACCCCCACCGTGCAGGCGGTGTGCGAGCCCTACACGTTCGTCAGCGACGTGCGGCAGTCGAACGACTTCAACGGCCAGTTCAACGAGTTCAGCCTCGTCGGTGCGTACGCGTCGATGACCGGCCCGTGCAGTTCGGCCACCATCATCTGCGAAGCCGCCGACAACGAACCGTGCACCACCGGCACCATCGTTTCGGCCAACGGCAACACCGCCTCGGTGCTGCTGAACGACGACGACGGTATCTCGGCCACGCTCACCGCCTCGTTGGTCAACGCCGCCATCACCTGCGCCGAGTACGCACCCACGTCGGACCAGTTGAACTTCGACGTCGACGTCACGGCCGGCAGCCTCACCGGCCTCACCAAGACGGTCACCTTCACCCAGCCGTACGGCGGCGTCAAGCAGGAGTGGGAGTACCAGGCGTGCTTCCAGGCGCCGTACGACTTCCCGGCGCTGCTGCCGTCCGAGTTGGCACAGGACTTCTCCAACAGCGACTTCTCGGGCAACACCGTCGAAGCACCGGCGGGCACGTTCACCGGTCTGCTGCTGCCCTGCGGCGCCGGCTACGGCGTGCCGTGCCTGGTCGACACCGTCATCGATGTGGGCACTGCGGCCAGTGGCGACGAGACGGTCGCCATCACGGTCGACGTGCCGGCCGCGGATCCGGGCATGCGCTTCTAGCGCGGTAGGTTCCCGGGCGATGACCTCGGCCGCGCCCGACCAGCCTGGCTCGTTGCCGACCCACGCGTGCCATGGCTGCGGCGCGCTCATCCAGCTCGAGTGGAAGCACTGCGGCACCTGTGGCACGCGGACGGCCACCGACGACGCGCCCGAGCGGGAACACCTCGTCACCGTGGTCGTCTCCGACCTGCAGGGCTCGACCGCGCTCGCCGAGACGCTCGACCCCGAGTCACTGCGGCTCGTGCTCGATCGCTACTTCGACGAGCTCGGCGCGGTGCTCGAGTCGCACGGCGGCCGCATCGAGAAGCGCATCGGCGATGCGATGGTCACGGTGTTCGGACTGCCCGCCGCGCGACCCGACGATGCAGTTCGCGCGCTGCGCGGCGCCGCCGAGAGCCAGCAGACCCTGGCCGTCCTGAACACGCTGCTGGAAGCCGGCTGGGGCGTTCGTCTCACCAACCGCACCGGGGTCTCCACCGGCCGAGTCGTGTACGCCAGCGCCGGCGGTGCGCACCGCGTGCTCGCCGGCGCCGCGCTCGACGTGGCGAGTGCGCTGGAACCACTGGCCCCACCGCTCGAAGTGCTGGTGTCGGCAGCGACTGCAGCACTGGTCGACGGCGCGGCACAGCTCGGACCGGCGCAGCAGCTCACGTCGCGAGCGGGTGACGTGATCTCCGCTCACCAGCTGCTGACGGTCGACGCCGGCGAACCCGATCGCACCACCACGTTCGATGCACACGAGTGCGGCAGCTGCGGCACGCCGATCGAGGTCGACCTGGCCTGGTGCACCGGTTGCGGAGCGCCGGTCAGCCGCCTGCGGAGCAGCCGCCACACTCGCCGCACCGTCACCATCGTGTTCGTCGACCTCGCGCTGCAACACCAGGGCGGCGCCGTCGACGCGTCGGCAGAGCGGGCCGCGATGCTCGCCGCGTTCTCGGTGGCGCGCGCCGCGCTCGCCGGCCACGGAGGCACCATCGAGAACTTCATCGGCGACGCGGTGATGGCCGTGTACGGGCTGGATCGTCGTCACGAAGACGACGCCCTTCGCGCCGTGCGCGCAGCGCTCGACGTGCACGAACAGCTGTCCGCTGCCTCCGGCGATCTGCTCGCGCGCTTCGGTGTCGACGTCGTCGCGCGCATCGGGGTGAACACCGGGCCGGTCATCGCCGGCGACCCCGCCGCAGGCGAACGGTTCGTCACCGGCGACGCCGTCAACGTGGCGGCGCGCCTGGAACAGACCGCTCGACCCGGCGACGTGATCATCGGCGACCTCACCCGCCGACTGGCCGGCCCGTCGGTCACCCTCGACGTGCTCGCGCCGCTGGTGCTGAAGGGCAAGGCGGAACCGGTGCCGGCGTTCCGCGTGATCGACGTGCGCAACGAGGCCGTCGCGGCGCGACGATTCGAGCTGCCCCTCGTCGGCCGCGATGCACAGCTCGCCGTGCTGCGCGCAGCGTGGACCCACGCGATGGCAGGGCCGTCGTGGCGACGGGTGCGCATCGTCGGCGACGCCGGTATCGGCAAGAGCCGCGTGGTGTACCACCTGCTCGACGACCTGCACGGCACGGCCAGCGTGCTGCGCGGCACCTGCCCTCCCTATGGCGAGGGCATCACGTTCTGGCCGGTGGCCGACATCGTGCGATCCGCTGCCGGCATCACCATCGGTACCGACGTGGAGACCGCACGAGCGGCAGTGGCCGCGACGAGCCCCGACCCCGAGGTGACCGTGCGACTGCTCGCGCTGCTCGGCCTCGACGACCGCATGGTGCCGGTGCCCGAACTGTTCTGGGCAGTGCGCCGACTGCTCGAACACCTCGCGAGCGAGCGTCCGTTGGTGGTGGTGATCGACGGCATGCAGTGGGCCGAGCCGACACTGGTCGAGCTGCTCGACGACCTGTTGCAGCACGGCGACGCCGGACAACTGCTGCTGCTCACCATGGAGCGCGGAGTCGGCGACGACGCGGCGACCGACGAGCAGGCCGAGACGACGGCACAGCTGCTGCAACTCGATCCGCTCGACGAGCCGACATGCGACGAGCTCATCCGCCAGGCACTCGGGCCCACCGCGATGCCCGATGCACTACGACGCACCATCGTGCGCGCCGCCGCCGGCGTGCCGCTGTTCATCGAGCAGCTGCTCACCATGCTCATCGACGACGGGCGCCTGGTCGACGACGGCAGCGGTTGGCGCATCACCGTCGCCATCGAGGACCTGACGGTGCCACCGACCATCGAAGCGCTGCTGGCCGCACGCGTCGACGCACTCCCCGACGACGAGATCGCGGTGATCGAACCGGCGTCGGTGATCGGCCGCGAGTTCCCGCTGGCCGCCGTCGAGCAACTGGGTGGCACCGCCATCTCCGATGCGACGATCGGGTCGCTCGATCGACGTCAGCTGGTGGCGGCCTTCGGCTCCGCCGACTCGATCGACGACCACCGGTTCCGCAACCTGCTCATCCGCGACGTCGTCTACGACGGTCTGCTCAAACGGACGCGCGCGGCGCTGCACGAACAGTTCGCCGACTGGCTGCTCGAGGGTCCGGCCCTGGGTCGCGTCACCGAGTTCGAGGAGATCGTCGGTCTCCACCTGGAGCGCGCCTACCTGCTCGGTGGCGAGGTGGCCGCCATCGACGCGGCCGGCATCGAGTTGGGGCGGCGTGCGTCGACTCACCTGGAAGGCGCCGGCGACCGGGCCTTCGGCCGTGGCGACATGCCGGCCGCCGCAAACCTGCTGCAACGCGCCGCGCGCACGCTGCACGACCGCGGCACACGCGCCGCGCGACTGCTGGTGCAGGCCGGCGACGCGAAGATGGAGACCGGAGCCTTCGCCGCCGCGATCGCGCACTACGACGAAGCCGCGCAGATGGCCCGCGACGTGCACGACGAGGTGACCGCCGCCGCCGCCAGGTTGGCGCGCACCACGCTCGGGTACCTCACCGGAGACGGCGTCGACGACGCAGCGGCACTCGCCACCGCCGCCGAACTGCTGCCCGTGTTCGAACACGCCGACGACCACTCCGGCGCCGCGCGCTGCTGGCGGTTGCGCACGTATGTGGAGATGTTCCACTGCCGATGGGGCGCCGCGGAACACGCGGCGACGGAGACCATCGACCACGCGCACCGGGCCGCCGACACCGTGCTCGAGCACCGCGTGCTCCCCGCGCTGGCCGGCTTCGCGCTGTACGGGCCGACCACGGTCACTCGCGCGCTCGGCTTGTGCGACCAGCTCCTCGACGTGGCCGGCGCAGACCGGCGCTCGCACTCGCTGATCCTCCAGTTCCAGTCGCACCTGCTGGCGCTCGGCGGCGAGTTCGACCGCGCTCGCGAGCTGTGCGCGTCGGCGCGCACCAGCTTGCTCGAACTGGGCTGGAACTTCGATGCCGCGCTGGTGTCGATCCACCTCGGTCCGATCGAGATGATGGCCGGTCGGCCCGACGTGGCCGAACGCGAACTGCGCCGCGACTACGACACTCTGACCGCAATGGGCGAGCGGAACTACCTGTCCACCACGACGTCGTTGCTGGCGGAAGCCGTTCGCCGGCAGGGCCGCCTCGACGAGGCGATGCAGTTGGCCGACGAGTCCGCATCACTCGCCGCCGACGACGACGTGTTCACGCAGATCGGCTGGCGGTCGGTGAAGCTGCGGGTGTGCACCGAGCGCGGCGAGCTCGACCAGGCTGCCGAGACGCTGCGCGAGGTGGTCGAGTTGGTGATGGGCACCGACGGCCCGTACGCGCAGGGCGAGGCGATGCTCGATCGAGCGGTGTTGCTGGCGCGAACCGGCGACCACACGGGCGCGGCCGAGGCCGTGGCCGAGGCGACCGCGCGCTTCGCATCGAAGGAGAGCCTGGTCGCACTGCAGCGGGCCAGCGACCTCGCAGCGCAGCTCCACTGACAGCGACGACAGTGGCGATCACAGCTGGATCAGATCGCCCTCCACGGCGACGTCCACCCGCATCTCGTTCGCGGCAGCGAGCTCATCGCGCAGTGCGAACACCTGCGCATCGGTGCGCGCCGGGTCGTGGTGGAACAGCAGCACGCGACCCACGGCGCAGTGCGCCGCGAGCGTGACGCAGTACTGCGCCGCGGCATGCCCCCACGAGGCCCGACCCGGCAGCTCGCTGGTGGTGTACTGCGCGTCATGGATCAACAGAT
>JAUXQB010000119.1 GCA_030685215.1 Actinomycetota bacterium
GCCGGCCTGCATGAAGATCACCAGCACCGCGGCGACCAGGATCCACACGTTGTCCAGAGTTGCCTGCACGGCAGCAGCGGCCGCCAGCCCCTCTTCATCGGCGAACACTGTGCCGCCGACGAACAGGGTGGGTATGACGACGCCGGCACCGAGTGCCGTGACGTATTTGAGCGCTTTCGAAGTGCGCACGAATCCTCCATCTTGTTGGGTTGTGAGTGTTGATGAATTCGCTCGCAGCAGCGCTGGTGCTCGCGTCGAGGGTCGGCCCAGCCCCTCAGCGGGCCGACCCTCGGGTGCGAGAACGATCGAAGTGACGTCCTCGCGGTGTCTACCGGCCCGCGTTGCAACACGGAACGGAGATCTGTGCGTGCGAGCGACGCCGAACCGACGGGTGCCGCGACAACGCGACCCTCCTCGGGACGACCTCGCTCGGTGGCTCATCTGGCGTGCTCCTCGGTCAGAGCGCTGGACAGCTCCGCGACGGACAACTCGAGCGAGATGCCGGTGCCGAGGGGCGTTCGAGCGCGTGGATGCTGCTCGCCGACCAGACTTCCCGGCACACCGCTGCGCACGGTACGCAACGATCATTTCGGCAGCAGCCGCCTACGCGTGAACGACGTGTTTCGCTGTGGTGCGGCCGGCTCTCCACGCCGAGGCGTGCGTCAGCCGACCGGGTTCACCACGTCACTTCGTCGCAGCCGCAGTGATCGTCGGGCTCCACCTGCAGCGTGGCGTGGGTGATGCCGTGGCGCACGGCGAGCAGCTCCCTCGCTCGATCGAGCACCACGTGCGAGTCGGTGCCGGCCGCGACCATCAGGTGCGCGGTGGCCACATCCATCTCGGAGGTGAGCGTCCACACGTGCAGGTCGTGCACGTCGACGACCCCGGTGATGCCCGCCAGCTCGGCCTGCATCGCGACCAGGTCGATGCCCGCCGGGGCGGCCTGCACCAGCACGCGCAGCGCCTCGCGACCGAGCTTCCACGCACGCGGCAGGATGAACACACCGATCGCAGCACCGATGACGGGGTCGACCCACGCCCAGCCGGTGACACCCCACACGATGGCCGCCAGGATCACACCGACGGACCCGAGCATGTCGGAAAGCACCTCGAGGTACGCGCCCTGCAGGTTGATGCTCTCCTTCGAGCCGGCCCGCAGCAGCAGGAACGCCACCAGGTTGACGACCAGGCCGAGCACGCCGACCACCAGCACGGGCACCGAGTCGATGTCGGGCGCATCGCCCAGGCGGCCCGCTGCCTCGAACAGCACGTACCCGGCCACTCCGAACAGCAGCACCGCATTGGCCAGCGCCGCGAGGATCTCGAGCCGATAGAGCCCGAACGTGCGCTGCGGGTGCACGCGCGCGTTCGAGGCGGCCTGGATGGCGGCCAGCGCCATCCCGAGCCCGAGGGCGTCGGTGGCCATGTGGCCCGCGTCGGACAACAGCGCCAGCGAGCCGGTGATGACGCCGACGACCACCTGTACGACGAGGAACGCGACGATCAACCCGAGCGAGATGACCAGAGGTCGCGTGTGGCGTGCTCCCGCTCGCAACGCCGCCACGCCATGACCGTGGTCGTGTCCGTGGCTCCGGCCGCGCCGGTCGTGGTCGTCATCGTCGTGGTCGTGGTCGTGGTCGTGACTCATGCTCGGCCGTCCATGTACGAGTGCCCCGGCTCCACGTCGAGCTCGATCTCGGCGAGCAACCGCAACGCACGGGCGAGCTTGCGGTCGGCGAGGTCGTAGCGCACCTGGCGACCTTCGCGTGTGGCACGGACGAGACCACAACCGCGCAGGCAGGCGAGGTGGTTGGACACATTGGCACGACTCTCGCCCATCGCCTCGGCGAGCTCGGCGGGATACGCCGGGCCGTTGGTGAGCCGCACGAGGATCTGCCGGCGCACACCGTCGGCCATTGCGGTACCGACCCGATCCAGCGTGTCGAGCCGAGCGTCGGTGATCAGTCCGGATGCCATGACGGGATCATAGTACAGCCCTTGCTGTAGTACAGCAGTTGCTGTACTTTGTCGTCGATGCGCACAGACCTCACGACACAGGTCCATCTCCGGCTCGGCGCGGCGCGAGATGCCCGAAGGGCGGGCGACGTCGCCGCGGCGTGGGCACTCCTCGAAGACGCGCACGTCCTCTCTCAACCACTCGCGGTCGCCCACGTGCGTGTGCACCTCGCGATGTTCGGCGTCGGCCTGCGCACGCGTGAGTGGCGAGAGGTGGTCGGCCAGGCAGCACGCCTGGTGGTCGCCGCGCCGGGTAGCTGCACTCGGAAGTACCCGGCAGGGAACACCGGTCGAGCCGATGTGCCGGCGACACGGCCGATGCCCATCCGTGCCGATCTGCAGGAGATCCTCGAGCGCACGCAGTCGGCCCGCACCTGACCGCGACACGCCGCGTCAGTCGGAGACCGCGGCCAGCATCCGATCCGCCATCTCCCGCACGGTGTGGCGCATCTCGGGTCCACCGACGACGCGGAACGGGACGGGCAGCTTCGCGAGTTGCTCGGTGTACCAGAACGGGTTGCTGGTGCTGCCGACCACACGGGTGGTCCGCTCGTCGATCGCCTCCAGTCGACCGAGCGCATGGCCGACTCGTTGCGCGACATCGACGAGCGGAGCGTGAACGACGACCTCCGCCTGGTACTCCCAACCGACCGACAGATGCGCCTCGAGCATCGCCACCGGATCGCCTGCCTCGGGAGGATCGAAGGTGTCGTCGAGCACCTCCGCAGCACTGACCCGATCGACCCGATAGGCCCGCTGCGCGTCGCTCGCACACGACCAGCAGAGCAGGTACCAGCGACCGTGCCGCACCACGACCGACCACGGCTCCACGTCGGCAGTCCACTCCGACCCGGCCTCCGAGCGGTACCCGAGTCGCACGCGTCGATGTTCCGAGCACGCGTGCACGAGTGTGGCGGTGATGCCCGGGTCGGGCCGTGCAGCACCACGATCCGGCGCGGCCGCGGTGGTGCGCCGCACCGCTTCCGCCTGCGCGGCCACCGGTTCCGGGAGCGCACGGACGAGCTTGCCGAGCGCGCTGCCCACCGGGTTGGTCGGGTCGCCGGCGTCGTGGTGTCCGTCGAGCACGGCCATCACCAGCGCCAGCGCCTCGGCAGCGGTGAACAGCAACGGCGGGAGTCGCAGCCCGCGACCGACTCGGTACCCGCCGTACGGACCTCGCTCGGAGTCGATCGGCAGGCCGGCTTCGCGCAGGATGCCGATGTAACGGCGAGCAGCCCGTTCCGACACGCGCAGTTCGAGTGCGAGCCGGTCGGCGGTGATGCCGGGGGTGTTCTGGACGAGCTCGAGCGCGAGCAGGACCCTCGCGGTGGGGCTGGCATCGAGTTGCATGGATTTCTCACTTTCCGGAAGCAGAACGTCCGGAATGCAGCGTACGTTGCCGCACATGAGCAACGACTCCCCCACCCATCACTCGTTCTACGACACCACCTTGCACGAGCCGTCGACCACCGCCGGCGAGGTCGAGATGATGCTGTTCGCACTCGACCGCTCTCGCGCACAGTTCGCCTGGAAGGTCGGCGGCCTCGATACCGCCGGGCTGCAGCGCACGTTCCCCCCGTCGACGATGACCATCGCCGGCCTGATCAAGCATCTCGCACTCGTCGAGGACAAGTTCACCTACGAATGGGTCACCGGCGAGCCGTTCGGGGCACCTTGGAACGCGGTCGACGACATGTGGGAGTGGGGTTGGGTGTCGTCCGCCGACGACTCTCCCGACGAGCTCTACGCACTGTGGACCGCTGCCGTGCAACGGTCGCGAGCAGCCTGGTCGGCGGCGCTCGCCGAGGGCGGCCTCGACCGACCGAGCGCGTTCACGTGGGAGGGACACACCCCAAACCTGCGGCGTGCGCTCGTCGACTTCCACGACGAATACGCGCGCCACGTCGGCCATGCCGACCTGATGCGCGAGGCCATCGACGGTCTCGTCGGCGAAGACCCGCCGCAGTAGCCGCGACGCGTCAGTCGAACTGGGCGAGCAGCTTTCGCAGCGTCGTGTCGAGCGCCACACGCTCGGCGCGGCTCAACGCCCCGAGCAGGCGTGCCTCGTTGTCGACGTGGTCGGCAACTGCTGCGTCGACGAGCTCGCGGCCCTGCGCGGTCAGCACGACCAGCGAGCTACGACGATCTGCGGGATCGGCCCGACGCTCGATGTGACCGGCCGCTTCGAGCCGGTCGAGACGATTGGTCATCCCCGCGGGCGACAGCATCAACTGCCGCGACAGGTCGGTGGGCATCAGGACGAACGGCTCGCCGTGGCGTCGCAGGGCGGCGAGCACGTCGAACTCGCCGGTGCTCAGCCCATGCGCGGCGAACACTGCGTCGATCGCTCGACCCGCCAGCGACGACAGCCTGCCCAGCCGGCCGAAGGTCGCCATCGGCGTGGCATCGAGGTCGGGGCGCACACGCCCCCACTGCTCCACGAGCGCATCGACCTGGTCGTGTGTGGGTTCCGGCATGGGGCCATGTTACTTCGTCGTAGAACTGTTTGACATCGAAACATCTTCGTGGTAGATATTACGGTCATGAACAATACGACATCAAACTACATCAGCAACCGAGACGTGGCGGTCGGCCTGTACGGCGCGATCGCCGGCAACGACTTCGCGGCGGCGGCGCAGTACCTCGCTCCCGACGTCGTGCTGCACGTGCCCGGCACCCACCCGCTGGCGGGGGACCACCGCGGCCCGGAGGCGTTCGCCCGCTTCGTCGAGTCGACCCGCTCGTTGACCACCGACGGCGAGCAGATCGAACTGCTCGACCTGCTGGAAGGGCACGAGCACGTCGCGGCCTACTGCCGAGTCACCGCGCAGCGGCCCGGGCGCGAGCCGCTCGACAACACCACGGTGCACCTCATGCGGGTGCGCGAGGGCCGCGTGACGGAAGCCTGGCTGCACAACTGGGACGGCGTCGCCGTCGATCGATTCTGGAACTGATCGTGATGACTGCGATTCACTTCTCCGAGACCGTCGACATCGATGTCGACGCCGAACACGCGTGGCGCATCGTCGCCGACTACTCGCACGATCACCGTTGGCGTACGGGCGTGATCAGCATGACCTCGTCGCCGACGGGCCTCGTCGACACCGGCACGACAACGCTCGAGCTGATGAAGCTCGCCGGGCGCTCGTATCGCAACGCCGGCATCGTCACGTCCGTCGAGCCCGGCGTCCGGTTCACTTGGCGAACGGTCGAGGGTGCCTCGGCCTCCGGCTCCAGGTCGGTCACCGCGCTCGCCGACGATCGCTGTCGGGTCAGCCTCGAGCTCACCGTCACCCCGAAGGGCATCGATCGGTTGTTCCGGCCGATCACCGCTCGGATGCTCGCCCGCAACCTGCGCCGCGACTCCGACGCCCTCCGCTCCTTGGTCGAGTCCGCTGCAACCTCGACCTCGACCATCTGAGCGCAGTCGCCGCGCACACCCTCCCGCGTGTGTGCACTTCTGCTCGCCACGCGGGCAGAAGTGCTCAGACGCCGCTGGTCCGGGACCGCGTGCGTGCACTTTCGCTCGCCACGCGGGCAGAAGTGCTCAGACGCCGCCGGTCGGGAACGGCGGGCGGGGCGGAGGGACGACCAGCAACGCCGGCTGCTCCAGCAGCGCCTTGATGCGCTGCACGAAGGTGGCCGCGTCCCAGCCGTCGACGATGCGGTGGTCGAAGCTGCACGACAGGTTCATCATCGTGCGCGGCACGAACGCCGTGCCGTCCCACATCGGGCGCACCTGCATCTTGTTGATCCCGACGATGGCCACCTCCGGGTGATTGATGATCGGCGTGGTGACGAGGCCGCCGAGCGCGCCCAGCGACGTGATGGTGATCGTGGAGCCCGACAGCTCGTCGCGCGTCGCAGTGCCGTCGCGTGCCGCGCCGGTGACACGTGACAGCTCGGCGGCGCTCTGCCACAGGTCGATGGCCTGCACGTCGCGCACGACCGGCACGATGAGACCGTTGGGCGTGTGGGTGGCGATGCCGATGTGCACCGCGCCGTACGTGGTGAGCATCTGCTCTTCGTCGTCGAAGGTCGCGTTCACCTGCGGCCGGTCGGCCACGGCGAGCACGATCGCGCGCATCACGAACGGCAGCACCGTCAGCCGCGGCTGATCGGGAAACTCGGCGGTCAACGAGCGACGCGCGTCCTCGAGCTGGGTCATGTCGACCTCGTCGACATAGGTGATGTGCGGGATGCGCGAGCTGGCGATGGTGAGGCGTTCCGCGATCTTGCGGCGCAGCCCGATGATCGGCACCTTCGCCGGTTCGGGCGCCGGCCGAGCCGCACCGGCCGAGGCGAGATGACGATCGAGGTCGTCGTGGGTGACCCGGCCGTCCGGCCCCGTGCCCTGCACGGCGTCGAGGCGCAGTCCGAGGCGACTCGCCCGGTCGCGGACCGCGGGCGACGCCGTTGCCCGTTCGCCCGGTCGAGCGGGGGCCGCCACCGGCGCAGCGGCCTGCGCAGGCTCGACGACGGGCGCCGCGACGGGCGTTGCCTCGATCGTCTCCGGCGGTGCGGGCTCGTCCGACGTACCGGCAGGATGGGGCTCGCCGGTCTCGATGGCGATGAAGTCGCTGCCGATGGCCAGCACGTCTCCGGGCTCACCGTGCAGCGTGGTCACCGTGCCGGCCACGGGCGCATAGATCTCGACGGTGGCCTTGTCGGTGAGCACCTCGGCCACCACGGTGTCGCTGGTGACGGTGTCGCCGGCAGCGACGTGCCACGCGACCAGCTCGGCTTCTGCGACCCCTTCGCCCACGTCGGGGAGCCGCAGGATGTGGATGCTCATCGCGTCGCCTTTCTATCGATACGCCATGGTGGCGCGCATCGCGGCGCCGAGGCGCGCCGGACCGGGGAAGTAGTTCCACTCGTGTGCGTGTGGGTACGGCGTGTCCCAGCCCGCCACGCGGGCGATGGGTGCTTCCAGCGACGACAGCACGTGCTCCTGCACCACGGCGCACAGCTCGGCGCCGAAGCCCGACGTGAGCGTCGCTTCGTGCGCGACCACGCAGCGACCGGTCTTGCGCACCGACGTGGTGATGGTGTCGAGGTCGAGCGGCACCAGGCTGCGCAGGTCGATGATCTCGGCGTCGATGCCGGACTCGGCGGCAGCCGCTTCTGCCACGTGCACCATCGTGCCGTAGGTGAGCACGGTGAGGTCGCCGCCCGCACGGTGAACACGCGCGGATCCGAGCGGGACCGTGTAGTGGCCATCGGGAACCTCACCGAGCGGGTGCGCCGACCAGGGCACGATCGGTCGCTCGTGGTGCCCGTCGAACGGCCCGTTGTAGAGGCGCTTGGGTTCGAGGAAGATGACCGGGTCGTCGTCCTCGATCGATGCGATCAAGAGGCCCTTGGCGTCGTGCGGGTTCGACGGGATGACGGTCTTCAGTCCGGCGACGTGGGTGAACAGTGACTCCGGACTCTGCGAGTGCGTCTGGCCGCCGAAGATGCCACCACCGGTGGGCATGCGGATGGTGAGCGGCGCGGTGAAGTCGCCCGCCGACCGATGCCGCAGCCGGGCCGCCTCGGACACGATCTGGTCGTACGCTGGGTACACGTAGTCGGCGAACTGGATCTCCACGCACGGCCGCAGACCGTAGGCACCCATCCCGATGGCGACACCGACGATGCCGCTCTCGTTGATGGGGGTGTCGAAGCAGCGGTGCTTCCCGAACCGCTTCTGCAGACCCTGCGTGCAGCGGAACACGCCGCCGAAGTAGCCCACGTCCTGCCCGAACACGACCACGCGGTCGTCGCGTTCCATCGCGACCGTGTGCGCATCGCGGATCGCCTCCACCATCGTCATCCGCGTCATGTCAGAAACCTGCCTGCTCGCGCTGGCGGCGGAGGTGGTCGGGCAACGTCGCGTACACGTCGTCGAACATCGACGCCGGTGACGAGTGCTCGCTGCGCAGCGTGCCGAACCGTTCGGCCTCCGACGCCGCCTCGCGCACGGTGGCCTCGACCTCGGCCACGCACTGCTGGTGCTGCTCGTCGCTCCACTCCCCGATGCGGATCAGGTGGTTCTTCAGCCGGTCGATCGGGTCGCCGAGCGGCCACGTGAACGGCTCTTCCTGCGGGCGGTAGGCCGACGGGTCGTCGGAGGTGGAGTGCGCCCCGACGCGATACGTGACCCACTCGACCAGCGTGGGTCCGTGATTGGCGCGGGCGCGCGCCGCTGCCCACGACGAGACGGCGTGCACGGCGAGGTAGTCGTTGCCGTCGACCCGCAGCGAGGCGATGCCGAACCCGTGACCCCGAGTGGCGAACGTGGGCGAGTCGCCACGGGCGAAGCCCTGGAAGGTGGAGATGGCCCACTGGTTGTTGACGATGTTGAGGATGACCGGCGCGTGGTAGGTGGATGCGAAGACCATCGCCGAATGGAAGTCGGACTCGGCCGTGGCACCGTCGCCGATCCACCCCGATGCGATGCGCGTGTCGGTGCGGAGCGCCGATGCCATCGCCCACCCGACGGCCTGCACGAACTGCGTCCCGAGGTTGCCGGAGATGGAGAAGAAGCCGGCGTCGCGCGACGAGTACATCACCGGCAACTGGCGGCCCTTCAACGGGTCGTGGCTGTTGGAGTAGATCTGGTTGATCATCGTGACCAGCGGATAGTCGGCGGCGATCAACAGGCCCTGCTGCCGGTAGGTGGGGAAGCACATGTCGTCGGGCCGCAGCGCGCGGCGGTGCGCGCACGCGACCGCCTCCTCGCCGAGCGACTGCATGTAGAACGAGGTGTTCCCCTGGCGGTGGGCTTGCAGCATGCGAGCGTCGAAGATGCGCACGGTGAGCATGTCGCGCAGGCCGCGCCGCAGTTGCTCTGCATCGAGCGTGCCGGCCCACGGTCCCACCGCGTCGCCGTGGATGTCGAGCACTCGGATCATCTCCGCGCCGAGGTCGACGATGTCGGCGGGCCGCACGTCGATCGGTGGACGACGAACTTCGCCGGCGCGGTCGATCAACAGATCGCGGAACACCGGCTTGTCGCCGGGTCGCGCCTTCGGCTCCGGGATGCGCAAGCGCAGACCGTCGGGCTCGGCGGCTTCAGCGTCCACGACGTGCATTCCCTCTCACGCCGCGAACACTGCCACGTCCGCGCCACCCCGCGTGACGCGCGGCGGTAAGGTCCGCGACATGTCCGTCCGGCAACGCGTGGTGGTGCTCCTCACGTTGGTCTCGCTCGCCGCGTGCGACGACGGCGGCTCGGGAGACGACACGACCACGGTCGACACCGGCCGCGCGACGCCGACATCGGCGTCGACCGCCACCACCGTGGCGCCGCCGAGGACCAGCGACGTCGAGCCTCCGAAGGGATCCAATGTGAGTGTCTTCCCCGACGGCGACATCGATCCAAACCTGCAACCGTTCATCGACCAGGCCACGACCGACCTCGCCACACGACTCTCGATCGACGCGACGTCGATCACCACGGTGTCGGCCGTGCTCGTCACCTGGAACGACTCGTCGCTCGGCTGCCCGCAGCCAGGAATGCAGTACTTGCAGGTCGTGCAGGACGGCTCGGTCATCGAGCTGCGCGTCGACGACACGATCTACCGCTACCACTCCGGCGGCAACCGCGGGCCGTTCCCGTGCGATCGTCCGCTCGATCCGCCGCCGACCCGCCTCTGACACCCCGCGGAACATTTCCTCCATCGCCTCTTGAATCCGGCACACACGCACCGTAGTGTCACGCCCACACACAGCACGGGCGGGTTCACCAAGGGCGGTCACCTCAAGGAGGCACCTCGTGTCGAGGAAGTTCGTTGCTCCCGCAGCCGTTGCAGCACTGACGCTGACAGCGCTGCTCGTGTCGCCCGCCGGCGCGGTACCGCCAGAGGCGGAGTCACCGCCCACCAAAGATGTGCCGGTCAGCGAGACGGGCAGCTACGTGGTGGTGATGGCCGCAGATCCGGTCGCCATCACGGTCGGCCAGGACAACGTCGACACGCCGAACGGCGAAGCGCAGTCCGCGGTGCTCGAAGCCAGCCAAGAAGCCGTGCTCGACTCGAACGGACTCGGCGCAGTCGAGCCGACGAACCAGTTCACCGTCTCGCTCAACGGGTTCAGCGCACAGCTCAGCCACGAGGAGGCAGAGCGCCTGGCCGCCGATTCACGCGTCGCCGTCGTGCTCCCTGACTTCCTCCGCCAGAAGGCGGAGATCCCCGCGAGTGGCGGCGGCGGCTGGTGGTCGTCGACCGATTCCCTCAACGACTTCCTCGGCCTCACCGGGCGCGACGGCGCGTACGCC
Source organism: Actinomycetota bacterium (assembly GCA_030685215.1). Classification (GTDB taxonomy): domain Bacteria; phylum Actinomycetota; class Acidimicrobiia; order Acidimicrobiales; family Ilumatobacteraceae; genus UBA668. The sequence continues at coordinate 10,277 of JAUXQB010000119.1, forward strand.
GACGGCATCACCGGTGAGGGCGTCGTCGTCGGCGTCATCGACAGCGGCATCTGGCCGGAGAACCCGATGTTCGCCGACGACGGCACGATGCCGGCCGCGCCCGTGCTCGACAACACCCGTCCGAGCTGCGACTTCGGCAACACCGCCGCCAACCCCCTCGACGCGCCGTTCACCTGCAACAACAAGCTGGTCGGCGCCCGCCAGATGCTCGACACCTACCGAGCACTGATCCCCACCGAGCCGTTCGAGTTCGACTCCGCACGCGACGCCGATGGCCATGGTTCGCACACGGCCAGCACCGCCGCCGGCAACGCGAACGTGCAGGCGGTCGTCTCCGGTCGCGTCATCGACACCGTGTCGGGCATCGCGCCACGCGCGCAGATCATCGCCTACAAGGGCCTCGGCGACCAGGGCGGCTTCACGTCCGATCTCGCCGCCGCCATCGACCAGGCGGTCGCCGACGGTGTCGATGTCATCAACTACTCCATCGGCGGTGGCGCCGGCCCCATCGGCGCCGACGACCTCGCGTTCCTCTTCGCGGCCGACGCGGGCGTGTTCGTCGCCACCTCGGCCGGCAACAGCGGCCCCGGTGCCTCCACGATCGGCAGCCCCGCCATCCTGCCGTGGGTCACCACGGTGGGCGCGAGCACGCAGGAGCGCTTCTACGAAGGCACCATCCGGCTCGGCAACGGGCGCACCATCCGTGGTTCGTCGGTGACGCGTGGCATCGGTTCGAAGCCGCTCGTCGACGCCGCCGACGTGCTCGGCAACCCGCTGTGCCTGCCGGGCGTGTGGGATGCCGACGACCTCGCCGGCAAGGTGGTGCTCTGCGAGCGTGGCGCAGTCGGTCGTGTCGCGAAGAGCCTGGCGGTCCACGAGGCCGGGGGTGTCGGGATGATCATGTTCAACATCGACGTCCCCAACCAGGACAACCTGTACACCGACAACTTCTGGGTGCCCACCGTGCACATCGATCAGGTCGACGGCAACAAGATCAAGGCCTACATCGACTCGGCGAGTTGGCCGAGGGCGTCGATCGTCAACACGGCAAAGATCACCAAGACGCCGTGGAACTACCCGTCGATGACCGTGTTCTCATCGCGCGGCCCGAACCCGTCGTTCGAGGACATCATCAAGCCCGACATCACGGCGCCGGGCATCCAGGTGCTCGCGGCGGCGTCGCCCGCCGTGGCGCCCGACTTCCCGCAGGGCCAGAACTTCCAGGCGATCGCCGGTACCTCGATGTCGAGCCCGGTGATGGCGGGCGTGTTCGCACTGCTGAAGCAGGCGCACCCCGACTGGAGCCCTGCGGCTGCGAAGTCGGCGGTCATGACGAGCGCCCATCAGGACGTGGTCGACAACGACCGCAAGAGCCAGGCCGACCCGTTCGACTTCGGCAGCGGTCACGTCAACCCCGGCCGCGTCGACAAGAAGGGGTCGATGTTCAACCCCGGCCTGGTCTACGACGCCGGCTTCCTCGAGTACCTCGGGTTCATGTGCGAGGCCGACCCGAGCATCTTCGCCAACCCGGCCGGCACGTGTGCCACGCTCGTCGGCCTCGGCGTTCCCACTCGGGTGCTCGATCTCAACCTCGCCTCCATCGGCATGGGCGCGGTCGCCGGCTCCGAGACCGTGCTGCGCACCGTCACCAACGTGGCCGGATCGTCGGTCACGTACAAGGCCGACATCAAGAGCCCGAAGGGGTACAAGGTGACGGTCAGCCCGTCGACCCTCACGCTGGCACCCGGCGCGTCGGCCACGGTGGAGATCACCGCGACCAACACTGGCTCCGGCCCCGTCGGCGAGTGGAGGTTCGGTTCGCTCACGTGGAAGGGCGGCGGCTACTCGGTGCGCAGCCCCATCGCGGTGCGCGGCACGCAGATCGCCGTCGAGCCGACGGTGAGCGCCGCCGGCGCCGCCGGCACGGCCGACATCGCCGTCAAGTTCGGCTACACCGGCGCCTACGTGCCCGAGGCCAGTGGTCTCGTGCCGTCGACGGTGCTCGCCGGCGACATCAGCCAAGACCCGGACCAGACGTTCAACCCGGGCGACCCCGCTTCTGACGGCGTCGACCTGATCCCCATCGAGATGACGAACGCGTCGTACGCAAGGATCGAGTTGGCGATCCCCGGCGCGGACGACATCGACCTCTACCTGCTCGACTCGACCGGCACCATCGTCGCGGCGAGCACCGCCGGGGGCACCGACGAGCTCATCGAGCTCAGCTACCCGACGAGCGGCACGTACACGCTCGCGGTGCACGGGTGGTCGGTGCCGAGCGCGCCGTTGAGCTACGCCATCGACACGTGGGTGGTGCCCAACTCCGCCGGCAGCCTCACCATCGCCTCGGCCCCGGCCGCGGCGACCATCGGCACCGCCGGCATCGTCACCGTCAGCTGGGCCGGCCTCCCGTCGGGCCGTCACTTCGGTGCCGTCGCCCACACCGACGGCAGCAACGTGCTGGCCCAGACCATCGTCGAGGTGGAGGTCTGACCCTCCGCCTGGTCCGCGACTGATCTGCAGCTCTGGTCGCGGTT
>JAUXQB010000124.1 GCA_030685215.1 Actinomycetota bacterium
ATGTTCGTGCCCGCTGCCGGACTCGGTTCGAGCACGGTGCCGGCGGCGAAAGTCGTCGAGTTCGTCGGCTGTTCGATCAGGGTCCAACCGTTCGCGTCTGCTTCGGTGCGCACTCGGGCGATGTCGGCCCTGACGTAATCCGGGGCGGGCGTCACGACCAGTGCATCGTAGGCAGCGTTCGCTGCGGCCAGATCGCTCTGCGCTGTCTTCAACGACGCGTTGGCGGCGTCGAGATCGCTGCGGGCGGTAGCCAGGTCGGCGGTGAGCGTCTCGATCTGCGCGTTGGCGTCATCGAGTTCGGCCTGCATGTCGCTGTTCGCCCCACCGTTGCCGGCGGCTTGCGCGGCAAGTGCGTCCCGCTCGGCGGTGAGATCGGCGACGGCACTCTCGAGCATCGCCACCTGGTCGGTGAGGCCCTGCGCCTCGTCCTGGGCGATGGTCAGCATCTCGACCTGCGTCTGAAGGCTCTCCGTGGCGGCGCCGTTGTCGATCGCGGTGATCTCGTCAAGCTGCGGGTACTCCGACGGCGACGTGTACTCACCGTCTGCCCTGGTTCGCACGAGCAGCATGTCGAACGTCGAGGCCACATCACCAGAGGCCGTGTCACCGGCCACTTCAGCAGGCTTGGCATCGTCCGTGACGGACGACCCGATCAGGTACCCGGCGAGCCCACCGAGGAGCAACGCGACGACCGCAGCGATGTACGGCCACGCAGGGCGACGCTCATCTTGTATGAAACGTTCCTCGTACGTCGGCGCGACGGGGGCGAAGGCGGCAGCTTGCACAGCTTGGATCGGTACGGCCTGTACCGGCACGACTATGGTCGGGTCGGAAGAGACATCATCGATGAAGGGTGCGACCGGCACCTCGGTGAACGACGGTGGCGGTGTCGCCTCGACGATGTGCAGCTGGGTCGGATCTTGGACCACAGGGTGCGCGACTGGCGGAGTCGATCCTACGACCGGTTCGAAACGTTCGTTGTCCATGATGGGGCCCCTCCGATGTGCAACGAGAGAACGCGCAGCACGTCGATGTACCCGGTTGTGTGGCACACCAGACACTGTTGCGTGCCTGCGGGCACGGAGCAGTGAGAAGCTCCGTGCGGGAGTGCGCGGCTGCTCGGTTCGCGCGACCGACCTGCCCGACTCGGGTCGGCACGGCTGGTTCATCGGCCGGCGGATCACTCGACCGAGGTGGTCGGCCCGGCGTGGCCCAGGAGGGTGCCGAGCGGAGCGATCGTGCCGGGCCGCACGCGGTCTCTCCGACTCTGCAGCACCAGCCGATCCACCTCGGCGTGGTCTCCGCGGGCGAGCGCTGCGCCCCAGTGGTCGATGACGTCACGCCGACGATCGAGCCTGTCCGCGGCGCGATCGAGGGTCGCGGGTCGCGTGGGGTGAAGCGTCCGAGGAGGGGGGACCATGATCTGTGGTACCCGTCAGGCGTTGGCCTCACACCGGCTTCGGCGCAGCGTTCGTGTTCTTGCCGCGAACGTGAGGAATCGTCAGGTGGTCTTCACCACGTAGACGTCGCAGGGGGCGTTGTGGGCGACGGAGTTGGCGACGCTGCCGAGCATGCGGCCGGCGCCGGTCATGCGGCGGTTGCCGACCACGATGAGCGCATCGTCGAAGCGCTTCGCTTCCTCGATGAGCGCTTCGTGCGGGCGGCCGTAGCGGGCGCCGCTGCTGATGACAAGACCATCGCGACGCAGTGTGGCTGCCACCCCTTGCGCGATCGCGGCCGCCTCGTCGGAGCGGTTGATGACGATGAGATCGCTGCCCACGCCGACCTCGGTGCTGCGCTCGTCGTCGCAGGCCATGATCACGTGCAACTCGCCACCCAGCTTCACGGCGAGATCCGCCGCCACGCGGGCAGCTTGCGCGGCGGTGTCGCTGTCGTCGACTCCGACGATGATGTGCTTCGACATATCGGTTCCCATCCCTCGCTCGCCGGCCCGCGGCCGTGCACGCTCTGCGAACTGTAACGGGTGGCAGCGGGCGCTCGAACGGGCCGAAGGGCACTAGCCCATGTAGATCGCGTGCCGCTTGTGGACGGCGTCGCGGTCCATCGGGTCGGCGGTGGCGAAGCGCGCGATCAGCTCACCGCGCAACGCCTCGAACGGCACGACCGCATCGATGACCAGCTCGCTGGCGAGGCGGTAGAGGTCGACGTCTTCCTCGTACTCGGCGCGTCGCTCGGCCACGTAGGCGGCGCGCTCGTCGAGGTCGTCGATGGCCATGATCTTGTTCGCGTACACCGCGTTCACCGCGGCCTCGGGACCCATTACGGCGATCTTGGCGGTGGGCAGCGCGATGGTGGCGATCGGGTCGAACGCGGGGCCGCACATCGCATAGAGACCGGCGCCATAGGCCTTGCGCACGACCACGCTGATCTTCGGCACGGTGGCCTCGGTGATGGCCACGATCATCTTCGCCCCGTGGCGAATGATGCCCGCGCGCTCGACCTGCGTACCGATCATGAACCCGGGCACGTCGGCCAGGAACACGAGCGGGATGTTGTACGCGTCGCACATGAACACGAAGCGCGCCGCCTTGTCGGCGCTGTCGCCGAACAGCACGCCGCCCTTGTGCATCGGGTTGTTGGCGACGATGCCCACGACGTGACCGTCGAGGCGGCCGAAGCCGGTGGTGAGCTCGGGCGCGAACAGCGGCTTCAACTCGAACCAGCTGTCGGCGTCGACGAGACACTCGATGACCCGGTGCATGTCGTAGCCGGCGGCCTCCAGCTCGGGCAGCTCCGCACGTGTGAGCGTGCGCACGGGCTCTTCCGCCTCTACCGCGGCTGGGCGCTCACGCCAGCGTTCGGGTAGGTAGCTGAACAGGTGCTTGGCCTGGTCGATGGCGTCTGCGTCGTCGTGCGCCAGGTTGTCGCCGCAGCCGCTCACCGTGGCGTGCATGCGGGCGCCGCCCATCTCCTCCAGCGTCACCACCTCGCCGATGACCTCCTCGGCCATCCGCGGCGAGCCGAGGTACATGCTGGCGTTGCCCTCCACCATGATCACCACGTCGCAGAACGCCGGGATGTACGCACCACCCGCCGCCGACGGCCCGAACAGGCAGCAGATCTGCGGCACCTTGCCACTGAGCTTCACCTGGTTGCTGAAGATGCGCCCCGCGCCGCGTCGGCCGGGGAACAGCTCGACCTGGTCGGTGATGCGCGCACCTGCGGAGTCGATGAACCAGAAGATCGGCAGCTCGTGGCGCAACGCGTACTCGGTGACGCGCACGATCTTCTCCACCGTGCGCGCGCCCCACGAGCCAGCCTTCACGGTGGGGTCGTTCGCCACCACCAGCGCCGGCCGACCGTCGACGAGACCCTGCCCCGTGACCACGCCGTCAGCTGGTAGGTCGGCCGCGAGCGTGTTGGCCAGCAGACCGTCCTCCACGAACGTGCCGGTGTCGAACAGCAAGGCCAGCCGGTCGCGCACGAACAGCTT
>JAUXQB010000130.1 GCA_030685215.1 Actinomycetota bacterium
CGCACGTGTCGCGGCCCCACCTGGGTGTGAGTCGGTGGAGGCGCGACACGAAGGGTCAGAAGAGGACGACGTCGCCGAGCTCGAGGTCCCAGTCGGCCATCTTGGGCATCGGCTCGGGGCGCAGCATGCGGCAGGTGAGGCGCGGTCCCACCGCCGGCAGTGGAAGGAACCGGGTGAGCGGACTGGGGGGTCCGAGGCGCAGCGCGAGGTCGGCGTGCGTGTCGCGCCGGGCGCGCCGCAGCAGTCGGTCGACGGACCGCTGCGGCCCGAGCCCGAGCAGGCACACCAGTTCGACGACCTGCCCGCGCGTGCGTCGCTCGACCACCACGGCCGCGTGCCGGTCGTGCACGACGCGGCACGGTTGCACCTCCGAGCCGAACCGCCAGCGGACGAACTCGTCGGTGAGCGAGGTCGAGAGCGCCCCGGGCCGCGTGGTGCGCGCCGGGGCCCTGCGGAGCCCTCCCGCGTCGAGCCACGCGCTCACCGACGTGCCCACGTCGATCACATCCGGGTGGGTGGACGCGGGGACCCTCGACCGGGCGAGACGACCCAGGGCTGTCACGCGGATGGCCGCCACCGGGCGGACGCGGCCGACGTCGCGCCACCCCATCTTCAGGTAGCCGGGGCGGCTCTTGTCGTTGGGGGTGTTGAACACGAACTCGACACCTTCCGCCTCCAACTCGGCGAGGCCCTGCAGCGTGAGCGCGGTGAACAACCCCTTGCCGCGATGGTCCGCGTGCGTGGCCGTGTCGACCGCGCGGACTGCGCGCACCACGTGGCCGTCGCGGACGAACTCCCAGCACATGAACACGCGCACCGCCACCACTTCGCCGCGATCCACGGCGACCCACATCGGCGACGAACCGAACGGGTTGCCACGGTGCTTCCAACGGAACAGCTCGGCGAAGTCCTCCCCGGGATGCCCGAGCACCTGCCCGCAGAGCGCAATGGCTGCCGCCTCGTCGTCGGGCGTCGCGCGCCGGATGTCGAGCTGTTCCGCGTCGAGCGGCGCCGGCCACTCCGGCACCGGCGGCGCATACCGGTGCTCGATCTCACGAGCCGCACGGCCGACGTCGAACGCAGCCGACGCGGCGAGCGAACGTGCCGCCAACTCGCGCCGGCGCGACGGGCTGTCGATCACCTGCTGCAGTGCGTCGGCCAGGCGAACCGGTTCGCCGGGCGGCACCCACTGCGCTCCGTCGGCGCCGAGGGCGTCGGGCATGCCGCCGACTTCGGTGAGCACGGCTGGGAGTCCGAGCGCGGTGGCCTCCATCAGCGCCACCGGCAGGCCCTCCCAGCGCGAGGCCAGCACGAACACGTCGGCAGCGGCCAGCACCTCGACGGAGTCCGAGCGGTAGCCGAGCAGTGACACGGCGTCGCCCAGTTCGAGCTGCGCGTGAAGCTCGGCCATCTCGGCCGCCAACGGGCCCTGCCCCACCGCCACCAGCCGGAACCCGACGCCACGTCGCTGCAGTTCGGCGCACGCTCGCAGCAGCGTCGGGTAGTCCTTCTGCGCCCGGAAGTTGGCGACAGTGGCCACCAGCACCTCGCCCGCTGCCACGCCGAGCGCGGCGCGCATCGCATCGCGACCGGCGCTCGCCGCGGTGGCATCGAGGTCGATGCCGTGCACGAGCACGGCACTGCGATCGACCACCGGTCCTCGCAGCGACGCGAGCACTTCGTTGCTGACTGCGAACGTGAACCGATCGTTGCGGTTGGTGAGCCGGTTCAGCCAGCGGGTCGGGCGCCGGAAGGTGTTCCACGCGTTGTGCTCGGTGGTGTAGACGGTCGGCCTGCTGGCGCGCGGCATCGTTCGCACCGCCATGCGGGCCACGCTGCCCGGCAGCGGCGAGTGCACGTGCACCACCTCGAAGTCGCCGGAGCGGACCATGCGGGCGAGCCGGATCGGCCACCACGGATCGCGCGTGCGGCGCGACACGCACTCGCAGGGAACTCCCGCCGCCTCGAGCGCTGCGACCAGGTGCTGCTTCTCGGGCAGCACGTACGCGCACTCGAAGGTGGCGACAGAAGGATCGTGCGCGCCGGCGAGGCTGAGCAGCAGACGCTCGGCGCCACCGGGACCGAGACCCTTGATCACCCACAGGACGTGCACGGCCACGGCCGCACCATACCGGGAGGCCGCAGGGTGCGGGGCAACGTCACTAACCTCTGCCCGATGCGAATCGTGGTCACCGGCGGCGCCGGCTTCATCGGCGCCAACCTGTGCCGGGCGCTGGTCGAGCAGGGCCACTCGGTGGTCGTGCTCGACGATCTCTCCACCGGCTCCGAACGCAACCTCGACGGACTCGACCTGCGCCTCGAGGTGGGCAGCATCGTCTCGCCCGCTGCGCTCGACCGGGTCTGCGAAGGGGCCGAGGCCATCGTGCACCTCGCCGCGCTCGGCAGCGTGCCGCGCAGCGTGGAAGCACCGATGCCGACGCTGGAGGTGAACGTCACCGGCACCGCCAACGTGCTGGAAGCCGCCCGCCGTCATGGTGGGCTGCACACGCTGTTGGCCGGCAGCAGCAGCGTCTACGGAGCCAATCCCACGCTGCCCAAGCACGAGGGTCTGCTGCCGCAGCCGTTGTCGCCGTACGCGACGAGCAAGTTGGCAGCCGAGGCGCTCACGCTGTCGTGGGCCGCGTCGTACGGGTTGCCCGTGCTGCCGTTCCGCTTCTTCAACGTGTTCGGTCCGCTGCAATCCGCCGACCACGTGTACGCCGCTGTGGTGCCACGGTTCGTGGCCGCGGCGCTGAACGACGAGCCGCTCGTCGTGTACGGCGACGGCGAGCAGAGCCGCGACTTCACCTACGTGGGCACCGTGGTCGCGGTACTCGTCGATGCGCTGCAGCGACGAGTCACGTCGGACTACCCGGTGAACCTGGCGTTCGGCAGCCGCGTCACCCTGCTGGAGCTGGCACACGAGATCGGCGACTTGCTCGACCGCCCGTTGGCGGTGCGGCACCTCCCCGAGCGCGCCGGCGACGTTCGGCACTCGCAGGCCGCGAACGAGCGGTTGCTGCAGCTGTTCCCTGCCGCGCGACCCACTTCGCTGCGAACCGGTCTCGAGGCCACCGTGCGCTGGATGCAGGACGCTCGCCGAGCTCACGCGTGAAGTTCCTCTCACACAGGTCGTTCACCGACACGGCGTCCGGCGCGCTCACTCGCCGCAACACGCTCACTCGCGACGATCTGCTGCCGATGGCCGCGGTCTGCGCGGTCGCGGCGCTCGGCGCGGCGTTGGCGGGCTGCCATCCGACGGGGAACCCGGTGGGCGACGCGCTGTGCGCGGGCGTGCTCGCCGCGTTCACCACGTGGATGGCGGCCACCGCTTCGTGGTGGGCACTGACATTGGCCGGTGCCGTCACCGCAGTCGCCGGCGGAGGAGCATGGCCGGCGCTGCTCTTCGGTCTCGCGGCCGCCGGCATCGGTCTCTGGATCGGCGATCGACGGGCCAGCCTGCCGGCCGTTCGTTGCGCGAGCGCGGCGCTCACCGTGCAGGGGCTGGTACGACTGCCGATGCAGCAGTTCTTCGGCGCATCCGCACTGGTCGCCGCGGTGGTGACGACGTTCCTCATCGCGGTCGGGCTGCAGCGCCGTCGGCGCCGAGCTCGCCGGCGCATCGTCACCGGCGTGCTCGTCTTCGCCGGGGTCGGCCTGCTGGCAGCAGTCGGCTTCGCACTGTCGGCCGTCGGGTCACGCGGCGACATCGAGACCGGCTACCGCGGCCTGGTCGACGGCCTCGAGCAGTTGGAGGAGGGCGAACCCGCCCTGGCCGCCGCCACGCTGCACCGTACGGCGACCGCCCTGGCATCGGCCTCCGACGGGATCGATGCCGCGTGGGTGCAACCCGCCCGGCTCGTACCGGTCGTGGCGCAGCACCAGCAGGCGCTCGCCGAACTCACGAGCCGCGCGGCGGTGTCGGCGGAGGCCGCGGCCGACGCGCTCGACGTGGTCGACTTCGACGCGCTCACCATCCAGGGCGGGCGCATCGACGTCGATGCGGTGGCGCTGCTGGAGGGTCCGCTCGATCGTTTGCAGCGCGCCGTCGGCGAACTGCGCGACGCACTGCAACGCGCCGACTCACCGTGGCTGGTGGCACCAGTCGCCGAGCGCCTCGACGAGTATCGCGGTCGCGCCGACGATGCCGCCCGTCAGGCCGGCAACGCCCACGCCGCGGCCGTCGCCGGGCCGGCCCTGCTCGGGAGCGACGGGCCTCGGTCGTACTTCATCGGGTTCGCGTCGCCCGCCGAAGCGCGTGGGCTGATCGGACTGATGGGCAACTACGCAGTCATCACGATCGACGGCGGCGTCATCGAGCGCACTGCGTTCGGACGCATCAACGACCTCGGCAACCAGCTCGCACTGTCGCCGTTCACGCTGCAGGCGTCCGACGAGTTCCATGCCCGCTACGGCCCGTACGGCGCCGGCCGCTCCGACACCGAAGCGGCGTCGCGATCGTTCTGGTCGAACGTCACGATGTCGCCCGACATGCCCAGCGTCGGTCCGCTCGTCGCACAACTCTGGGTCTCAAGCGGCGGCGAGCCGGTCGACGGGGTCATCATCCTCGACCCGGCGGCCCTGGCCGGGCTGTTGGAGGCCACCGGTCCGGTCGTCGTGCCCGGCCTCGAGCAACCGCTCTCGGCCGACAACGTCGAGCAGTTCCTGTTGCTCGATCAGTACGCGCTCGACACGCCCGAGCGGCGCGACCTGCTCGAAGACGTCGCCGCAGCCACGCTCGACGCGGTGCTCGGGGGTTCGCTGCCGGGGCCGCGCGAGCTGGCGTCCGCGCTGAGCCCGGCAGCCACCGGCGGGCACCTGCTGATGTGGGTGGAGCGCCCCGACGAGCAGGAGTTCATGCACGTCGTCGGCATCGACGGCGCGCTGCCGCCGCTCGCCGGCCGCGACGGCGTGGTCGTGGTGAACAACAACGCGACGGCGAACAAGATCGACTCGTTCCTGCGGCGCACCGTCCAGTACGACGCCTCGTTCGACGCGACCAGCGGCACGGTCACCGGCACCGCCACGATCACGCTCACCAACACCGCCCCGTCGAGCGGATACCCCGACTACGTGATCGGCAGCGAGTTCCTCGACCTGCCACTCGGCACCAACCGCACGCTGCTGTCGATCTACACCCCGTTGGAGCAGGTGGGCACCGAGCTCGACGGCGAGACAGTGGGCCTCAGCCGCAGCACGGAACTCGGGTGGCACGTGTTCAGCCTGCAGCTGGATCTCGCCCCGGGCGAGACTCGCACGCTGGTGGTGCAGCTGCGCGGTGTCATCACGTCGCCGGACTACGAGCTGGTGCTGCGGCCGCAACCGCTCGCCATCGACGAACGGGTGGCGATCACGGTGGTGGGCGACGCCGACGTGCGCTTCAACGACGCGCTCACCCGTCGAGTGGTGGTGTCGACCACCGGCGCCACAGCACTGCGCTGAGCGAACCGGCGACCAACGCACCGATCACCACCGCCGTCACCGCCGGCCCCGGGCGATCCGCGACGCCACCGGTGCGGGCGACCACCACGGCGGCAACCACCCACACCACGCCGACGGCTGCCGCGCACCGAACGCCGCGCCGACCGACGACCGCCGCGGCCAGCGGCGGCAGCAACGCGAACAGACCGCCGAGCAGTGCGCTCGGGCGACCGCTCGCGCCGTACAGCGCCGACCACGCGACCAGCCCCCAGCCGGCGGCGAACACCTGCTCCGGCAACGGCCGCCGGCGCAGCTGCTCGATCACTGCCGCACCCACCGGCACCGCGATCACCGGTGGCATCTGATCGGTCTCGGGCACGCAGGCGTACACCGCGACGGCCGCTCCGGCGAGCAGCACCCACCGCCACCCGAGCCACGCCCCACCCTCGGCCGGCAGTGATGGCACGAGCTCGGTCGCCGCGACCGCGAGCAGCACCACGGCCGGGACCACCCAGGCGTTGGTCCAGCCGCTGTCGGTGAACGCTCCGCGGAACGTGGGCTCCCACACCGACCGCACCAGCGCGGCAGCGGCTGCCACCGCGAGCAGCGTCCGGATTGCTCGCGACGCGGGCACTCCGGTGGCCACGCCCAGCAGCACCAGCGCGAGCGCTCGCATGTCAGCGGCGAGCCGACAGCACCGTGTGCGCGATCCACTGCACCTGGTCGGACGTGAGCACGCCCGAACTGGGCAGGCTGACCGAGTTCGCGAAGTGGCGGGCACTGACGGCGTCCGGCTGTGCAGCGATCAGGCGGGTGCCGGCGAACACCGGTTG
>JAUXQB010000133.1 GCA_030685215.1 Actinomycetota bacterium
GAAGTACTTGCTGAAGCTGTTGACGAGCACCCCGTCGCGCGTGGCCGCGAGCACGGTGGCAGCCGGTGCGCCGTAGGTGATGCCGTGATAGATCTCGTCGGCGATCAGCTCCACGCCGTGCGCCGCGCACCATGCAGCCACCATCGAGAGTCGCTCTGCGGAGAGAACAGAGCCGGTGGGAAACGACGTTGACGCGATGACCAGCCCAGCGAGCGGACCCGCCGCGTCGAGCAGTTCGGCGGTCGGCGCCCACCGACTCTCGTGACCGACCGGGATCGGCACCGGTTCGACACCCAGCGCGAGCAGCGCGTTGCGATAGCAGGGGTAGCCGGGCTCGAGCACCCCGACGCGGTCGCCGGCGTCGAACGCCGCAAGGAACGCGAGCGTGAACCCCGCCGACGCTCCGCCCACCACGAGCACGTCGTCGGTCTCGACGGCGAGACCGTACGTGTCCGCGTAGTGACGGCTGATCCGTCGGCGCAGGGCCATCGTGCCGGGCGCGTTGGTGTAGCCGAGCGGATCGGCGCGCTCCATCGCCGCGATCACCGCGGCACGCGCAGCCGCCGGTGCGCCCGTGGCCGGTTGACCTACCTCCAGGTGCAGCACGCGGCGGCCACCCGCCTCCGCTTCCGCAGCGCGGCGGGCCATCGCCATCGCGTGGAACGGCGGCACGTCGGCCGCGCGCAGGGCTTCGTGCAGACCGGGCTGCGGCACGGAGGGCACGGGCACCGCGCTCAGCCGAGCACGTTGTAGCCGTCGGGCAGCGGCGCGCGACCGGTGAGCGCGAGCACCAACGGCACCGGCGACGCCAGTTGCACCAGTACCGACAACACCACCGCAGTGGTGTCGGCGTGCAGCTCGGCAGGTTGCCCGGTGGCGCGCTGCAGGTCGAGGGTGTGCACGCCCAGCTCGACCACGCGTGTGGCCAGGTACTCGATGAGCGTGATCTGCCCGGCGAACGTGTTCACCGGTTCGTCGTCGGGCGTGGCAGCGACCAACGCGCGTACTTGTTCGATGGTGGCCTCGGCCTCGCCCACCGGGTCGATGAGCTGGCGACCGGCCTGTCGGGCGCGAGCCGCGACGCCCTGGTGCACGGTGGGGTCGCTCAACGCGGCCCCGTAGTACTCGGCCGCATCGCCGAGGATGCGGTCGGTGTGCGGCGCCGCGGCGAGGTAGCCCTCGATGGTGAGGAACGCTCGCAGCGTGTGCGCGGCGAGCTCGCGTGTGGTCCACTCACCCAGCGCTCCTCGACGGTCCCACAGTTCGGGCGTGATGGCGCGCAGCGTGCGCAGCAGCGTGTCGGCACCCTCGTCGAACGCAGCTCTCACCGCAGCGGGATGTTGCAGCATCGATCCTCCAACGCGCCCAGCGCGTAGCTCTCGTAGTCGATTCCGAAGTCGCGGTACAGGTGGCGGCATCGCTCGCTCCACCGGAGTGCTTCCGGGCTGGACACGCGGTGCACCACCTGCGTGACGCCACCTTCGTAGATGCGGTACTCGGCCCACGTGCCCGGGAAGTCCTTCACGCAGCCGATCTCGATGGTGGGTACACCGCACGACATGTGGCGCACGCGGTGGCGGTGCGTGTGGCCGGCGGTGTAGGCGACGATGCGGTGACGCCGCGCAACCACCTCCGCGAGCGCGTCGCTGGCGTCGGGGTGCAGACCGAAGTAGTCGTCACTGCGACGAGCGTCGGCTCCGCCGGCGATCCACTGCTGATGGTGCCCCATCACCAGCACGGGGCGGTCGGCCCCTGCCGCGTGCGCGTCGAGCCAGTCGAGTTGCTCGGCGGAGACGCTGCCGGTGGTGGCCATCGGGATGACGGTGTCGAGCAGGGCGATCGACACACCCGGCAGGTCGATCCACCGGTCGCCGGCGTAGCCGGTCTGCCCGTGGTAGGCGTCGTGGTTGCCGCGCACGACGTGCAGGCGTTCACCGAACGCTGGGCGGTAGCACGCTTCGAACGCGGCCCACTCGTCGGGTCGCCCGTCCTGTGAGAGGTCGCCCTTCACCACGATGGCCATCGGGTCGATGGCGGCGATCTCGGTGACGGCGGCGCGGTTCATGGTCTCCGGGTACGGAGGCTCGCCCGGTTCGGGTCGCTGGATGGGTCCTTCCGGATGATCGTCGATGCGACCGCACTCGATCTCGCCGAAGTGCACGTCGTTGACGGTGGCGATGCGGCCCAGCAGCTCGCCGGGCGGGCGGGCCATGGTGGTGATGTCGTGGCCCATCAACGTGTACCGAGTGGCCGGCTGCAGCTGCTCGAAGCGAGCGACGGTGGTGCCTTCGTGGAGCACGATGAGGTCGTCGGCGACAGTCGTCAGGTCCACGGCCGCCACCGTAGTGCCTCGCACCCGTGCGAACCCGAGGGCAGACCGACTTCCCGCACGTCGGGGGCCCAATGACCCTACTGACTCGATTGAGTGGTGATACAGTCACTCTGAGTGGGAGTGATCGACTCAGCGGGTGCTCTCACGGGACGGGATCACTGATGGTCGCCACTACATCGCTCGAACTCCGCCGACGGCCCTCGGGTGGCGCCGTGCGAGTGCGAACAGTGGCGACCGCGGTGGGAGTGATGCTCGCCGCGCTGGCCCTCACCGGTTCGTTCGCCTCCGACAACAGCCGAGCAACCGGTTACGTGTCCGCCCTCTGCGCCGCGGCGCTGGTGGTGCTGGTCGTGAGCATCGATCACCCGAGCCATGCGCGCGCCTGGCGCCTGGTGGGCGGCGGACTCACGTTGTGGGCGTTGGGTGGGCTGCTGGTCACGCTGCAACTCGACGCCGACGTCAGTTCGATTCCCGACCTCACCGTCTCGCTCTGCTACGCCCTCGGCTACATCCCACTGTTGATCGGTGTGGCCGAACTGGCCGACCCGAACCCGCACACTCGCCGCTTCACGGCGATGGTCGACGGTGCCCTGCTGTTCCTGATGCTCTACGCGGTGCTCTGGCTCCTCGTGGTCGAGCAGGTGGTGGTCGACTCGTCACTGCCCAGGCTGGACCGGGCGTTCTCCGTGCTGTACCCGGCGGGTGACCTGGCGCTGCTGATGCTGAGCGTTCGCCTCTTCGGCAGCCGGCTGCTCCGCCGCCGAGTGAGCGTGCTACTGCTGGCCGGCTTCGTACTCGCACTCGTCGCCGATGTCGCACTCCTGGTGCTGTACCTGCACGATCCGGAAGGGGTCTCCCCGCTCACCGACCTGGCGTACCTGCTCGGGCTCGGCTGCATCGCGCTGGCGAGCGTGTGGAGCCTGTTGCCCGTGGATGCACGACCTCCGACCGGCGCATCGTCGACGCGCCGCCTCGCTCGACTCGTCGCAGTGACCTCGTTGGCGCCGCCGCTGGTGCTCGGATCGATCGTCGTGTTCACCGACCGCAGCCTGGCGGTGGGTCCGATCGCGGTCTGGATTCCGCTCGCGGCCGGCGCCGCGGTGCTGCGCCACGTCGCCGGCGTGCGCGAGCTCGAGCAGGCCCACGACCAAGCGATGTGGCTGGCGTCGCACGACCCCGACACCGACATGCTCTACCGCACCGCCTTCATGCACCAGATCTCCGCCGGCGGCTTTCGCGATCGCAGCGGCACCGTCGTGGTCGTGGAAGCGCTCGGCCTCGACGAGCTGCGCACCACACACGGCTACGACGCCGTCGATCACGTGATGACCAGCCTGGCCACCCACCTCCGCAACGCCGTCGGTGACGGGCCCATCCTGGGCAGGCTCGCGCACGACCAGCTGTCGGCCTTCATGCGCTCCGCCGACCTCGCCCGCGGCCGACAGGTGGCCGACCTGCTGCAGCGCTCGCTCGTCGGTGGCACCACGTGGTGCGGCGAGTCGTTGCCGATTCCGGCCGTCGTCGGCGTGTCGCAAGCCGACGGCTCGGTGATCGACGCCCTCGCGGGCTTGCGCCGCGCGATCGACGCTGTTCGCGTCGGCCGCCCGCACGGCGCCGGCTTCATCGCCATCGACGCCGACCTCACCGGGTCGATCGAGCCACCGCCGGCAGCACATCCATCGCGCCACCACCCCGACGCGCGACCGTCGCTGCAACCGCAGCCGCTCGCCGGGCACCCGACCTGGAACGTGCCCGAGACCTCGATCGAGCGTCAGACCTCGATCGAGCCACAGACTTCGATCGAGCCACAGACCTTGATCGAGTAAGTGCCGAGGATCCTGTCGGCGACGAGGTGCAACAGCGCTACCGGAACGGACGGTCGCGGCGCGCGGAGATGGGCTTCGCCCACCAGCGTCCGCTGAATCGCCACGCCGGCACGCGCAACGGGTTGTCGTGCTCGGCAGCGACGATCGGCCTGGGCCACAACGCCTCGACCGCGGCCACGATGGCCACCGCCTCCGCCTCGGTCGGCGCCGGAGAGATCTCAGGAGTCATGGACGATCACCACTACGCGTAGGCCCGGCGCGGGTGGCGAGGGAAGCGCCAGCGACGAGCCACAGGAGGCAGCAGCCGAAGCGGAGCGGAGGCCAGTGCCGACCATCAGAGGGGCACGTTGCCGTGTTTGCGACGGGGCAGTTCTTCACGTTTGGTGCGCAGCATCCGCAGACCGGCGACCACCTTCTGCCGGGTCTCGGCAGGGTCGATGACGTCGTCGATGTAGCCACGCTCGGCCGCGTTGTACGGGTTGGCGTACTTCTCGGTGTACTCGGCGACGAGCTCGGCCCGGCGGGCGATGGGGTCGGCGGCCTGCTGCAGCTCGCGGCGGTAGACGATCTCGACGGCACCCTGCGGACCCATCACGGCCAGCTCGGCGGTGGGCCACGCGTAGGCGAGATCGGCGCCGATGGACTTCGAGTTCATCACCACGTATGCGCCGCCGTAGGCCTTGCGCGTGATGATCTGGATGCGCGGCACGGTGGATTCGCAGTACGCGTAGAGCAGCTTGGCGCCGTGGCGGATGATGCCGCCGTACTCCTGGTCGACACCGGGCAGGAAGCCCGGCACGTCGACGAACGTGAGCAGCGGGATGTTGAACGCGTCGCACGTGCGCACGAAGCGGGCCGCCTTCTCCGACGACTCGATGTCGAGCACGCCGGCGAGCATCAGCGGCTGGTTGCCGACGATGCCGACCGGGTGGCCGTCGACGCGGCTGAAGCCGCACACGATGCTGCGCGCCCAGTGCGGGAAGTACTCGAAGAACTCGCCGTCGTCGACGACCTCGCGGATGACCTTCTTCATGTCGTACGGCTGGTTCGGCGAGGGCGGCAGGATGGTGCGCAGCGCCTCGCACAGACGGTCGGGGTCGTCGGTGGTCTCGATGGCCGGCGGCTCCTCGAGGTTGTTGCTCGGCAGGAAGCTCATCAGGAAGCGCACGTCTTCGAGGCAGGCCTTCTCGTCGGGCGACACGAAGGTGGCGACGCCGCTCTTGCTGGCGTGGCTCATCGCGCCGCCGAGCTCCTCGAGCGTGACCTCTTCACCGGTGACGGTCTTCACCACGTCGGGGCCGGTGATGAACATGTGGCTGCTCTCGCGCACCATGAAGATGAAGTCGGTCATGGCCGGGCTGTAGACGGCGCCACCGGCGCACGGCCCCAGGATGACCGAGATCTGCGGCACGACGCCACTGGCGAGCACGTTGCGATGGAAGATGCCGCCGTAGCTGGCGAGGCTGACCACGCCCTCCTGGATGCGGGCGCCGGCGCCGTCGTTGAGACCGATGACCGGTGCACCGACCTTCAGCGCGAGGTCCATCATCTTGTGGATCTTCTCCGCGAACAC
>JAUXQB010000141.1 GCA_030685215.1 Actinomycetota bacterium
TCGGAAAACGCTCGTGATGTACTTTCGGCATGACTACCGACCATCTGCACGAGCAAGCGAACGCGAGCGAACACTCGCTGGCTGACGTGAGGTGCCTGACCGTCAACCAGGCCGCCGAGCTGCTGTCACTCGGGCGTACGAAGGTGTACCAACTGCTCGATACCGGTGCCTTGCAAAGCATTCGGATCGGCGCAGCACGACGCGTCCCGCTGTGGGCGGTGCGGCAGTTCGTTCGAACTCAACTGGAGGCAGGAACGGGCGATGTCACACCGGTAGTGCACAATGCGGTCGGAGGTGGCAAGTGACCAAGCGCCGCGCACACGGTGACGGGAGCATTCATCGGCGTACTCGCGATGGGAGGTGGGTTGGCGTTCTCGACCTCGGCTTCGTCGATGGAAGACGGTCGAGGAGGACCTTCACGGCAGCAACGCAAGCCGAAGCCCGTCAGAAGCTCAGGGAGGCGCAGAAGGCCGCGGAAGCAGGTCTCGTGTCCACAAAGCCGATGTCCCTCGGTACCTTCCTGAGCAGATGGCTCGAAGAGGTCGTGGACAGCGGGACTCTCGCAACGAAGACGAGGGTGTTCTATCGGGGCACTTGTGCTCGACACATCGTGCCCGCATTGGGAGATGTCCGACTCGATCGGCTGAGCGTCCGAGACGTTGAGCGTTTCCTTGCTGCCAAGCGGGAATCTGGCCTTGGCACACGGTCGGTGCAAGCCATACACGCGACGCTGCGTCGAGCGCTCGGGGTAGCCGTTCGGTGGGGTCTCATCACTCGCAATGTCGCAAGCGCAGTGCAAGTAGCGCGACCCGTCCGGGACACCGACCGGGTTCATGCGTTGCCACGTGATGTCGTCCTCTCCCTGATCGCTGCCAGCCCTGAGACCCGGCTCGGCGCGATTGTCTCCATCACGCTGATGACAGGGCTACGTAAGGGCGAAGTGCTTGCGCTGAGGTGGGACGACATCGACATCGAGAACGGCACTCTGACCGTTATGCGAAGTGCTTACCGCAAGGGTGGAGTCGGCATGCTGACGAAGTCCACAAAGACCGATCGAGTGCGAACCATTTCCCTGCCCCGCCAAGCGACGGAGATCCTCCGCGAGCACAAGCGTGACCAAGCCGCGATGCGGTTGGCCGCAGGCCCAATCTGGCAGGCCAATGACTTCGTGTTCACCAACGAGGTTGGTGGCCTCCTCGACGAGAAGGTGCCCAACACGGTCCTTCACCGGGTGTGTGCCAAGGCAGGACTGCCGCCCGAGCGATTTCACAACCTCCGCCACTCGGCCGCGATGACAGCCGCGAGCGCATCGCATGGTGACTTGCATGCGGTGAAGAACCTCCTCGGCCATGCCTCGATTTCAACAACCTTGGACACCTACGGCCACTCGATGACCGAGTCGCAACGGAGGCTCGGCGAAGTGATGGGCGACTGGTTCGACAATGCACCGACTGGCCTTCAGAAGGCGACGTAGACCGCTCTCACGGGGCATTCCACGTCGGTGGGCTTGGGAACTCTTCGACGGGGTCGAACGCGACGTTGAGCGGCCCCACCGTGCGTACTCGGTACATGTGCCGCGGCGGATCAAGAGATCCGGGTCCAACAACCCACAGATACTTTGGCGCGAGGTCCAGCACGTACTCGACCTCCTTCGCAGCGGTCGTCGGAAGTTCGCTCAGTGCTCCGTGCCGTTCGATCGCCGCTGCCAGAGCGGCAGTCTCCCTCTCACTGGCCTTGGCTTCAATCTGCAAGAAGACCCCGCCGTCGATGTCGTAGAACTCGGCGTCGGTCTCGAAGCTTCCACCCGCTCGCTTCGTGATCAGATCCCTTGAGAACTTGCGGTAGAGCGAGAACGAACTTCGGCGCGGATCAAAGCCACCCGCGAGGACGGCGTAGGCGTAGGCGGCGATGTGCGGGATGTACTCGCGGTTCAACCAGGCCGCCGTCTCGCCAGGTTTGGAGAAGAGGTGCCGCGGCTTGCCACTTGGCGTGACGAAGTGGTCGGGACCCGAAACCTTCCACTTCGCAAGGCGGAAGCAGTCGGCTGGGCAACCCTCGAACAAGACGATGTGTTGATCGACCGCTGCCAGGAACCAACGACACTCGTCCGGCTGTAATGGCGTGCGGACAAGCACCGACGCCCCTCCTGGCGCGAGGGTTTCGATCAATCGAGTTGCCGCTTCGACCACACCGTGCACGTTCGGCAGTTTGTCATCTCGCGATCGGCCCGCGAACCCGGGCAGTCAGATGCCTTGGCTGTCAACTTGGCTGTCATGCCCCCTCGGACCCGATCCCGAAAACGACAACAGGCCCCCGAAGGGGCCTGTGACCTGGGACGAACCCAGCGCGCTCGAAGGGACTCGAACCCCTAACCTTCTGATCCGTAGTCAGATGCTCTATCCATTGAGCTACGAGCGCTTGCGGTTCGCAAGTCTAGGGGCAGCACCGCGCTTCGGCTACCGGGATTCCTACAGCCGTGCCTCGAGCAGGTTGGCCGCACCGTTCAGCTCGGGCAGCGCGACACGTCGGCCCATCGCTGCCAGCAGCAGCGACATCGAGCGGCCGCTGATCTGCGCACCCTCGCCCCACGCCCAGTCCTGGTCGGTGGCGACCAGGCGCAGGCCCCCGAGGCGACTGGTGGGCACGTAGGTGCCGCGGTCGCGCCCGGAGGTGACGAACTGCAGCGCGAGGCGCGACGCCGACATCGGGATGGCGCGATGGAGACCGAGCGGGCGGCGGACGTCTTCGCCGTGCACGAGCAGATCAGTGAGCGGCGCGCGGGGCAGACCCGGCGGGTGCTTCCGATTGTGCGCGTTGGCGCGCAGGCTGTCGATGATCTCCGCGATCGACTGCTTGGCGAGCTCGTGCGTGACACCGTCGATGGCCCGCGAGATGGATCGTGCTCGCAGCACACGCATCGCCATCGTGGGGGCCGACACAGCCCACGGCATGGTGAGGTGAGCAGCGACGTGATGCACCGACCAGCCCTCGCAGAGCGACGGCGCGGCAAGTTGCTCGGCTGACAACGTCTGAAGTTGATCGGCGATCGCCAGGCGCTCGGCCGCGACCGCTTCGAAGATGTCGTCAACGCTCACCGCAACCCCCGTTTGCGGAGGGAACGTTACAGCTTCCAGGGACCCCACCCGCCTGCTCGTTTGTACAGCGTGTACGCGGCGTGAGCGTTGACGAGCGGGTCGTACAACTGCTCGGCGCTGGTGATGCCGATCTGTGCGAGCCAGCTCTTGTGCACGCTGTAGTAGATCTGGAACAGACCGAAGCAGCAGTAGTTGCGAACGCCGGGCTGCAGGTTGCTCTCACGAGTGGCGATGCGCACCGCTTCGTCCTCGAGATGGTCGGGCCACACCGCACGGATGATGGCCTCCACCTCGGCACGGGTGTAGCTCTTCTTCGGCGGCGGCAACGCCTTCACCGTGGTGGTGGTGACCTTCGCGGTCGTGGTGGTGGCCTTCACCGTGGTGGTGGTGGCCTTCACGGTGGTGGGCGGTGCAGCGGTGGTGGGCGCCGCGGCGTTGGCCGGCAGACAGATGGATCGACCGGGGTACAGCGCGGTGGCGGTGGTGGCCCCGTTCGCTGCCAGCAGTTGGCTGACCGTGACGCTGACCTTCTTGGCGATGAGGATCCAGTAGTCGCCAGCGACCACTTCGTACTTCTTGCACGCGGCGGTGGATTGCGGCGCAGCTTCGATCGCCTTCACCGGCTGGCTGGCCGAGGGCGGCGCGGACGAGGTGTCGGCCGAATCGGTGGAGCCGGCGGCAGCGACGGTGGCGTCGGCAGCGGTGGTGTTGACCGGGATGGCCTCGGGCAACGCATCGATGTCGATGGTCGACTCGGCGGCGGGCACGAGGGCACCGGGCTCGCCGGCAGCAGTGGACTCGGTGAGCTCGCTACCGCTGACCACGGTGGAGCCTTGCGGTTGGAGTGCCTGGCGATCGTCGCCGCCGCGCAGCGTGAGGGCGACGGGCACGCACACGGCGACCGCGACGACCAGCGCGCCGATGCGGCGCAACAGCGGGTCGACGGGAGCGGTGGCACGACGAACCGACTCGACGGCACCAGTGACGTGTCCGGGAACGACGGGCAGCTGCTGCGTGCGGTCGCCGTGCTGGCGGGAACCGGGCTGGCGGGAACCGGCCTGCGGGTCGATCGGGCGTGAACGCGGACGTGTGGGCGCCACGGGAGCCGGGCCGGCCGGCTTGCGCCGTGCGGTGATCCGCTCGAGTGGCCGAGTGGGCTCGTCTTTCCAAAAACCGTACTGGTCGTTGTCGTCGTCGATCACTTCGTCACCCCTTCACGGGACCCGCCGAGGGCCTCGGTGGCCGCGCACGGCCGTCAAGATGACGATCTGTCTACACCTGTTGTCATGAAAACGCAACAGTGTGTCAAATGTGTGACGTCGAGTGGTGGATCCTGGTCGTGGCGTCGACGTCGCTCGAACGATGCCCACGGCGAGCGAAAATGGCAACGGCCCGGAGGCCGAAGCCGCCGGGCCGTTGGTTCCGCGGAGAGGGTGGGATTTGAACCCACGGACCCCTTTGAGGGGGTCCCCGCATTAGCAGTGCGGTCCCTTCGACCTGACTCGGGCACCTCTCCTAGACGTGCGACAGACTACCGCGCTCCCCGAGCGCTCCCACTGGGGAATCCGGTGCTCAGGGCGAGTGCCCTACGCGTCGCCTTCCGGGCCGAGGTCGCCCTCCCACGGCGGCGCGCAGCTGTACGGCGGGGTCCACGGCCCGCGGGCGCAGAACACCCACAGGTCGCTGGCCGCGTCGGCGCAGTTCTTCATGCTGGCCTTCACGTTGTCGGCGCTCCACCCACGGCGGCCGAGCTCGCCGTTGGGCTGGAAGGTGCCCGACAGTGCGTTCAGCTGGAACGTGCAGTGGCTGTCGTCGCGCGTGGCCAGGTTGAAGTTCACCGACGTGTGGTCGCAGCCGCCTTCACGCGAGGCCACATAGATGAAGTACTGCTGCGTGCTGATGTCGGCGCCGTCCTTCGCGAACTCGCGAGCGATGATGTCGGCGTTCTCCCGGCTGCAGATGCGCCGGTTGCCGAACACGGGGATGCCGTTGACGACTCGCCAGTTGGGCTCGGCCTGGAACGGTGAGGGCCACCAGGCGCCGTTGTTGAACAGGTCGACGCCGGCCTCGGTGGTGAAACCGCTCCAGATGCCGAGCGCGGCGAGCGTCTGCGTGTCGGCGACGCCGGTGGCCGACAGCGGCGGGTTGGCGAGCTGGTAGTTCTTGACGGCGTCGCGCGTGGAGCTGCCGTAGCTGCCGTCGACGGTGCCGCCGAAGACCCCGAGCGTGGCGAGCGACTGCTGCACGCACTCGGTGGAGGGCCCGCGGTCGCCTGGGCTCACCGGAGCGTCGGCGAGGCAGGGCGGCGGCGGTGCCTGGTCGACGCCGGAGTAGATGCCGAGCGCGGTGAGCGTGGCGGCGTCGCCGTGCCCGTTGACGCGCAGCCCGTTGGCCTGCTGGAAGGCGATGACCGAGTTGAACGTGGCCTGGTCGTACACGCTGGTGACCAGCCCTTGGTGGTAGCCGAGCCACATCAGCGTCCACTGCGTGCACAGCACGCTGGCGCCGGTGGTGCCCACCACCAGCTCGGCGTCGGCCACGCACGGCGCCATCTCCGGCAGCTGGGCGCGTGCCGGCGGGGCACCCACATGAGGCACCACCACCAACAGCGCTGTGGACGCCACAGCGAGGGAGACCCGACGGAAGCCACGCACGGCTCACATTCTGCCGTGTCGACCGACTTTCTTGCCGCTTCCGCCAACTCGCCGTGCCCAGTGCAGGTGTGGCCCGAAAGAATCTGCCCCGGTTGACGTCATCGCCGACACTCCGGTCGGTCAATCCCTCCATGCACTGCGGCGGGCTCGACACGACCACCCACACTCGTCGGCCCCCGCTGCAGCGCACCACCACCGACCGGGTGGTGACGGCATGGCGACACGCGCACCACGTCACGCGGCGAGCCCTGGTCGCGGCTGTGGCCACGTCGATCGCGATCGGCGCCACTGTGCCCGTTCCGCTCGTCGCCCGCGTCGCCATCGGATTCGTCGGCACCCTGCTGGCAACCGCGACCTTGGTCGACGTGCACGAGCGAAGGTTGCCGAATCGGCTGCTCGCTGCGGCGCTCGCGGTCTCGTCGATCGGCTGGCTCGCGACGCCCGATCCGATGGCGATCGTGCGAGCGGTCGTCGGCCTGCTCGTCGGTGGATCGCTGCTGTTGATCGTGCACGTGGCGCGGGGTGTCGGCCTGGGAGATGTGAAGATGGCAGCGGTGGTCGGCGCCAGCGCCGGTGGCGTCTCACTGCTGGCGCCACCGGTGGCGATCGCCGTCGCGGCGACGGCGGGCGCGACGTACGGCCTGCTGTCGCGCCGCTCGCAAATCGCGTTTGGGCCTGCGCTCTGGTTCGGCTGGGCGATCGCGTTCGCGGTCACGTCGGGCGGCGTGGTCTCGTGAACACAGGCACCCGACTTCGCAGCCGCGTGCGGGCTCAATGGCTCGCGCTCGCGGCTGCGCTGGTGGTCCTCGCCGGAGTGCTGGTGGCGTGGGCCCTCACCGACGCGGCCGATCGGGTGTCGGTCGTGCAGGTCGCCCGCGCCGTGCCCGCCGGAGCCGTGATCAGCGAGGACGACCTCACGGTTGCTGGCGTCGCATTCGACCAGGGCGTGCATGGTCTGGTGCCGGCAGAGTCGCTGGCCGCGCTGGTCGGTCGCACGGCGTCTGTCGACCTGCGAGCGGGCAGCCTCGTCGTTACCGGCATGTGGCGCGAGGGTCCGCAGCTGGCACCTGGCGAGCATGAAGTGGGTGCACTCATCGATCAGGGCCGGTTCCCGGACGGTCTCACCCGAGGAGACGGGGCGCTCGCCGCTCCCATCGACGCAACCCTCGGCATCGGTGCGACCAGCGTGCGGGTGATGCACGTGGAGGTGGCGGCCGACGGCGACCTCGCGGTCACTCTCGCAGTGCCCTCGGAGTTCGCGGTCGCGGTGGCACAGCTGGCTGCCTCCGGACAGTTGCTGCTGATCGGTCACGACGCGGGAGTCGACACGTGATCGTCGCCGTCGGCTCGTGGCGTGGCCTCGGTGCGACCACCACCGCACTGCTGCTCGCCGCGTCGCTCGCCGACCGCGACGGGGAAGCATGGTTGATCGAGGCAGACCCTGCGGGAGGGGTGCTCGCCGGGCGAATGCGAACGGAACCGCACGCCATCGGTGGGCTGGAGCGGGTGGCGTTCGCGTCGGGCGCGGGTACTGCTCTCGAGGCGTTCGACTCGGCGGCACAGGTCGCCGGCGCGCTGCGTGTGGTCACCGCACCGGCCGATCCGTTCCGTGCGTTCGCCTGTCATCAGCCGCGCGTCCAGTGGGTGCACGCCCTGCGTGAGTTGCGCGGATCGGTGGTGGTCGATGTGGGGCGAATGCGCTCCGGCACACCCACCTGGCCGTTGCTCCGGAGCGCCGATGCCGTGCTCGTGATCTCGTCGCCCGAGGTCAGCGCAGCGGTCTCGACGGCGGACTGGATCGAGTCGGGTGGCCGCATCTCGCCTGCCGACCCCGGCCTGATGGGCGTCGATCTGCGAGTCGCCATCGTCGATGCGCCGGGCGGTGTGCGGTTCTCGCACTCGACCTTGCAGCACGCGATGGCCGGCCGTCTCGCCGGCTGGTTGCCGTGGGAAGCCACTGCGGTCGACCTCCTCCACCGGGGCGCGGCGCCGACCGACCGGCGGCTGCGCAACAGCGCGGTCATGCACGAGGCAGCACGGATGATCGAGGCGCTGACGACCGGCGCGGAGCGCGAGCGGTGAACGACGAAGCGCTGGATCAGTTGGTCGCCGAGATCCGCCGACAGTGGGGCGACCGCTTGCCGGTACCGCGCCGCGACGAGTCGACCGACGAACGGGATCTGCGCGAGGAGATGACGCGCGACATCCTCGAGCGAGTCGTGATTCCGGAGTGGGAGCGGGAACGGTTGCACGCTCGAGTCGCTCCGCTCGATCATCACGAACGCTGCTCGCTGGTCGACATGGTGATCTCCGGGATCTTCGGGTTGCCCCGATTGCTGACGGTGCTCCGAGATCCCGACGTCACCGATGTGCTGGTGTTCGGGGCCGACCCGGTTCGCGTGGAACGCCGGGACGGCACCATCCAACTGCTCGCACCACTGGTGCGTCGCGACCGGGATCTGGAGCGCATCATCTACGAGACCGCGACATCACGTCGGCGGCCGTTCAACCGGGAGAGCCCGTTCGTCGACCTCGAGCTGGAGCCGGGCGTCCGCTTCCATGGCGAAGGCTTCGACGTCGTGCAACGCCCGTTGATCGCCGTCCGCCGTGCTGCCGCGCAGGGCCTCTCGCTCGCCGAGTTGGCGGCAGGCCGCACGCTCGACGACGGTGCCGTGGAGCTGCTCCGCGCCGCGGTGGCAGCGGAGCTCAACGTGCTGGTCTGCGGACGGATGGGTTCCGGCAAGACCACGCTGCTGCGCGCACTGGTCGGCGAGGTGCACTCGCGAGCCGTCATCGTGACGGTGGAGACCGACTTCGAGCTGAACATCGCCGGGCTGGGCACGCATCGATTCGTGCACGCATACCAGGCACGCGTTCCCGGCACAGTCGACGGGGTCGGCATCTCGTGTCACGACGTGATGGTGCCGGCGTTGCGCACTCGTGCCGACTGGATCGTCGTCGGTGAGGTGAGAGGGGCGGAAGGTGGCGCGCTGGTGCAGGCGATGTCGATCGGGCAGGGCGCGATGGCCACGGTGCACGGAGGTTCCGCGAAGGACGGACTGGAGCGCCTCGCCGAACTGATCGCAGCGCACAACCGCGTCGAGATACCCATGGCCCGCTGGCAGGTGTACCGCAGCGTCGATCTGGTGGTGCACGTAGACGGCGACAACGTCACCGGGCGGTACGTGACCGAGATCGCGGCTCCTTCCACGGAGGACGACGGAGCTCGCTGCATCGTCCATCGCCTGTTCCGCCCGCAACAGGGTGCGCCGGACCGTCGCGGGCGACCCGCCTCGGAGCCGCAGCACGCGATGCTCGAACGTCTCCGGTCGGCATGCCCGGACTTCTCCACCCACTGGTGGTTCTCCGGACGGGTCGTCGCATGAGCGCCACGCTGCCGGCGGGCGGAACCGCGGTCGCGGTGAGTGGACTGCTGGCCGGAGCCGGCCTGGCCGTCGCCGCAGCCACACGACGCGACCCACGGCGACGCCGAGTGTGGAGTGAACGGGTCGGGCGCATCGACTCCCGACGCGGGTCGCTGGCACTCGTCACGGCTGTCCTGGTGCTGTTCGCGACTCGTTGGCCGATCCTCGCGCTGGCAGCGGGCACCCTGGTGATGTGTTGGAGCACCCTCGTGCACGACGGGCAGGCCGAGCTCGATCGTCGCCACGTCGACGGACTCGCGAAGTGGCTGGAGGATCTGCGCGACACGCTGCGCAGTTCGTCAATGGGCATCGAGGAGGCACTCGAACGGGTGGCCCTGCGCCCCCCGGTTGCGCTCTCCGCGGCACTGACCGCCTTCCTCCGGCGGCGTCAGCAAGGGTTCCCCACGGATGACGCGCTCACCGATCTCGCCGAGGATCTGGCGCATCCCACGGCTGACGCTGCCATCGCGGTCATCCACCTCGTCATCGGCGGCTCGGCCAGCCCCGGTCGCCTGCATCGCACCATCCATGCGCTGGCGCTGGCCGCCCGTTCGGAAGTGGCTGCTCGCGAGCGGATCGACCGCACCCGTGCGATGTACCGATCGAGCATGAAGCGCCTCGTCGTCATCGGGGCCGCGCTCATCGGCTACTTGCGCCTCGCCGGCGGTGAACTGTTGCAGCCGTACGACCGGCCCGCGGGGCAGCTGTTCCTCGTCGTGCCGCTCAGCATGTGGACCGGTTGCCTCCTGTGGATGCGCGCGCTCTGTCGCTCTCACGACCCGCGCCGACACCGGTTCGCTCGGGCATCGGCGGCCGTTCGATGAACCCGTGGCACGTGGGTGCAGCGGCGGGGCTCCTCACGTCGGGCGGCCTCTGGTGCGCGGCGTTGTCGGTGCGTCGAGCACCGCGCTCGCTGGCAGCTGCCCGCGTGCAGCTGCACGGTGTCGGCCGGTCCATGTCGGGCGCCGCGCACGCGGGTTCGACGAGGCGTGACCAGCTCGTTCGTGCCGTGGCCGCGGCTGGGCCCGGCCGATGGGCGGTCCGCCGGTTCGGTGACGGACTCGAGGTGGCCGGGCTGTCGCCGATCGAAGTGATCGGTCGCCTCGTCGTGGTGAGCGGTGGCACCTTCTTCGCCGCGCTCGGTGTGCTCTCGGCGTCGACCGCGATCGGCGTGCTGCCGGTGTCGCTGCTGTCGCCGATGGCCGCCGCGCTCACCGCCGTGCTCGCCGGATGCTTCGTCGTGTACGACATCAGGGCGAAGGTGGAGCGTGGCCGTCGTGAGATGCGACGTGTCGCCAACGACTTCGTCCAGTTGGTGGCGGTCGGCCTGACCACCGACCAGAGCGTCGAGGAAGCGATCCGGTTCGCGCTCGAGGTGGGACACAGCGATGCGGCCGATCCGCTGCGTGCCGCTCTGCATGCCGCACCCCAGCGCGGTGTTGCCGTGTGGGACGCGCTCGACGAGGTCGGCATGCGGCTGGGCATCCGCGAGCTCACCGAACTGGCCGCGTCGGTCGAACGACAGGGGACGCAGGGTGTTGCCATCCGCGACACCGTCGAGACGCTCGCGGCCTCGATGCGATCGAGGGCGCTCGACGAATTGGAGCGCGAGGCCGACCTGGCCAACGCGAACCTGTCCGGCCCCACCATCGGCTTCGTGGTGGCGACGGTCGTGTTCCTCGCCTACCCACTGGTGCACCGCGTCAACGAGGCGTTCGGTGGATAGGCGGGCCGACCCCGGCCCACGAGGAGACGGAGGGTTGGCGAGATGAGCGAACAGATGCTCGTGGTGGCCGTGTGGGTGCACCTGTCGTGTGCGACCGCTCGATCGCGGTTGGCGCTGGCATGGGCGCAGCGACGGGACGACGACGGCGTCGACGAGGCCGTGACCAAGATGATCTGGTTGGCGGTCGGCATCGTCGTGGCCATGGCCGCGACCGCGTTCTTCACGACGAAGTTCAACCAGGCGCGCGACAGCGTCCCCGATCCGGTGGTTCCCTGAGCATGTATCACGACGACCGCGGCGCGGTCGACGCGTCGATCCCGATGCTGTTCGGCTCGCTCACGCTGCTGCTCACGATCCTGGTCATCTTCGAGGCCACCACCTTCTGGCACGCACGCAACGTGTTCGACGAGGCGGCGGCCGAGGGTGCGCGGGTCGCGGCCGCCTTCGACGGCAGCTGCGACGAGGGTGTTGAGGCGACCACCCGGCTCGTCCGACGCACCGCGGGATCGTGGGCGGACGACATCCGGGTGTCGTGCACCGACGGGACGACGGTGTCGATCACGGTGTCGGGCCGCACACCCGGTGTGCTGGGTCAGGCCGCGGGACTCACCACCAGCGTCACCGAATCGGCACCGAAGGAGCAGTGATGGACGGCTGCTGCGTCCGAGTCGAGACCGTCGACGGTCGCCGCGCGATCTGGCGCAGCGACGACGGCATCGCCACGCCGGTCGAGATGATGCAGTTGCTCGTGTTCTGCGTCGTCGCGCTGGCGTTCCTCGGATTCGTCGGCCGGCTCCACGCTGCCGCGACGCAGGTCACGAACACCGCACAGGCGGCAGCGAGAGCTGCATCGCAGGCGGCCGACCCCGAGTCGGCTCGGGTGGCGGCCGGCGAGATGGCCGCGTCGTCGACACTCGACAGTCGTTGCGAGGGTGGCGCGCACGTGTCGATGACCTGGGAGCCGTCGCCCGCGGGTTCCTGGCGCGGTGGCTCCGTCACCGTCGAGCTGTCGTGCGTCGTGCGCAACCGTGCACTCACGGGTGCGTGGACGCCGGGCGTGCGCACCATGGTCGCGCGTGACACGCAGCCCGTCGACAGGTATCAGCAGTGATCACTCGGCGCGGACACGATCGAAGCGTCGATCACGGCACCGTGTCTGTGGTGATGGTGATGCTCCTGACGATGGTGTTGGCGGGAGCGGGACTGGTCGTCGACGGTGGCCGGGCGATGACAGCCCGCCGGCACGCGTCGAACACCGCGGAGGCGGCCGCACGCGCGGCGGTGTCCACCGCGACTCCGGTGAGTGGGTTCGATGCGGACCTCGCTCGCGACGCCGCCGTCGACTTCGCGGTACGAGCAGGGGTTCCCGAGCATGACGTGCACGTCGTGGTGGGCAGCGACTTCGTGACCGTGTCCGTCACCGAACGACGCACGACCGTGTTCCTCGTGCTCGGCGGCCTGACGACCATGACCGTACGGGCCTCGGGCACCGCCCGGGTGACGTACTCGGACTGAAGGAGCGGTGTGATGACTCGTGTTCGGCGGGCGATGTTGCGTACGGCGGCTCTGCTCGCGCTGGCGGCGCTGCTCGTGGGAGTGCCCTGGCTCGTGTTCCGCTCGGTCGGCTCGCCGCTCCCGGCGGCCGAGCAGCTGCGCGAGGCGTGGAGCTCGCAGCGGATCGACACCGATGCCGTCATCCGGTTCGGCGTCGCCGTCTTCACGCTGCTGTGGGCATGGTTCGCGCACTCGCCGAGCTGTGGCAGGTGGTGGCGTGGCGACTCGGCCGTGGTCGAGCACGACTCGCGCCGCTGCCCGCGGGGCCGGCCGGCTGGGTGCGACAACTCGTCCGCGCCGTCGCCGCGACCGCAGTGTCGGCCACCGCGACCGCGACCCTCTTCACGGGTTCCGCACCGACCGCGGTGATCGCTCGCGAGGCAACGGCGGCGATGCTCGTGGCGGACATGCCGCCATCGGTGGCGCCCACCGACGGCAGCGGCTCGACGATGATCGCGCTGGGCCGCGAGACGCCGTACTCGCTGGCCGCGGCGGCGGGTGCGCCGTCGCTGCGCGACGAGATCATCCGACTCAATCGCGGGCGGCTCACCCCGACGGGCGACGAGTGGACGGGGGGTCTGTTCCCGGCGGGAATGACCGTCGTGATGCCTGACGACGCCGCGGTGATCACACCGCTGGGGCCAGCGCATCGAGTGGTGCCAGGCGACTGCTACTGGGACATCGCGGACGAGCACCTCACCACCACCCTGCACCGAGCGGCGACCCCGCGAGAGGTGCTGGAGTACACCGAGTCGCTGGTGTCGTTCAACCACCGGCTGCTCGGCCACGACGACCCCGCGCTCATCATCCCGGGAGAGCTGGTGATCCTCACCGACGCAGGTGCCGACACACCGGTCGTCGACACACCGGCCGTCTATACGCCAGTCCTCGACACACCCGCGCTCGAGCCACCCGTGCCCGAAGAGCCGGCACCGGTCGACGAGTTCCGCGAGTCGATGCCTGGTGTCGACTTCACCGGCCCGGCGGACGACCTTCCTCCGCCACCGAGCGCTCCGCCTACCGCGCTCGCGCCGACCACCGCGCCGGACTCTGCCGACTCGTCGCGCGTGCTGCCGTATGCGGCCGGGATCGGCTCCGCACTCATGCTCGCCGGTGGCGCGGTCGGCCTGCTCGAGACCCGCCGACGCCGACAGTTGCGGGCGGCATCGGTGGGCGCACGCCTCTCGGCACCCACCGCTGCACAGGCGCGAACAGAGCTGTTGCTGCGTTCCCTCAGTGCGGCGGAACGGCTCGCTCGCCTCGATCTCGCGTTGCGGGCGGCCGCACCTTCACTGGCCTCGCAGGCCGCCTCCGTGCAGGCGGTGGTGATGCACGACAGCGGGGAGATCCGGCTCTTCCTGCGTGGCGCAGCGACTCCGGACGAGGCCGACTGGTCGCTCGAGCTGCACGCCAACACGTGGGTGCTCGACGCATCGACCTCGCTCTCGGCGCTGGCACCGCGAGCACGGCTGAGCGCGCAGCCGTGCCCGGCACTGGTGCACGTGGGTGGGGTGGACGAAGGCGGTGAGTTGTTCGTCGATCTGGAGGCGGTCGGCACGCTGCTGGTGCGGTCACCGCACGCGACCGCGATCCTCCGCGCGCTGGCAGCATCCCTCGCCGCATCTCCGTTCCTCGATGCGACGCGCCTGTTCACGGTGGGGCTCGACGACGCGACGCTGCACGGCTCGAACTGTGAGCAGGTCGAGTCGCTCGATGCCGCGTTCGATGCCGCCGCGATCAGCCTCGGCAGCACCGCGCTGCTCGCTCGCGACATGACCACCTTCGCGCTGCGCGCAGCCGGGACCGGGGGCGAGTCGTGGGAACCGGCGGTCATCATCGCCGCGCACCGCCCGACCGCGACGCCCAGCGCGATCGAACTGGTCGGTGAGTGGAGTGCCGCCGCTGCCGGGGGACGTGGACTGGCCCTCGTGCTCGAATGCCGAGGCGACGCCGAGGTGCGTGCGGGTACCGGTCGCCCGTGGCAGCTCACGTCGGCCGACGGCGGCCACGTGCTCGAACCCCTCGGCCTGCGAGTACTCCCGATCGGCCTCGACGCCGGCGACGTGGCTCGCGTGAACGAACTGCTCGATCGAGCGAACGACTCGCCCCTCACCGACGCTCAGGTGGTGCCGATCGATCGTCGCGATCACGGGGGCCCACCCTTCGTGGAGCCCGAGTGGGCACTCATGGTGCGCGTGCTCGGGCCGGTCGAGGTGGTGTCGAACGAAGGACGCATCGTCGCGTGCGAACGCTCGAAGGCGGTGGAGCTGATCGTGTGGTTGAGCCAGCATCGTGAGCGGCCCACCCGGACGGCGGCACGCACTGCGCTGTGGGATCTCGATGTGCGCGACGCCACCTTCGCCAACGTGGTGAGCGATGCCCGACGGGCCATGGGTCGGGCACTCGCCCCCGCGGAGGGCGAGGAGTGGATCACGCGCACGCTCACCGAAGACCTGCCGCTGCACCCGCGCGTGGTCACCGATGCGGAGCTGTTGGAGGCGCGGGTCGAGCACGCTCGCGGTCTCCCGCCACTCGATGCGATCGAGGTGCTGCGGCCCGGTGTGGAACTGCTCGGCGGGTTGCCGTTCGCCGGCACCGGCTACCTGTGGACCGATGCCGAGGGCATCACCTCGTCGCTGGCGCTGCTCGCCATCGGCGCGGCGATCGAGCTGGCAACTCACCACCTCGCACTCGGCGACGTGGAGGGCGTGTTCTGGGCAACCGGCCAAGGGTTGAAGGTGTTCGGCGGGCACGAGGAGCTGATCGCCCTGCGGATGCGGGCGCACGCTCGCCGCGGCGACCTGGCCGGCGTGCGCGGCGAGTGGGAGAGCTACTCGCGTGCACTCGCGTCGGACCCGTGGGCCGCCGCCGAGCCGGCGGCCAAGCTGGTGTCGCTGCGACGCGAACTGCTGGGTGGCGAGCGCGTGGCCGAACCGGCGTGACCATCAGGGGTCGGGTAGCAGGTCCTTCAGCGTGGTGAGCAGGGTGTCGGCGTCGTAGGGCTTGGAGATCCAGTGGTCCACACCGAGCGCTCGTGCTTCGCCGACCATGGTAAGCGTGTTGACGCCGCTGGCCACCACGATCTTGGCCTGCGGGTCGATGCGCAGCAGTTCGGCGATGAGCGCGGGGCCGTCGGTGTTCGGCATCATCATGTCGGTGAGCACCACGTCGATGTCGCGGCCGTGCTCGGTGTACGCCTCGATCGCATCGGCGCCGTCGGCGGCGAGCAGCACGCGGTAGCCGAACGCCTCCAGCATCTGGCGGGTGATCTGGCGCAGCGACGCTTCGTCGTCGACCACAAGCACCAGCTGACCGTTGCCGCGCGGCAGCTTGGTGGTGCTGTCGTCGGCCACCTCGTGCAACGCATCGGGTGTGGCCGGCAGCGAGAAGCTCACCGTCGTTCCCGCGCCGGGCTTGCTGGTCACTTCCATGAACCCACCGTGGCTCTTCACGATCGCCTGGCTGGTGGAGAGGCCGAGCCCGGTGCCCTTGCCGACCTCCTTGGTGGTGAAGAACGGCTCGAAGACCCGGTCGAGCACCCGCTCGTCCATGCCGACGCCGGTGTCGCTGACGCTCACCACTACGTACGGCCCGACGGCCGCGTCGGACTGCACCGTCGGCTCGTGCCCATCGAGCTGCACGTTGCGCGCGGTCACCGCCAGCGAGCCGCCGTTGGGCATCGCGTCGCGGGCGTTCACCACCAGGTTCATCAGCACCTGGTGCAGCTGTGTGGGGTCGCCCTGCACCGGCCACAGGTCGTCGGGCACGTCGACCGTGACATCGACGGTGCGCAGGAACGTGTCGATGAGGATCTTCTCCACCTCCCTGATGAGCTCGCCCAACTGGTTCTGCACTTGATCTCGTTCGACACCTCTCGCGAACGACAGCAGCTGACGCACCATGTCGGCGCCACGTTGCGAGCTGCGCTCCACCGTGCTGAGCACGTCGAGGTGCATCGGGTCGTGCTCGTCCATCTTCAGCAGCTCGATCGACAGCATGATCGGCGCCAGGATGTTGTTGAAGTCGTGCGCGATGCCGCCGGCGAGCGTGCCGATGCTCTCCATCCGCTGGGCGCGCAGGAACTGCGCTTCCAGCTGCTTGTGCTCGGTGACGTCGCGGCCCACGCAGAACATGGTCTGGTCCTCGTCGGACCAGTGGCCCGCCCACTGGATGACGCAGACGCCGCCGTCCTTGCGTTCGTAGCGGTTCTCGAAGTTGCGCATCGAGCGCCCGGCGATGGCCCCGCCGGCCGCCTCCCGGGTCTTCGCCAGGTCCTCTGGCAGCACCTTGGACAGGTACAGGCTGCCCAGCATCTCGTCGACCGTGTAGCCGAGCATCGGCAGGCAGGCCGCGTTCACCTGCAGGAAACGACCATCGCGGTCGAAGGAGCAGATGAGGTCGAGCGAGTGGTCGAGCACGTTGGAGAGCTGCGCCGCGGTGGTGCGGTAGCGCTCTTCGCTCTCGCGCAGCGTCTCTTCGGCGAGGATGCGTTCGTTCTCGGCCTCCGCCCACTCGGTGATGTCCTGCACCGTGCCGAGTGCACGTGTGGCTCTGCCGTGGTCGTCGTGGAACACCTGCCAGCGTTCGGTCACGTACTTCAGCCGTCCGTCAGGGAACACCACCCGATGGTCGATCTGCAGCGGGTCGACGAGCTTGTAGGAGCGACTGAACTCCTCGAGCACGGCGTCACGATCCGCGGGGTGCACCAGATCGAGGAACGCCATGTGATCGAGCCCGAACACCACCGGATCGCGTTCGAAGATGCGCATCGTCTGCTCCGACCAGACGACCTCCATCGTGACCAGGTCGGCCTCCCAGCTGCCGATCTTCGCGATCTCCTGCGCCGACACCAGCCGTGCGCGTTCGATGGTGAGCTGGTCGGTGAGCAACCGCGCTGCGGACTGCGCCGCACGCCGTTCGGCGAACACGCGCAGCATCTCGAGCAGCGACTCGACCATCTGACGCTCTTCGGGCAGGAACGGGTCGGCGTCGGCGTCGATGCCCGGCACCTCTTCCAGGTACACCAGTCGCACGCGGCCGTGGATCCCGTCGTCGGTGACGAACTCGACGTCGAGGTGCCGGGTGCTTCGCTGGAAGCCGGGCGTCGCGCGCTCGATGTCGCCGAGCGTGATGCACGCGGCGGCGAGCTCGGGATGCTGCAACGCACCCGGCAACAGGTTGGCGACCTGGTCGATGACGTCGTCGGCCGGGAGGTGGTCGTCGTCGCGCAACAGGCGGGCGGCCTCGTAGAGGAGCCGCAGTTCCTTCACCCGCTCACGGAGGTCCTGCGTGAGGCGCTGCTTCTCCACCCGCGCCTGCTCGCGTTCCTCGATCTCCTGGCGGAGTGCGGCGTTCGCCGCCTCCAGCTGCAGCGACTTGTGCTCGAGCTTGCGGATGAGGATCTCGCTGTACTCCTCGAGCAGGCTCCTCTCGTCGTCGGCCGGCTCGCGCGGCACCGTCGGCGCGGCAGCCAACTTCGCGCGCAGTTCATCGACGGCAGCAAGGATCACGTCGGGTTCGGCCGGCTTGACGATGAACGAGTCGGCGCCCAGGTTGATGGCCAACCGCTCGTCCTCGGCCTCGGTGTAGGTGGCGGTGTAGACGATGAACGGCACGTGCCGC
This sequence comes from Actinomycetota bacterium, assembly GCA_030685215.1. GTDB lineage: Bacteria > Actinomycetota > Acidimicrobiia > Acidimicrobiales > Ilumatobacteraceae > UBA668. The sequence goes on from JAUXQB010000141.1 coordinate 18,077, forward strand.
AGCGCGTCGTCGGCCTTCCAGTGGCGCAGCAGCGTGTAGCCGTCCATCACCGGCATCAACAGGTCGGAGATCACGAAGTCGGGCGGACGCTGCCGAGCGAGCACCAACGCCTCGGCACCATGACGCGCGCTGGTCACCTCGAACCCGTGGCCGCGCAGCAGCACCTCCAGGAAGTAGAGGTTGTCGGGGTTGTCGTCGACGATCAGTACGTGGCTCACGACACGTCGCCGATGACAGAGGGGGTGGGGAGGAAGCGCTGGATCTCGGCGACGAACGTGTCGGGGTTGATCGGCTTCTCGATGTAGCCGTTGCAGCCGGCCGCGAACGCCTTCTCCCGGTCGCCCGACATCGCGTGCGACGTGACCGCCACGATGGGCACCTCGCGCGTGGCAGGCATCTCGCGCAACCCGCGAGCGACCTCGTACCCGTCCATCAGCGGCAGCTGGATGTCGAGCAGGATGAGGTCGGGCACGGTCGACTCGGCCAGCTGGAGCCCACTCAGGCCATCGATGGCCGCGAGCACGCGGTAGCCGTGATGCTCGAGCAGGAACGTGGCGAGGTAGCGGTTCTGCTCGTTGTCCTCGATCAGCAGGATGTTCGCGCTCATCGGGTGTTCTCCATCGGAAGTGTCACCGTGAACGTACTGCCCTTGCGCCACTCGCTCGCGGCAACGATCTCGCCGCCGAGCAACCCGGCAAGGCGCCGGCAGATGGCGAGTCCGAGGCCCGTGCCCTCGTGCTGCCGATTGAGCCCGGAGTCGATCTGCTGGAACGGCTGGAACAGCAGCGCGAGGTCGTTCGCCGCGATGCCGATGCCGGTGTCGACCACCTCGATGCGAACGTACCGATCATCCGGATCGTCGCCGTCGGTCATCACGGCGACGCTGAGCGACACACTGCCCTCCTCGGTGAACTTGATCGCGTTGTTCAGCAGGTTGAGCAGGATCTGCTCGACGCGGCGCTGGTCGCTCATCATCGGCGGCAGCTGCCCGGGCACGTCGGTGGCGAGCACGAGTCCCTTCTTGGCAGCGAGTGGCGTGACCGACGCGACCACTCGCTTCACCGACTCGCGCAGGTCGAACGGTTCGCGGTGCACGTCGAGCTGACCGTGCTCGATCTTCGACAGGTCGAGCACGTCGTTGATCAGTTCGAGCAAGTGGCGCGCGCTGCCGCGCACCATGCCGAGCTGCTTGGTCTGCTCCTCGTTCAGTGGTCCGGCAAGGCCCTGCAGCATCAGGCCGCTGAAGCCGATGATCGAGTTGAGTGGGGTGCGCAGCTCGTGCGACATCGTGGCGAGGAACGCCGACTTCGCCTGGTCGGCCGCCTTCGCCTGCCAGAGGGCGGATTGCAGCTCGGCGGTGCGGTCGGCGATGCGGGCCTCGAGGCTCTCGTTCAGTTCGCGCAGTGCGCGCTCTGCTTCGTGGCGCTCGGTGACGTCGACGGAGAGCATGAACACGCCCTCCGGCACCGGTTGCACGCGCAGGTCGAACCAGGCCCGCTTGCCGTCGGGGAAGACGAACTCCACCTCTTGGTGCACCGGCACGCGTTCCTTCATGCAGCGGGCGATCGGCACGAATGCGTTGCCGTCCTCGATGCCGGGCCACACCTCGCTCATCCGCCGTCCGATCAGCTCCGAGTTCGGGCGCCGGTTCTGCGCTTCGGCCGACGCGTTGAGGTAGAGGTAGCGCCAGTCGAAGCTGACGATCTGGCAGGCCTCGAGGATGCTCTCCAGCGTCGTGCGGTAGCGCTGCTCGCTCGCCCGCAACGCCGCCTCCGCCTCGGCGCGTTCGGACATGTCGATGCCCACACCGACGAGGCACACCTTGCCGTCGAACACGACCCTGCGGCCGGTGAGGAAGTACGGCGTCAGCGAACCGTCGCGGTGCACGAGCGACGCCTCGATGTGCGAGTCGCCCTGCTCGAAGACGTCGGCGATCCGCTCACGGAGCTCGTCCTGCTCCGCCGACGAGAAGAAGTCGAACGGGTGCATGTGCAGGATCTCGTCGCCGGTGTAACCGGTGGCCGCCTCGAAGTTCTCGTTCCACCGCAGGAACCGACCGAACTCGTCGTACATGTAGAGGACGCCGGGCATGCTCTCGATCATCGAGTCGGAGAACAGCCGCTCGCTGTGGGCGACGGCCTGCGCCTGCGCACGCTCCTCCTCGCGGGCGAGGTTGTCGAGCCCGAAGGAGATGTCGACGGCCGCTTCCGTGAGCAGCGCGACTTCCTTGTCCTGGAAGAAGCCGACCTCGTCGGCGTACACGTTGAGCGTGGCGCACACCTTGCCACCGACCCGGATGGGGATGCATGCCGAGCTGAGCAGCCCGCTGGCCAGGCTCTGGGCACGCCACGGGCGACTGATCTCGTCGTTGAGGCGATCGTTCGACACGTAGGGGCGACCGTCGCGGAAGGCGTTGCCCGACGGGCCCCTCCCTTCCGGGCGGTCGTCGGTGTACACCTTGATCGAGTCGACGTAGCCGTGCACGTCGCCTTCGATCGCCACCGGCACCAGTTCCGCGGCTTCGGGATCGTTCCAACCGATCCACGCCATCCGGAACTCGCCGTGCTCCACCAACACGGCGCAGATCTTGCGCAACAGGTCCTCGCGCGTCGACGCCCACACGATGGCCTGGTCGATGTGGCTGAGCGCGGCGTACAGCCGTCGGAGCCGGTGCACTTCCGCTTCGTGCGCCGCTGCGATGTCGAGGGTGTGCTGCAGCGCGCCGAACCAGCGACGCATCAGCCACAGCAGCACCAGCGAGGTGATGGCCACGAAGGCGAGACCCTTCGCCACGCTCCAACTGATCAGATCGTCCTCGGCGACGAAGGCACCGAGCGCGCGATCCGACAACAGGATCCACACCATGCCGACCACCGCGTACGAACCGGCCACCGAGAACGCCCTGGCGCGCGGGCTCGACGCGCGCATTCGCGCGATGACCCGTATGGGCCGCCCCTCCTGGCGAGCGACCGATCGCGTCATGCCGGCACGAGCTCGTCCACCGGCACCGGCCGGCCGAGGAGATAGCCCTGCGCGAGATGGATGCCGACACTGCGCAGCGCCGCCAGCTCGACGTGCTTCTCGACGCCTTCCGCGATCACGTGCCCACCGAGCTCGGCCACGAAGCTGCCGATGCCGAGCAGCAGCGCCTGACGCGCCGGATCTCGATGGATGTCTTCCACCCACGAGCGATCGAGCTTCACGAAGTCGGGACGCAGCGTCAGCACGTGGCGCAGGCTCGCCCACCCCGAGCCGGCGTCGTCGACGGACAGTCGCATGTCGCGATCGAGCGCACGGAAGTCGGCGAGCAGCTTCACGTAGTCGTCGATCTGCTCGTGCTCGGTGAGCTCGACACAGAGCGGACGGCCGGCAGCGAGGTCGAGGATCGTGGGGAGGCCAGGGTGCGCGAGCAACGGCGCCGACACGTTGACCGACAGGTACCGCTCGGCTGGCAGGCGCGAGCACTCGACGAGCGCGGCGCGCAGGGTGGCCAGTTCGAGCGCCTCGCCCATGCCCGACAGGCGAGCTTCCGCGAATCGTTGGTCGGGCGCCACGCCGTCTTCGAAGCGGGTGAGCGCCTCGTACCCCACGATGTCGTTGCTGTCGATGTCGAAGATCGGCTGGAAGACCGGGTGGAACTCACCCTGGTCGACGATCTGCAGGATCGTCTCGGCCAGATCGGTGACGGCGTCGTCGCGGCGACGCGACGACAGCATGTTCTCGATCATCGGCGCCAGTTCCACCGCGAGACCGAGCATGTCGCGCAGCGCCGACCGTTGGTCGGGCGCGGCCGGGTCGACTTCGATCACCAGCGCATGCGTGCCCGACGTGCCGCCGCCAACCGTGGCGGCGACCACCGACCCTGAGCCAGGACCCATCAGCTGGTGCGCGGAGTCACTGGTGAGGATGGAGGCCCCGGAACGCGACAGGCGGACGAGCTCGTCGGTGAGCAGCGGGTCGAGCCCCGCGCCGACACCCTTGAGCACCGGGCGGTGGCCGGCGCTGTGAGCGAGCACCCTGGCGCGACCGGTGATGTCGACGTCGAGCATCGCTGCACCGGCCACCAGCGGCAGTGCCCCGAGCGTGTCGACCACGTGGCGCACCACGTCGACGAACGAGGCCTGGGTGGTCGCCAGGCGCGCGGCCAGTTGGCTGCGTTCGTTCAACCGTTGGGTCATCAGGTCGACCCACACGCGATGTCCGCGCAGGTTGGCTTCGATGCGAGCCACCAACTCGTCGAGCGACACCGGCTTCGCCACGTAGTCGTTCGCACCTGCGCTGAGACCGCTGATGCGGTCGTCGAGGCCGGATCGGCCAGTGACCATGATGACCGGGAGCGTGGCCATGCGCGGCATGGTGCGCAGCGTCGCGAGCACCTCCATGCCGTCGAGCTTGGGCATGCCGCCGTCGAGCAGCACCAGGTCGACCTCGGTCGCTTCGACCATCGCCAACGCTGCCTCGCCGTCAGCCGCTTCCAGGGTGCGGTAGCCCCTGCGCCCGAGGCCGAGCGTCATCAGGCGACGCAGGTCGTCGTCGTCGTCGACGACAAGGATGATCGCCCCCTCGGGTTCGCTCACGAATTCCTCCCGCCTGTGTCGGCGTGATGGGCAACGCTGCGCCACGACCGACCGGCGCGACGCATCGAGAGCGTACACGCACGCTCCGTGGCGGTAGGTGGTTGGTCTGTCCGGTTAGTGTCAAGTTCAGTGACGGGCACCGACGGTCCTTCGGTCCTGGTGGTCGACGACCATCCGGAGATCGCACACCTGGTCCGGTTGGTACTCGCCTCGTCGGGCTTCCGGGCCGTTACCGCCGGGTCGGCGGAGGCGGCGGTGGTAGCGTACGCAGACGCTCGCAAGTTCGATCTCGTCGTCACCGACGTGACGCTCGCGGATCGTCCGGGGCCGGCGTTGGTGGCGGAGCTCGGGCACCCCATCGGGCGAACGCTGTTCATCTCCGGCCACGCCCGCGAACGGTTCGAAGGCACATCTGCAGACCTTCCACTCGGCGCTGCGTTCCTGCAGAAGCCGTTCGGTCCCGCCGCACTGCTCGCCTTCCTGCGCGGCATGCTCTGACGACCCAGAACCCAGCCGCGAAAGATGCGAATGCATCATGCGCGTCCGGGCGTCCGACGCCGATGATGGATCGTGGAGATCCTGGAACTGTCCGCAATGCCGCTCGGCACCCTCAGCTCGTTGGCCGGTCGCGCCGGCGGCGCGGCGTCGCCCGACGGGACGTCACGGCTGCTCGGCGCGCCGCCGATCGATTCGTGGCGAACCATCGCCGCCGGCCTCACCTCGCTCGGCGACAGAGTGGTGTGCGCGTTCGTCGGCGTCCTCGGCATGCGCGCCATCAACCTGGGGTACAGCCGCAGCACCGGTGACCGCGTCCTCTGGGAAGTGATGGAACGCCTGACCAAGGTCATCAAGAGCCGCGGCCAGGTGGCGCGGGTCGGCGGCGACCACTTCATGGTGGCGGTGCCGGCCAGAGAGTGGTCGCCGACACTGCTCGATTCGATCGTCGAGTCGTTCGCCAGCCCGGTCGACGCCGACCTCGGGCAGATCCGGGTGCGCTCGGCGATCGGCGTCTGGTCGGGTTCGTCGAACGACGGCATCCACCTGCTCGACTGTGCCGACGAGGCACTGCGCTCGGCGCTGCGCCAGGGCGCGGGCTCGGTCGTGATCGCCGACACCCGATCGACCCTCGCGAACCGGTCCGAAGCCTTGATCGTGTCTCGGTTCGGCGACGCACGCAGCGAGATCACGCCCCACTATCAACCGATCGTCGACCTGCTCACCGGCGAGATCGTCGGCCTGGAGGCACTCGCACGGTGGACGTCGCGCGACCTCGGCGACATCCCGCCCGCGTCGTGGGTGCCGCTGGCCGAGGACAGCGGACTGATCCACGAGTTCGGCATGATCATGCTCTCCGAAGCACTCGACTTCGTCGCCGGTGAAGTGGCGCGTGGCGAGTGGGGCGACCGCTACATGTCGGTCAACATCTCACCGGTGCAGCTGGAGAGTCCGACGTTCGTGGGCGAGGTGCTCGCGGCGCTGACGGAACGCAACCTGCCCACCTCGATGCTGCTGCTCGAGCTCACCGAGGCCGACACGATGACCGGCTTCGAGCGCATCACCGATCGACTGAAGCTGCTGCACTGGCACGGCGTGCGCTTGGCGCTCGACGACTTCGGCACCGGCATCGCCAACTTCGAGTACCTGCGTGGCGTGCCGCTCGACCTGTTGAAGATCGACCGCCGCTTCGTCGCCGGCATGCTGAGCAACCCGCTCGATCGAGCCATCGTGCGCGCGGTGCTCACCGTGGCCTCCGAGTTGGGGCTCGGCGTGCTCGCCGAGGGCGTCGAGACCAGTCAGCAGCACGCCGCGCTCCTCCGCCTCGGGTGCACGAAGGCGCAAGGCTTCCTGTACTCGGCCGCGCGGCCGGCGAGCGAGGCGCTCGTGCCGGTGAAGGTGCCGCGAGCACACTTCGGCGGCAGGTTCCCCATTCCCGCCGACGACGCGCAGCGGCTGCAGGTGCTGCGGTCCACCGACATCCTCGACACACCTCCGGACGCCGACTTCGACCGCCTCGTCGCCCGCGCCGCCGACCTGTGCGGCACGCCCGCTGCCGTCATCAGCCTGATCGACGAGCAGCGCCAGTGGTTCAAGGCGCGCGTCGGCGTGGAGCTGACCGAGACCGATCGCAGCGAGGCGTTCTGCTCGCACACCATCTGCCAGAGCGGCATTCTGGAGGTGCCCGACGCAACCGCCGACGATCGCTTCGCGCGCTTCGACGTGGTGCGCGCCGCCGACGGTGTGCGGTTCTACGCCGGTGCACCGATCGGTACCGACGACGGCTACGCCCTCGGCACCATCTGCGTGTTCGACATGCAGCCTCGCGAGCTCACCATCGAGCAGCGCGAGGGTCTGCTCCAGCTCGCGCAGCAGGCGACGATGCTGCTGTCGGCCCGGCGGCACCGCGCCGAGAACCGCGCCAGCGCCGTCGGCCTGCACCGACTCGAGCACACGCACCAGCGACTGCTGGAACGGCTGTCGCTCATCGTCAGCGGTGTCGACGAAGGCGTGGCCATCGTCGGTGAGGATGGTCGGGTCCGTGCGGCGAGCGAGAAGGTGTCCGCGATGATCGGCAGGTCGGCCGATGCGTGGGTGGGGCACTTCGTGTGGCGCTACCTCGACCGCGGCGACGAGCAGACCGGCGAGCTGATCGAGCACTGGTTCCGCGCCGCCGCCGCCGATGCGGCAGTGGCCGCACCGCTCGTCCACGTGGCCGGCGAAACGGGCCCGCTGTCGCTGTCGCTGCACCGATCGACCGGCGGCACCGACGAACTGGTGCTGCTCGTTCGCCGCGAGGCGACCGCGCTGCTGCCCTCGCGCGACGCGGCGCAGGCGTCTGCCTCCACGCTCTGGTGACCGCCCACACCTGAATGCCCCGCGCTGAGGGTCGGCGCGAATGCGTGCCTGATCAGGTACGGTGCGCAGAGTGCTTCACGGTGAGGAACCGCGTGACCTCGGTCGGTGACCAGGAGGTTGGTGCGCGGCACGGACGCACGCCGGCGCCTCACGAGGTGGCCGAGTCGGTGCTGCGCGCCGCGCCGGTACCCGTGCTCATCGTCGCCGGCGAGGGTGCCCACATCACTCACCTGAACGATCACGCGGCCGGCCGGCTGGGCACTGCGGCACTCGGCCGCTCGCTGCACGACCACGACCTCAGCTCCTGCGCCGGCGGCGCGACGGAGGTGCTCGTCGACGCCGCCAGCGCGACACGACTGGTGTTCCTGGCGCCCGCGACCGAGCGCTCGGAACGGATCGAGCTCGCCAACCGGCTGCACGATCGTGCCATCCCCGCCGCGATGGCCGTCGGGTTGCGCATCGAGCTCGCGCGTGGGCTCGCCGCGCCCGCGGCGCACTCGCATCTCGACCACGCGGCAACGATCCTCGCCGAGTTGTCGGCCTCCCTGCGCGACGAGATGCACCTCCTCGCCGGCATCGAGTCCACCGCGCCGTCCGCTCCCACGGGCGGCCCCGGGAGCGACTCGTGAGCATCAGGGTCGCCATCATCGAGGACCACGGCATGGTCGCCGACGCGCTCGCAGCCTCGCTCGACGCGGTCGACGACATCACGGTGGTCGACACCATCACGCAGATCCGGCATCTCGACCACTTCCTGCTCGACGATCCGGCGGTCGACGCGGTGCTGCTCGACCTGCGCCTCGCCGACGGTCTCGACGGCCTGACCCTCGTGCCCCGCCTCCGCAAGCAGCTGCCCGGCGTGAAGATCCTCGTGCTCAGTGCGTGGAGCGACGAGCTCTCCATCCGCCGCGCGCTCGAGGCCGGCTGCGACGGCTACCTGCTCAAGGAGCAGACCATCTCCGATCTCGTGCTCGGCCTGCGCGCGGTCATCAACAACGAGCCCGCGTTCGCTCCTCGGGTCACCCGCCAGTTCCTCGACCTGGTGGTCGAGAAGGGTCAGCACCTGCAGCGGCTCACCAAGACCGAGACCGAAGTGCTGCAGCACATCGCCCGCGGCCTCAGCTCCGCCGAGATCGCGACCCGCATGTTCCTCAGCGTCAACACCGTGCGCAACCATGCGCAGCACATCCTCAACAAGATGGATGTCAAGTCGCGCAGTGCCGCAGTCGCCGCAGGCGCGCGCGCCGGCATCATCCAGCTCTGAGTCGTACCCCTACGCCACGGTCAGCGCGATGGCATCGACCACCACGTGCGCACTCGCCGTGGCCACCATGAAGCACACCGTGCCGTCGGTGGTGGAGGGCACCTCGACGAACACCGCGTTCGACCGGTTCTCACCGGCGACGAAGTTCAGGTTCGACGTGGCCGGCTGCTGCGTGCCAGGGGCGACCACCAGGTAGCCGGCCCCAGCAGCATTGGTGACGGTGACGCTCAGCCACACGCCCGAGAGGCTGTCGCGCGGCAGGCCACCGCCGGCCGCCGTGCGGTTGGCGTACACGTCGGTGCACACCGACGAGCCGCTGGCGACGAGGGGGCCACTGCGTGTGTCGAGCAGTCGCCCGCCCGCGCCGTCGGTGGCGAACGTGCGGCCGGTGTCGACCGTGGCCGTCGTCGCCTCCAGATATCCCTGCACGTCGACGATCACGTGTGCCTGCGACGGCCCCCCGACGGTCACCCGCATGCGGCCGCTCGCGTCGAGCGGCACCACGGCGAGTCGGGCCTTGGTCTGGCCGTACAGGAAGTTGAGGTTGGAGGTGCCGGGTGCCGTGGTGCCGCCGGCGTGTGCGGTCAACCAACCGGATCCGCTCGGGCGAGTGACGGTGAGGTTCGCGATGACCGAGGTGGCTGTGGCCGGCACACCGCCGACACCGCGCACCTGGATGTCGCGGCTGCCACCGGAGGGGATGATGCCGATCGGCCGCGAGTCGTACAGCCGGACGCTCGGCATCGCGACCGCGCGAGTCGCCGAGCCGGCGCCGACGGTGCCGCTGGTGTCGGAGAAGTAGCCGAGCACGTCGACGATCACGTCGACCGTCGCGCTCACGTACACACGCACCGACTTGGTGTAGCGGTTCACTCGGCTGATCACGAGGTTCGACTCGGGAGCGGAGGCACCGAAGCTGACGTCGTAGGTGGGCGGCACCACGCCGTCGTCACCGGGGTAGACCGTGGCACTGCCGGCCGTGCCACGCGGCACGATCGTCACGCTCAGGGCGACCGACCCGAGATCGGGGTAGTTCAGCGCACCGCTCAGCGACACGTCGAAGGAACCGATGCGCGGACCGGTCGGGCGAGTGTCGAGGATGCGTTGCTGGCCGACCGGGTGGAACAGACCGATGGCCGAGAAGTCGGTGCCGTGGCCGAAGGTGATGTCCTGCAGGTAGTAGCCGGTGCCGTTCAGCTGGTCCTTGATCGGGGCGGCGTAGCAGGTGGACGACGAGTCGACGGGCCACGTGGGGTCGGTGGTGATCGCCGCCACACCGACGGCCTTGCCCATCACCCACATCGGGCCGCCGCTGTCGCCATAGATGCAGCCGGTGCTCATGCCGACGAAGCCGTCGTAGGCGTAGCCGGTGACGGTGGTGCAGAAGGCGGCCGCCTGGCCCTGGGCGACCGAGGCGGCGCCGTACCGGCAGATCACGCTGCCGGCGGCCGGGAGGAACGAGCCGGTGATGTTCACGTTCGGCGCCTGCAGGTTCGCGAGCGTGACGTGGCCGGCGGGCAGCTGATGGATCTGACGGTCGTAGCCAGCGTCGGCGGCGCCACCGAGGTGGCTCCAGAACGAGCGCTGGAACTGGGCGGTGGAGAGCGTCACGCCGTTGGTGGTCACCGCGTTGTCGGCGCAGTGGCCGGCGGTGAGCACGCCGCGCTCGTTCGACGGGCTGACGACGGTGAACGCCATCGTGCACCCGGCGCCCTGCGCGCCGTCCCATCCGCCACGAACCTCGGCGGGGTCGGCGATGGTGCCGTCCTCGAAGCGCACGGGCGGCGCGCCGTTCGCCCGGACGAACTTCGTCACGGCGGAATTGCCTGCCGACTCCGCCGGCGACATGCCGTCGACCACGAGCGCGTTGTTCTGCTCGTCGATCCGCACGTTCACGGCGCCGCGCTCGGCGGGGTCGGCCAC
>JAUXQB010000206.1 GCA_030685215.1 Actinomycetota bacterium
AGGTTGCCCTTCATGTCCTCGCTCACCAGGCCGGCAGCCGTGATGGCTTCGTAGCGGGCCGGGATGGCGCCGCCCTCGAGGTAACCCAGCGCACCCTCGTCGCTGAGGATGTGCTCGGCCCACAGCTTCGAGCACGCCTGGTGCGGGCTGTCCTTGACGACGCCCTGGCCGTAGAAGCCACCGTAGACACCGTCGGACGGATAGTTCACCTCGACCGTGAGGCCGGCAGCGTCGAGCTCGGTGAGCAGACCGGGCAGGTTGTAGCTCCAGTCGATGGCGATGGGCGTCTCGCCGGTGAGCACCGTGGCCTTGGTGACGTCGGTGCCACCGAGGTTGCCCGAGGCCTTCAGGTCGGCGAAGAACTGGATGCCGGGCAGGATGTCGTCGGCCGAACCGCCGTTGGCGATGCTGGCGGCCATGACGGCTGCGAACGCCGCACCGGACTCACGCGGGTCGCCGTTGAGTGCGACCAGACCCTTGTACTCGGGCTTGGTGAGATCGGCGAAGGTCGTCGGAGCGTTCTCCACGATGGTGGTGTTGGTGAGGATGGCCATGATGCCGTAGTAGGCAGCCGTCCAGTTGTTGTCGGGGTCCTGCAGGTTCTCGGGCACCTCGGAGAGGGTGCTCGCCTGGTAGGGCTCGAACAGACCCTTCGCCACCATCTCCTGTGCGATGGCAGGACTGACGTCGACGTTGTCGGGCATGTTCTCCTGGCCCGCCAGCGTCTCGACGGCGTTCATCTCGTCGGCCGACGACGCATCGGGGTCGGCCACGGGGTTCTCGACGCCGGGGTACTTGTCGCGGAAGCTCTGCAGGATGCCCTTGTAGTTGGCCCATTCATCGGGCAGCGCGATGAGGTTCACCTTGGCGCCGTTGTCGAGGCACTCCTGATAGAGGGCGGCGAGCGGGCCGTCGCCACCGGCAACCGTGGTGTCGCCACCGGGTGCCGATGTGGTCTCGGACTTCTCGTCGTCGCCGCAGGCCACGAGCAACAGTGCTCCGGCTACGACTGCGCCGACGAGCTTGCGGCTCGAACTGGAACGCATTCTCATGTGTATGTCTCTCCCCTTGTGGTGTGAAATGCAGGCGTCACGTTACGCATGGCACCGTGACGGCCGCATGTCGCGAAACCGTACAGCATGTGAACGCTCAGGGAACGCGAGGGCAACGAGCAGGTCGTTCACCTTCCGTTCACCTCCGACGGTCAGGCGGGCGGCCACGTTCAGAGCGTGGCGAGCGTCTCTGTGTGGCCGTCGACGGAGAGCACTTGGCCGCTGATGAATCGAGCCGCGGGGGATGCCAGGAACGCGATGGTCTCGCCGATGTCGCGAGCCTCGATGAACGACCGCATCGACACCTGTTGCTCGTAGGCGTGGCGGATGTCGGCGTCGGCGACACCACGTGCCCCGGCCTCTCGCGCGATCACACCGTCCATCCGCTCGCCGCCCACCGAGCCCGGGCAGATGGCGTTGACGCGCACGCCGTGCGGGCCGAGCTCCATCGCCCACGTCTTGGTGAGACCGATGACGCCCCACTTCGCTGCCGCGTACGGCGAGCGCAACGGGTAGCCGAAGATGCCCGCCGTCGACGAGATGTTGACGATGGAACCCTTGCTCTCGCGCAGCATCGGCACGGCCAGGCGAGTGCAACGGAACGCACTGCCCAGGTTCACCTGCACGCACCGGTCGAAGTCGCCGGGCTCCATCGCCTCGACCGGGGCGGTGGGGCCGGCGATGCCGACGTTGTTGACGAGCAGGTCGAGCCCGCCGAGCCGCGCCGCGACCTCGGCGAACACTCGCTCGACATCGGCGGTGACGGCGACGTCGGCCACCACATCGGGCGCGGTCGCCGGCGACTGGTCGACCACGAGCACGGTGGCGCCACGACTGCGAAGGCTGGCGGTGATGGCCGCGCCGATGCCCGCGCCGCCGCCGGTGACCAGCGCCCGCAGTCCGTCCAACTCCACAACAGATCCCCTCGTCCAGCTCGACGCGAGCGTACTGCTGCACCGTCCACCCCAGGTGACCGCGCCGATGACGAGAGCTCCGTGACGAGATGTTCGAGACGTCGTCGCTCGGGAAGATACGCTCGGGGTTGACCGACCATTCAGGAAACTCCCGCGGTGCGCGCCGCGGGCGCACTTCGTACAGGGGGAACCATGAACTGGGACGTGTTCATCACATGTGCCATCACCGGCGCCGGCGACACCACCGGCAAGAGCCAGCACGTGCCCGTCACACCGCAGCAGATCGCCGAGTCCGCGATCGGCGCGGCCAAGGCCGGCGCCGCAGTGGTGCACATCCACGTGCGCGACCCGCAGACGGGCAAGGGCAGCCGCGACACTGCGCTCTACGCCGAGGTGGTCGAGCGAGTACGCGACGCCGACGTCGACGTGGTGGTGAACCTCACCGCCGGCATGGGCGGCGACCTCGTGCTCGGCGGCGACGAGCAGGTGCTGCCCCCGAACCCAGACGGCACCGACATGGCCGGCGCCACCGAACGGCTCGACCACGTGCGCACCATCCTCCCCGAGATCTGCACGCTCGACTGCGGCACGATGAACTTCGCGTCGGGCGGCGACTACATCATGGTCAACACGCCCGGTGTGCTGCGCAGCATGGCGCGGCAGGTGCAGGAGCTGGGCGTGCGGCCAGAGCTGGAGGTGTTCGACACCGGCCACCTGGTGCAGGTGAAGGAGCTCGTGCGCGACGGGCTGCTCGACGACCCGGTGATGATCCAGCTGTGCATGGGCATCGCGTACGGCGCGCCCGACGACCCCACCACGTTCATGGCCATGGTCAACAACCTGCCCAACGACTGCGTGTTCAGCGGTTTCTCCATCAGCCGCATGCAGCTGCCCTTCGTCGCCATGGCCGCGCTGGCCGGCGGCAACGTGCGCGTCGGCCTGGAGGACAACCTCTACGCCGGTCCCGGCGAACTGGCCACCAACGCGCGCCTCGTCGAGAAGGCCAAGAACATCCTCGAGAACATGAACGTCCGTGTGATGAGCCCGCAGGCCGTGCGCGACAAGCTGAAGCTGGTGAAGCGCTAGATGAGCCCGATCCCCGGACTCGACCGCGTCGGCCTGCTCGGTGGCGGTGTCATCGGTGGGGGCTGGGCAGCACGGTTCCTGCTCAACGGCGTCGACGTGCAGATGTTCGACCCCGACCCGGAAGCCCCGCGCAAGGTCGGAGAAGTGCTGGCCAACGCCCGGCGCGCGACGAACAAGCTGGTGATGCCGGCGCTGCCGACCGAAGGGACGCTCACGTTCGTCGACTCACCCGAGGCCGCTGCCACCGGCGTGCAGTTCGTGCAGGAGAGCGCGCCCGAGCGGATGGACCTGAAGCAGAGCCTGCTCCGCCGCGCCAGCACGGCCGCCGGTGCCGAGGTGGTGTTCGGCTCCAGCACGTCGGGTCTGCTGCCCAGCGAGATGCAGCAGGGCATGACCCATCCCGAGCGACTGGTGGTGGGGCACCCGTTCAACCCGGTGTACCTGATGCCGTTGGTCGAGATCTGCGGCGGCCAGCTCACCAGCGACGCGGCGAAGGCGCGTGCCGCCGAGGTCTACGCGGCGCTCGGCATGCATCCGCTGCCGCTGAGCAAGGAGATCGACGGGTTCGTCGCCGATCGCCTGATGGAAGCGCTGTGGCGGGAAGCGCTGTGGTTGGTCAACGACGGCATCGCCACCGCCGAGGAGATCGACGACGCCATCCGCTTCGGCCCGGGACTCCGCTGGAGCTTCATGGGCACACTGCTCATCTACCGCATCGCCGGCGGCGAGGCGGGCATGCGCCACTTCATGGCGCAGTTCGGCCCTGCGCTGCAGTGGCCGTGGTCGAAGCTCACCGACGTGCCCGAGCTCACCGACGAGCTGCTCGACACGCTGGTGGCGCAGAGCGACGCGCAGGCCGACGGTGCCACGATCCGCGAGCTGGAAGTGCTGCGCGACGACTGCCTCATCGCGGTGATGCAGGGGCTGCGCACCACCGGCTACGGCGCCGGCGAGGTGCTCGACCGCTACGAGCGTCAGCTGTTCGAGTGGGCGGGCCAGGCCGCGGACGCACCCGACCCGACGCAGCCCCTCCGGCTGCACGAGGTGAAGGTGCCCACCGAGTGGGTCGATTACAACGGCCACATGAACGACAGCCGGTTCTTCCAGCTGACCAGCGAGGCCGGCGACCGCTTCCTGCACTCGCTCGGCGTCGACGCCGACTACCTGCAGACCGCCAGCTACTACACGGTGGAGAGCCACACCTCGTTCGTCGGTCAGGCGAAGGCGGGCGACCAGCTGTACGTGACCGTGCAACTGCTCTCGCACGACGAGAAGCGACTGCATTTCTTCTGCTCGGTGCACCGCGCCGACGACGACTCGGTGGCCGCCACCGCCGAACACATGATGCTGCACGTCGACACCGCGTCGGGCAAGGCCTCACACGCGGCCGCGCACATCCTCGCCAGCCTCGGCGAGCTCGCGACCCATCACGACGCGCTCCCCCGTCCCCCTCACGCCGGCCGACACATCGGCCAACCCCGCTCCTGACCGACCAGCTCAGTCTGAGGTTTTCCTCCAGCTCGCGGCCTTCCGAGGCTTTGCGCGGGTGGATCCTGGACGTGAGCCTCGCATTGGAGGAAAGCCTCGGACTGCTGGCGGGTGGGTCAGCGGGTGCGCTTGAGAGGGCCGGCGTCGAAGCCGGGGCCGAGCAGCCGCGAGGCCTCGGCGAGCCAGACTCGCTCGACGCGATCCTTCGTGACGCCCTTCGCCTTCAGCACCAGCAGCGGCGAGAGGCCGTCGAGCAGCGCGGCCAGCACGAACATCGTCTCGTCGGGGTCGGACGTGGTGAACTCGCCGGACTCCTGCCCCTCACGGATCACTGCCCGCAGCGCGGCGCGCCAACGACGGTCGAGCCGGTCGCGTTCGGCGGCGGCGGCCTTGTCGCGCAGCGCCAGTACGCACAGCTCCATCCACAGCTTCCAGTCGTAGTGATGCAGCATCGCTTCCACCAGCACCCGCAGGCGCTCCGACGCGGTGGCCTTGGCTTCCGCCTTCACCGTGTAGCGGTCGTGGAACTCCTGTTCGCGCAACCGCAGCGCCTCGGCGAGCAGACCATCCTTGCCGTCGAACCAGTAGAGGATGGCCGCCGGGCTGGTACCGGCAGCGTTGGCGATGTCGACGACCCGCGTGTTCGCGTACCCCCGCTCCGACAACGCACCCGCCGCCGCAGAGAGGATCTGTGCCTTGCGCACATGGTCGAGTCGAGGTCGCGGCATCGCAACGAGTCCAATCCTGAATGTAGATTTAGTCTATGACACACGTCGCCGTGACGGGAGGGGGAACACGCGCTGCCGAGTGGGCCACGCGCTTCCTTTCCGCTGGTCTCGATGTGGTGGTGGATGATTCCACACTTTGCGACACCGTTGCCGACTTGTGGCCCGAAGCCCAGCGCCTCGGCCTGTTTCCCGGCGCCGCACTCAGCCGGCTGCGGGCGGCGCGCGAGCCGTCCGACGTGGCCGGCGCCGCACTCGTGCAGGTGGTTGCCGGCAACGCTCCGTCGGCGGCGAACGGCCTGGTGGCCACCGACGACACCGCTCGCGCGTGCTCGCCCATCCACTTGCTGCCGCTCGTCGAGGTGAGCGGACCACACGCCGACGAGCTCGCCGTGTTCTATCGAACGCTGGGCATGGCTCCGGTCGGGCCGGATGCCACGGCGCACGAGCGGTGGCAGTTGGGCGAAGGCCTGGTGCAGCTCACCGACGGCGACCCCGACGCGATCATCGCGGTGATGCGCGCGCTGCGCGCCAGCGGCATCGGGGCCGGCGACGCCTTCGCCCGCCACGAGGCGGCTCGCTTCGCCGCCGGCGCGGCAGCACCGTGGGCGGAGGGCGACGACGTGGCCGCTCCCCTGTCGCTGTACAGCACTCCGGTCGAGCCCGACTGGGTCGACTACAACGGCCACATGACCGAGGCCGCCTACCTCACCGCGGCGGGCTGGGCCAGCGACGCGCTCTTCCGCTACATCGGCGACGACGAGGCGTACCGGGCTGCAGGCCACAGCTTCTACACCGTCGAGACGCACATCCACTACCTGCTCGAGGTGGCGGTGCACGAGCCGATCTCGTTCACCACGCAGCTGCTGGGCGTCGACGCGAAACGAGTGCATCTCGTCCACTCCATGCACCACGGCGACACCGGCGCATTGCTGTGCACGGTCGAGCAGATGCTGGTGCATGTCGACATGCACGCCGGCCGCTCCGTCGCCATCCTCACTCACGTGGCCGCCGCGCTCGCCGCGATCGCGCGTGCGCATGCACCACTCCCCCATCCGCCACAGGTGGGCAGCGTCATGCGCCTGCCCGCGCCCCGCGCGTGACACCTCACCTCCGCCCCTCACTCACACTGGAGCCTTGATGCACTTCGATCTGTCCCCCGAGCACGAGATGATCGTCGACACCGTCCGCTCGTTCACCGAGAAGGAACTGATGCCGCACGAAGCGATGGTCGAGCAGCTCGGCAACGTGCCGGCCGACCTCGTGCAGCAGATCAAACGGCGCGCCATCGACGCCGGTCTCTACGCGGCCAACATGCCCGAGGAGCTGGGCGGTGGCGGGCTCGACAGCTTCGGCACCACGCTGGTCGACCGCGAGTTCGGCGTCACGTCGTACGCACTGCAGTACATCGTCGCCCGTCCGTCGAACATCCTGCGCGCCTGCCAGGGCGAGCAGATCGAGGAGTACCTGCTTCCCACCATCCGCGGCGAGCGCGTCGACTGCATGGCGATGAGCGAGCCCGACGCAGGCAGCGACGTGCGCGGCATGAAGTGCAGCGCCGTCCGCGATGGCGACGACTACGTGATCAACGGCGTGAAGCACTTCATCAGCCACGCCGACCTCGCCGACTACGTCATCCTCTTCGCGGCCAGCGGCGAGGAGCAGACCAGCCGTGGTCCGAAGAAGCGCATCACCGGCTTCCTCGTCGACTTCGACACGCCCGGCTGCGAAGTGGTCGAGGGCTACAAGTGCGTGTCCAACCGCGGGTACCACAACCTCATCATCAACTTCGACAACTGCCGCGTGCCGGTGCGCAACATCCTCGGCGAAGAGCACCGCGGGTTCGATGCCGCCAACGAGTGGTTGGGCAGCACCCGCCTGCAGGTGGCCGCCGTGTGTGTCGGTCGCGCTCGCCGCGCGCTGGGCATCGCCACCGAGTGGGCGGCCACGCGCCAGCAGTTCGGTCAGCAGATCGGCAAGTTCCAGGGGGTGTCGTTCAAGCTCGCCGACATGCGGACGCAGTTGGAAGCAGCCGAGCTGCTCACCCTGCGCGCCGCGTGGAAGGACACGCAGGGTACGGCCACCGACGAGGACATGGCGATGGCGAAGGTGTTCAGCAGCGAGATGTGCCAGATGGTCACCGACGAGGCCATCCAGATCCTTGGCGGGATGGGTCTGATGGACGAACTGCCGCTCGAGCGGATGTGGCGCGACACGCGCGTCGACCGCATCTGGGACGGCACCAGCGAGATCCAGCGACACATCATCTCGCGCGCGATGCTCCGCCCGTTCGGCGCATGATGTCAGCCGTGCCCGATCTCCGCCGCCTCCTCGCCCCGCAGTCCATCGCGGTGGTCGGCGGTGCGCCGGCCGAGCGCGTGGTGCAGCAGTGCCTGAAGCTCGGGTTCGAAGGACCCATCTGGCCGGTGCACCCCACGCGGGCGGCGCTCGCCGGCGTGCCGTGCCTGCCCTCGCTCGACGACCTGCCGGGCGTGCCCGATGCAGTGTTCCTCGGCGTCAACCGCCACGCCACGGTGCAGGCCATGCGCACCATCAGTCGCATCGGCGCGGGCGGCGCGGTCTGCTACGGCTCCGGGTTCGCCGAGGCAGGCGACGACCAGCTGCAGACGGAACTGCTCGACGCGGCGGGCGACGTGCCGTTCTTCGGCCCCAACTGCTACGGGTTCGTCAACACGTTCGACCGCGTGGCGCTGTGGCCCGACGAGCACGGCTGCGCTCGCCACGAGCGCGGTGTCGCCATCGTGTCACAGAGCGGCAACGTGGCCGTCAACCTCACGTTCCAGCAGCGCGGTGTGCGACTGGGCAGCATGATCACGGTCGGCAACCAGGCCAGCCTGGGCAGCGACGATGCCGTCGCGGCGCTGCTCGACGACCCGCGCATCACCGCCATCGGCCTGTTCGTGGAGGCGGTTCGCGATGCACAGCGGTTCGCGGAGGTGGCCGAACGCGCGGCTGCGCAGGGCGTGCCGCTGGTGGCGCTGCAGACGGGACGCAGCGAGGCGGGAGCGCTCATCGCCAACTCGCACACCGGCAGCATGGCGGGGCGCGCCGCTGCGTACGACGCGCTGTTCGCCCGCTATGGCGTGGCCACCGTGCAGACGCCGGCCGAGTTGCTCGAGACGCTGAAGTTGCTCGACAACGGCGGACACCTCTCCGGCCGCCGCATCGTCTCGCTCAGCTGCTCGGGTGGCGAAGCGTCGCTGGTCGCCGACCGCGGCGAGAGCACGCGGCTCACCTTCCCGGCGTTCGCACCCGAGCACCAGGCGCGCATCGAGGGCACGCTCACCGAGCTGGTCGCGGTGAGCAACCCGTTCGACTACCACACGTTCATGTGGGGCGATCGCGAGGCGATGGCGCGCACGTTCACCGCGGTGCTCGACGGTCCGCACGATGCGACGATGCTGCTGCTCGACGCGCCACCGGCCGCCGACAACGACCCGACCGCCTGGTACACAGCAGCCGACGCGCTGGCCGACGCCGCCGAAGCCACGGGTGGCCGCGCCGTGGTGGTGGCAACTCTGGCGGAGTGCATCAACGAGCCGTTCCGCGCGCACCTCGTCGGTCGCGGCCTCACTCCCTTGCTCGGGTTGTCGGAGGCGCTGGTCGCGCTCGACGCCGCTGCACTCCCCCGCGACGTTGGAACCACGAGCCGACACGCAGCCGTGTCGGCGCCCGGCGTCATGACGCTCATCGACGAGGCGAACGCGAAGCGGCGCCTCGGCGCGCTCGGTGTCGCCGTGCCCGACGGTCGAGTGGTGGCCGCCGGCGACGTCGTGGCCGCGGCAGCCGAGGTGGGCTACCCAGTCACCGTCAAGGCGCTCGGGCTGGCTCACAAGAGCGAGTCCGGTGCGGTGGTCGTCGGTGTGCACGATGCGGCCGAGTTGGTCGAGGTGCTCGGCAGGCTTCCCAGCACCGGCGCCGGATATCTCGTGGAGAGCACGGTCACCGACGTGGTTGCCGAGGTGCTCGTCACCGTCCGGCGTGATCCGCCCATCGGCTGGTTGGTGTCGCTCGGCTTCGGTGGGGTCACCACCGAGCTGTGGAACGACATCACTCACCTGCTCGCGCCGGTCACCGTTCCCGACGTGCTCGCCGCGCTCGACCGGTTGCGCAGTGCTCCGCTGCTGCACGGGTTCCGCGGGCGACCGGCGGCCGACGTGCAGTCGCTCGCCGAGCTGGTCGTGTGCCTCACCGATGCGGTGGTCGGCACCGATGTGGTGGAAGTGGAACTGAACCCGGTGCTCGTCGGGCGGCGTGGCGCCACCGCCGTCGACGCACTGCTGATCGTGGAGGAGCCAGGATGACCCAGGGTTTCCATGTGGAGATCGCCGACGGCGTGGCGGTGCTCACCATCGACCGGCCGAAGGCCAACGCCATCGATGCGGCCACCAGCTTTGCGATGAGCGAGGCCTTCGTCGGGTTCGAACACGACCCGTCCGTGAGGGTGGTCATCGTCACCGGCGCCGGCGAGCGGTTCTTCAGCGCCGGCTGGGATCTCGGCGCCGCTGCCGAGGGCGAGGCGTTCGATGCCGATTACGGAGTGGGCGGGTTCGGTGGTTTCCCCGAGCTCCCCGATCGGCGTACTCCGGTCATCGCCGCGGTGAACGGCATGGCGGTGGGTGGCGGGTTCGAGATCGCGATGGCGGCCGACCTCATCGTCGCCGCCGAGCACGCGCAGTTCTTCCTGCCCGAGGCCGGCATCGGCATCCTGCCCGACTCGGGCAGCGTGCGCCTCCCACGTCTGCTGCCGCCCCACATCGCTCGTGAACTGCTGCTCACCGGTCGCCGGATGGGCGCTGCCGAGGCGGCTCACCACGGGCTCGTCAACGGCGTCGTGCCCGCGGCCGACCTGCTGCCCACCGCGAAGGCGATGGCGGCTGCCATCTGCGCCAGCGCGCCGCTCAGCGTGGCCGCCATTCTCGACATCGGCCGCCGCACTGCGGAGATGGATGTGCTCGAGGCGATGACCGCGATCAAGTCGTTCGACAGCTACCGCGCCGCCGTCGACTCCGACGACGCGCAGGAAGGCAACCGCTCGTTCGCCGAGAAGCGCCCACCCGTGTGGAAGGGCCGCTGACGCTTCCGACCAGTTCGAGCGGCGCTACCAGTCGGCTTCACTCACGAACGCGTAGTGCCAGAGCTCCGGTGGACCATCGTCGACGAGCACGTACATTCCTCCCTCGACCCCGATCTAGAGCGGAGGAGGGAAGTGCACGGCGCGCCCGAGGCTCGGCCCGCCGTGGCACCAGATGAGCATCCGTTCCCCCATCTCCACGTCGCAAAGTCTTGCACCGCCGCCGGCGTCGATCACGAGTCCAGATGCACGGGGAGACGTTCGAGCGTTCGCGCCACCGCCCAGCCCGCAATGCCGACCGTCACGACAACGGCGGCGGCTCCGACGGAGACCGCGACG
>JAUXQB010000148.1 GCA_030685215.1 Actinomycetota bacterium
TCGTGCGCCGGTGGCGGGGTCGAACCGGCCGACCAGGTTCCACATGCCGTCACCGTCGAGCCACCACCGTGCCCGGGTGGCCCGCCGCTGACGCTCCAGTTGAGCGAGGCCGTCGTCGGCGCGCACCTGACGCACCACCTGCTCGACCGTGCGTCGGAACTGGCCGGAAGTTTGCTCACCAGCGGCGAGCGCCAGCCGTTCACCATGGCCGGCCACCGCAGCACGCTCCGTAGCGGACAGGTCGGCCGTCGCGCGAGCGACGATGTCGACACGATCACCACTGGTCGCACCCGCAGCCAGAGCGGCGCCAAGTTCGGGAACGGCATCGCAGGTGGCGGCACGCTCGCGTAGCCGTTCGGCAGAGGTCAACGAGGAGCGTGTCGCCTTGGACACGACCTCCTGCGGGAACAGTGCCGGTTCGGCAGCGGCAAGTTCGTCGAGCCGGCGCACCACCTCGATCTCGCGGGCGTCGAGCAGCCCGCGCACGGCGACAATCGCCACGAGTTCCGCGCGGCAGGCGGCCACATCGGGCAGCTCGTCAGCAACGATCAGCGGTCGCAGCGCCTCCACATCCATACGAACAATCGTACGCAAGGGGTGTCACAGAGTTCCTCGGTGCTGTTGCCTAGCGCTCGACGATCGGCTCGATGACGGGGTCGACGGCCGGGGCGACCGGCTCGGCGGGGGAGCGCGGGTGGCGGTCGCCGTGGGCGGTGCCCCAGAAGATGAAGCCGGCGGCGAGGCAGATGAACACCAGGACGTACGTGGCGAACGGGCGAACGGTGCCGTCGAAGGCACCGCTGGCCAGGCCGCCGAGCAGTGCGCCACCGGCGGCAGTGACGGTGGCGATGATGGCCGAGGCGGTGCCGGCCACGTGCGGCACGGGGGTCATCGCCAACGTGTTGCTGTTCGGCGACAGCCCTTGCGCGATGGGGATCACCAAGCACAGCGCCAGCGAGAACAGCCAGAAGTTCGGCTTCCCGTTGCCGGTGAAGGAGATGATGGCGAGGGCGGAGGCGGCCACGACGCCGGCCACGGCAGTGCGGCGCAGCAGGCGGGTGACACCCACGCGATTGACGAGCCGGGCGTTGTTGAGCGAGTTGACCGCGAGCAGCACCGCGATGGCACCGAAGAACAGGGGGAACCAGGTGCCGTAGCCGTACACGTCTTCGAGGATCACTTCCGACCCTGCGAGGTAGGTGGTCATGGTGGCGAACAGGAACGTCATCGCGATCGTGAGGGCCATGGTCTGGCGGTGGGTGACCACTTCCCGCCCGGCCTGGCCGACGGCACGCCAGGTGAACGGTCGCCGCCGCTCCGGCGGCAGGGTCTCGGGCAGTCGCCGCGCCCACACCATCAGCACGCCGGCCATCAGCGCCGGGAACCAGAACACGGCTCGCCAGGGCAGAAATGCAATGAGCCCGGCGCCGAGGCCGGGAGCGACGATGGGCACCAGCAGGAACACGGCCATGATCATCGACATCAGGCGCGCCATCGCGTCGCCCTCGTAGCGATCTCGGATCATTGCCACACTGAGCGACCGCGGCCCGGCGGCGCCGAGGCCCCACACGAACCGTGAAATGACGATCAGTTGCCACGACGGAGCGAGCGCGGCAGTGGCCGCGCTGACCCCGTAGAGCGCGAGGCCGGCGTAGATGGGGATGCGTCGACCGAAGCGGTCGGAGGCGGGACCGTACAACCACGGCCCGGCAGCCATGCCGAGGAAGTAGGCGGTGACGATCCAGGTGACCTGCGTGGAGTCGGGCGCCATGCCGAACTGCTCGCGGATCTCGGGGAACGCGGGCAACATCAAGTCGATGCCGAGCGCTGTGGTGGCCATCAGCGCGGTGACGAGCAGGATGAACTCGCGCCCGGTGGCGACGCCCTTCTCCTTCGCCGGCGCGCCGCCGGTGTCGAGTGCAGGTTCGGTCAGCGCCACTCGATCACGATAAGAGCGAGGCGCCGGTTTGCCAGCATCTCGACCGATGTCACTGTCGGTCGACAGGGAGGCGGTACACCCGGGCGGCGGTGTCGTGGAACAACGCCTGCTGCTCGGCCTCGGAGAACCCGGCGGCGATCTTCTTCAGCCCGTTCCACAGCACGCCGTAGGAGAGCGACCAGCGATCCACGGGGAAGTTCGACTCGAACATGCAACGGTCGGGGCCGAAGCAGTCGATGGTGTGCAGGTACCACTCGCGCTGCACCTCCACGAACTCGTCCGACGTGGGCGGTCGTTGTGCCGTGTCCCAGCCGAAGCCGTTGTCGGGCATCGCCAACCCGCCCAGCTTCGCGACCACGTTGGGGCAGGTGGCGATCTCGGCGATGTCGGCGCGCCACTGCGCACGGATCTCGTCGCGCCGCGCGGCGTACGGTCCGACACCGATCGGCGTGCCGAAGTGGTCGAGCACCATCGTGGTCTGCGGGGCAGCCCGCGCCAGTCCGAGGAAATCGCGGTTCTGATAGTGGTAGTGCCACGTGTCGTAGGTGAGGCCGCGGTCGCCCAGGCGCACGACACCGCGCACGAAGGCGGGGTCGTCGGCCAGGTCGCGCGGGGCATGGCCCGGAATGCGCATCACTTCCGGGTGATCCGCGCGGGCGAGCGCGTGCCGGATGCCCTTGAACAGTTCGCCACCCGCCTCGGCGTGCAGGTCGAGCTGGTCGTCGAGATCAGGGCGGCGCAGATCGGTCGACGCGACGATGCCTCCGATGAGCCGGGTCGGGTCGCCGGCGGCCTGCGCCGACACGAACTCGGTCTCGCCCAGCGACTGCAGGTGTTCGGGCGCGCTGCGGTCGTAGGCGGCGCCGCACTCGACGAACACCGTCCGCACGACACGGTGACCGGACGCGATGTCGGCCTGCAGATCGGACAGTCCGTAGCGGAGGCCCTGCCCGGCCGGCCACAGGTGGTGGTGCGGGTCGATGATGGGGCGCTGCGGGTCGATGGCCGCTTCCACGACGAGGTCGAGCCAGGGTTGGGTCCCGGGCGCGGGGCGCTCCGTGGGGGTCATGGCCGGCTCACGCGGCCGAACGTACCAGATGGATTCCGGGCGTCGTCCCGATCCGAGCGGGTACCGGTTCGGCGTACGATCGGCGGGAACCGACTCGATCCGGAGGACCCCACCATGCCGATCACGACGGGTTTCAACCATGTGGCCACGCTCACCACCGACATCGAGCGCCACGCCGCGTTCTACGGTCAGGTGTTCGGCGCCGAGGTCACCTTCCGGATGGATGCCACGCCCGATCACCCCCGCATGTTCATCCTCGACCTCGGTGGCGGTGCTGCGCTCAACGTGTTCGAGGTGTCGGCCGACGAGATGATCGGCGAGCGCAGACGGC
Organism: Actinomycetota bacterium; assembly: GCA_030685215.1. Taxonomy (GTDB): domain Bacteria; phylum Actinomycetota; class Acidimicrobiia; order Acidimicrobiales; family Ilumatobacteraceae; genus UBA668. The sequence continues at coordinate 3,340 of JAUXQB010000148.1, forward strand.
AGGGCGGGCGTGGTGCCATCGACCACTTCGGGCTGGCGGTCGAGTCACGAGCCGCGCTCGACGAGGTGCGTCAGCGGCTGGTCGACGCGGGCGCCGACATCGGGGAGATCCAGCGCCTCGGCAACGAGTGGTCGCTGTTCTTCCGCGACGTCGACGGCATGGAGCTCGAGGTCTGCGCGCACGCAGACTGACCGCGGTCAGCGCGGCGAGGCCACCAGCACCGGGATGACACGGTCGGTCTTGGCCTGGTACTCGGCGTAGTTGGGGAACACAGCCACCGAACGCTCCCACCACAGGGCTCGCTCCTCGCCGGTGACCTCGCGCACGGTGACGGCGAACGGCGCCGGGCCGTCCTGCACGGTGACGTTCTCCGGGTCGGCGACGAGGTTGTTGTACCAGACCGGGTTGGTGGGCGCGCCGCCCATCGACGCGACGAGTGCGTACTCGCCGTCGTGCTCCACGCGCATGAGTGCGATCTTGCGCACGTTGCCGGAGGTCTTGCCCTTCATCGTGACGATGATGACCGGGATGCCCGTGTCGCGCAGCGTGTTGGCCTCGGTGCCACCCGACCGCTCGTACGCCTCGACCTGGTCGCGGACCCACTGCATTGCACTCGGAACGTATTCGCCTTCGATGGTCATGCGGGCCAGGCTATGCCACCTCGCCGGCTCACGGCCACGGTGTGCCGGGTGGGAGACTGAGCGGGTGATCGAACGCGAACTCGACATCCGCACCGCCGACGGCGAGATGAAGACCTTCATCTTCCATCCGGAACACGATGGCCCGCACCCGGTGGTGCTGTACCTGATGGACGCCCCGAGCGTCCGACCCGCGCTGAAGGACATGGCGTCGCGGCTGGCGACCGCCGGCTACTACGTGATGCTGCCCTACCTGTTCTACCGCGGCGGCCCGTTCCGCGAGTTCGGGATGAGCGACGACGACATGCACGCGCGGCGCGAGCTGATGGCCACCGTCACTCCCACGAACATCGTCGGCGACGCGCAGGCGATGCTCGACATCGCGGCCGCCGATCCGGCGGCGCGAGACGGAGCGGTCGGCGCGGTCGGCTTCTGCATGAGTGGTGGCCTCGTGCTCGCGTTGGCGAAGGCGATGCCCGAACGGGTGGCAGCGGTGGCCTCCATCCACGGTGCGTGGATGGTGCGCGACACTCCCGACTCGCCGCACCTCGGCCTCGATGCCGCGCGCGCCGAGGTCTACCTCGGTTGGGCCGACAACGACCCCACCGCCCCCGCGGAGCAGCTCGACGTGGTGCGCGCTGCGCTCGATGCCGCTGGTGTGCGATACACGTTCGACTTCTACACCGATGCCGTGCACGGCTACGCCCCGCGTGGCGAGCGCTACAACCGTCGCGCGTCGGAACAGCACTGGGAGCGGGTGCACTCGATGCTGCGCCGCAACGTGGATCAGCCCGGCTGACGGCGGGCGAGCACACGCACCACCAGACCCACGAGCAACGTCGCCGCGCCGGTGAGCACGACCCGCGGGGGCAGCGCGGCCACGAGCACGATGCACCCGACGAGACCGACCACGGCCACTGCTCGGCGCCGCTGTCGCACGTCAGGCAGCGTGAGCGCAGCGGCGTTGGTGATGGCGTAGTAGGTGAGCACGGCGACGCCGGAGATGCCGATGGCGCTGCGCAGGTCGAGCACCGTGATGAGGCCGATGATGACGGCAGCGAGGGTGAGCTCCGCCCGCAGCGGCAGCGAACGGGTGGGGTGCACGTGTGCGAACCAGTGCGGCAGCTCGCGGTCGCGCGCCATCGCCAGCGCCGTGCGCGACACGCCCGGGATCAGGTTCAGCAGCACGCCCAGCGCGGCCACCCCGGCGCCGATGCGAACCACTCCCGCCACGACGTCGAATCGACCCGCCTCGGCCACCAGACGCAGCGGTGCGGTGGCGTCGCCGAGGTCGGTGGCGGGCACCACGGCCAGGGTGGTGACGCCGACCACGGCGTACACGACGAGCACCGCGCCCAACGCCCACGCGATGGCGCGAGGAATGGTGATGGCGGGGTCACGCACCTCTTCGCCGAGTGTGGCGATGCGTGCGTAACCGGCGAACGCGAAGAACAGGAAGCCCGCGGACCGCAGCATGTCGAAGGCGCCTGAATCGATGGGAGTGATGCGGCCGAGGTCGGCGGCCGGACTCGACCACCCGGCGAGCACCACCCCGGTGAGCGCGGTGAGCGACACGATCATCAGCACGCGGGTGACCGCCACCGTGCGCGACAGCCCGCCGATGTTCACCAGTGTGATGCCGGCGACCGCAGCGATCGCCATCGCCACGTCGTGCTCGGGCCACAGGTAGGCGCCGACGGTCAGCGCCATCGCTGCACACGACGCTGTCTTGCCGACCACGAAACCCCAGCCCGCGAGGTATCCCCAGATCGGTCCGAGCTGCCGGCGCCCGTAGAGGTACGTGCCGCCGGCCTGCGGGTGCGTCGCTGCGAGCTGCGCCGACGACGACGCGTTGCAGAACGCGACCAGGGCGGCGACGACCAGGCCGACGAGCAGGCCGGTGCCGGCGGCCTCCGCTGCGGGTGCCCAGGCGGCGAACACGCCGGCGCCGATCATCGAGCCGGCGCCGATGATCACCGCGTCGGAGAGGCCGAGCGTTCGCTGCAACTCTCCCGATCGGCCGGCCACACGGCGAAGCTACCTGCCGCCACGGCCAGCGGCAGCCACCGTGACACACTCGGGCGATGTCGCCGCGAGGGGTCGTTCTGTGCGTGGTAGCGCTGGCCATCGCCGGCTGTGCCGCCGACGGCGCGCGCGGCAGCGGCTCGACGCTGCCGCCCGACTCGGTGGCGACCACCGCCGCTCCCGACACCAGTGCGGAGGCGACCTCGACGTCCACCGTCGTCGCCGCCGACGAATGGGCCGACGCGTCGTCGCTGGCCGCGGCCCTCTCCGAGATCGAAGCCGGGATACGCGCACCGGGAGCAACCGCTGCAGAGCTGGCGGACCTCGGGCGCCGCCAGCAGCTCGCGTACCGCACCGTCAACCGCAACCCCGAGTGGCACGCCGAACTGCTGGAACTGGTCGACCCGGTGGCGGTCGGCCCGCTCACGCACCACCTCGTCGCTCGTCAGGCGCAGGTCGACCACGCTGCCGGGCGAGCACCGGGCGAGCCGGTCACCGAGATCCCGGCCTGGACCATCGTCGCGCCGCTCGCCGCCGACGAGCTGCGCGGGTACTACGCGGAGGCGGAAGCGGCCACCGGTGTGCCGTGGCAGTTCCTCGCCGCGATCCACTTCCAGGAGACGCGGATGGGTCGTGTGGTGGGCGTGTCGTCGGCCGGGGCGGTGGGGCCGATGCAGTTCCTCCCGTCCACCTGGGCGCAGTGCTGCGCGGGCGACCCGACGGTGGCGCGCGACGCCATCCTCGGCGCGGCTCACTACCTGGTGCTGCGTGGCGCGCCGGCCGACATGCGAGCCGCGCTGTACGGCTACAACCCGAACGACGGTTACGTCGGCGCGGTGATGGCGTATGCGCAGAACATGATCGACGACGAACGCGCGTACCTCGGCTATCACGGCTGGGAGGTCTTCTTCGCCAGCAGCGCCGGCACCGTGCGGCTGCCGGTGGGCTTCACGGCCGCTCAGCCGATCGCCGTCGAGGCCTACGTACGCGACCATCCCGACGACCTGCTGCCCGCAACGTGAACGCGAGGGATGTGCGACGTGCGGTGGCCGCTGCGACCTCGGTCGCCGCCGCGCGCGACATGGCCGTCGACGACGCGGTCGTGCTCAGCGATTCCAACCGGCTCGTCGTCCGCCTGACGCCGTGCGACGGCGGTGCCCGAGTCGCGCCCGAGTCGCACTTCGCGAGCTCGGAACTCGAGGTCGCGCTCGTCTCGCGGCTCGTCCGGACGGGCAGCCCGGCCGCCGGGCTCGACCCTCGGTTCGTGCCCCGTGTCGTCGTGCGTGACGGCTTCGAGATCGCGATGTGGACGCACTTCGAACCCGTGCCGGAGCGAGCGGTCCCGCCGGCCGAGTACGCGAGTGCGCTCGGGCGCCTTCACGTCGGCCTGCGGCAGGTCGACATCGCCGCGCCGCATGTGATGGATCGAGTTGCGGCCGTGCAGCGAGACGTCGCGAACCGCGACATCACCCCCGATCTGGCCGATGCGGACCGGGTGCTCCTCGCCGACTCGTTGCGCGACGTGCGCGGATCGATCGTCGATCGGAGGGCGCCGGAACAGCTGCTGCACGGCGAGCCGCACCCGTGGAACCTGCTCGACACGAGCGAAGGGCTGCTGTTCATCGACTTCGAGAACACCGCCCGAGGACCCGTCGAGTACGACCTCGCGTGGGTGCCCGACGCGGTCACCACGCACTACCCGGGTCTCGATCGCGAGCTGCTCGACGAGTGTCGTGGGCTGGTCCTCGCGATCATCGCGGTGCACCGCTGGCGTCGCGACGACCAGCACCCGAGTGGCAGACGATCAGGAGTGGCGTTCCTCGACGCCCTTCGCCACGGTCCGCCGTGGCCCGCCCTCGACGAGGTGGTCTGGTGAGGCCCAGCCGCCATGCGAGTGGTCTGTCACGCCCGGCGTGAGTCCGTGGGAGTAGTCGGTGAATCGTGGAGCGCCTGCTTCGAGGGTGACTCGTGCGCCGTTGGCCGCATAGCTGATGGCGTGATACCAACCGGCCAGCATGAAGAAGTCGAGCGCCTGCTCGTCCGAGAGATGCGTGCGCAGCCGCTGCCACTGGTCGTCGTCGATGCCCGAGTCGTCGTGGAGCGCGTCGGTCGCCTCGATCAGGACTCGGTCTCGCTCGTCCGACCAGCACGAGTCGCTCGACGTGCCGCGAGTGAGCGAGGCGACCTGCGTGCGGTCGAGGCCGACGCGCTCGGCGAAGAACGCGATGTGCACACCCCACTCGTACTCGCAGCGGCACCTCGCACAGGTTCGGCAGATGACGATCTCGCGATCTCTCATCGGCAGTGACAGGCGCTTGCTCAGCTCGTAGCCGCCCCACCCGCCCATCGCCGTGGACATCGGGAGGTTGCGCACGAACGTGCGGAACAGCCCGATCGGTGGCGCCCCGGGCGGCATCATCGCTTCCAGTCGAGCCGCGACCTCGCTGTCGTACGGCGGCTGCAGAGGCTCAATTCGAGGCATTGTCACCCTCTCTCGTGTTTCGGATTACGAAACGTATCGAGGACGATAGTGTTGCGGAATCAGAAACGTCAACCTCATCTCGAGGAGCCTCCGATGACGACCCGCCCACGAGCTGTTCCCGGCCGCCCCGTCCGTGGATCGACGACAGGCCGACCGCTGATGGCTGCCATGGATCTGCTCGGCCGGCGTTGGGCCCTTCGGGTGCTGTGGGAGCTCCGAGCCGGGCCGACCGGAGCGCGCTCGCTGCTCGCGAAGTGCGAAGGCCTCTCCTCCAGCGTGCTCTACGAGCGACTGCGCGACTTGGCCGACGCGGCGCTCGTCGTGCAAGTCGACAACGGTGGGTACGAGCTCACGGAGCTCGGTCGTGAGCTCGGCACATCGCTGCAGCCGCTCGACGCATGGGCGCGCCGCTGGTCTAACACCCTCGATTCATGACGCCGCGCCGCCCACCCGCTCGTCCTGGTGCGTGCTCAATTCTGGTCACCGCTTCTCGGGCTGAATCGTCCCGGGAGCCGGGACAAAGTCCGACGAACTTGCGGCCGCAATCATCTGCGGTCCACTCTGGTCACGTTCCGTCTCCCTGTGCGAGACAGAACGTGACCACAGCCCTGCCGGGGGTGAGCGACACGACTCGACGGTGTCCGACGCAGCACTAGCATCCGCAGATGCACTCCGAGCCAGCGAGGAGGTCGTCGGTCAGGGCCCGAGCGCTCACGCTCGGGGCGGCGCTGGTGGCCGTCGGCGTGCACCAGTGGTGGACGTGGAGCTCGGCGCGGTGGCTCACCGCGGTGTCGTTCGGCGGCGACGCCGAGCGGGTGCGCAACATCTCGTCGCGCTACGACGAGGGCGATCACTTCCTTGGTCAGCTGTGGATCACGATGCTGCTGCTCGTCATCGCCGGCGAGTTCGTCGCGTGGAGCCTGCGCGAGTGGTGGCCGTACGGATGGCGGTCGGCCACCCACCGCGGCGTACAGCGCGTGATGCCGCTGCTGCCCGTCGCCGCCATCGTCGCCGGCATGGTCGAGACCGTGCTGTCGACGATCTGGGTCGACGACGTCGGCGGCGCGCTGGAAGCGACCGACGGCGCGGCCGCCATCATCGCCGCCTTCGGCCAGTTGAAGTGGCTGGCACTGTTCGTGTCCGGGTTCGCCCTGTTCCTCACGCTGTACGGCGCCATCCGATTCCGACGGTTGGCGTTCGACCCGGCGGCACCCACCGCGGTGGTGCAGCACGGACCACCGCTCACGACGCCCTCCGAGGGTTCGGCCATCTGCCTGTCCGGTGGTGGCATCCGAGCCGCGGCCTTCGCGTGGGGTGCGCTCGCCGAGCTCGAGCGCCACCGACCGATCGAGCAGTTCGATCGCCTGTACTCGGTGTCGGGCGGCGGCTACGCGGCGGCCGCCTACACCGGGGCCGACGCGACGCTGCGCGACGACCCGCGCTTCTTCGCCGATGCTCAGTTGGCCCGCGACGACGGCGAGACGATCGACAACACTCGCTACGACTTCGTGCGCCGGCATCGCGCCTACCTCGCGAACGGTCGCGGCGGACTCGTGCGCGCGGTGATGCTGGCACTGGGTTCGGTGCTGCTCAACCTGGTCGTCATCTTCCTCGGTGTGGTCGTCATCGCCGTACCCATCGGGGTGCTGGCGCGCAACGAGTTGGGCAACAGCGGCGAGGCGTTCGTCGCCGCGGTCGGTTGGCCCGTCGTCGTCACTGCGGTGCTCGCCGTCGTGGCGTTGCTGCTGAGCGCCGCCGTCGACCACGAGCCGCCGCGCCGAGCGCTCACGGCCAGCGGAGTGTTCCTGGCCGCAGCGGTCGCGCTTGGTGTCATCCGCGTCGGCCTCCCGTGGCTGGCCGTCAACTCCGACTCGCTGATGTCGGGCGCGTGGTGGAGGAACGTGCTGCCCGCAGCGGTGCTGTGGATCGGATCGCTGCTGTTCGCCATCCTGCGCCCGCGCCTGTCGAAGATGGCCATCCGGTTGGGCGGGCTCATCAGTGCGGCCGCCATCGTGTTCGCCTCCATCTTCGTCACCCGCATCACCATCGACGACACGCGTCACTGGGCGCTCGATCGCTCGTTCCTCGACGACGCGCGCTGGCTGTTGCCGATCTGCGTCGTGCTGCTCGTGCTCGTCGACTACAGCGGCGTGCAGTGGTGGTCGCTGCACCCGCTCTATCGGGATCGCCTCGCCGGCACCTTCCTGATGAAGCCGGAGGGCGATGGCCTCGCGGCGCAGCACGACGGCGAATGGGTCACGTGGTGCGATCTCCAAGACCGACCGAAGCCGGTGCACGTGGTCTGCGCGGCCACGCACCGACGCGAGTCCGACGTCACCGGCCTCCGCTCGACGAGCTTCACCTTCTCCCGCGAGGGCGTCGACATGTACGAGCCGGTGCGCGAGGCCGACACCGGCGACGTGCGGGTGAACCACTACCACCGCGACATCGGCTGGTTCGACAACGCGCTGAAGATCAACCGGCGGGTGTCGCGACCCCACAAGCGTTCGTCGGTCATCGCCGCCGCGGCGATGAGTGGTGCCGCGTTCAACTCGGCGATGGGACGGCACTCGAAGGGCAGCACCGACTCGCTGCTCGCGGTGCTGAACCTCCGCCTCGGCGTGTGGTTGCCCAATCCGCGCTTCACCAGCGTCAGTGCCGGAGTGGAGACCGCGTTCACGCGTCCCGGCCTGCGCTACCTGTTCCACGAGGTGGTCGGTCACTTCGACACCTCGGACCCGTTCATCCACGTGAGCGACGGCGGGCACTGGGAGAACCTCGGGCTGGTCGAGGCGCTGCGTCGGCGGCACCGTCACATCGTGGTGGTCGATGCGAGTGGCGACCACTTCGAGACCGCCACCGGGTCCGCGCCGGGCAAGGGTCTCGGCACGCTCTACGAGGCGGTCGACCTCGCGCGCATGGAGCTGCACACGGAAGTGCGCATCGAATCGACCGAGTTCGAGACGATGCGGCCGAACCATCGCACCGGACGCTGCACGCAGAACTGGATGCAGTGCGACATCGTCTACCACTACGACGCGCAGCATCGTTGGGACACCGAGTGCGACGAGCGATGCGCCACCGGCACGATGCTGTTCGTGAAGGCGCTGATCAGCGACCGGACGCCGGAGAGCGTGCTCTCGTTCGCCAACACGGATCGCGTGTTCCCCAACTACTCCACCGGCGATCAGTTCCTGGGCGACGACCAGTTCCGATCGCTGGTCGGCCTCGGAGAAGCAGCGATGCGCGACGCGCTGGCCACCGTGGGCGACGAGTGGTTCGCCACTGCGCCCAGCAGCGCGTCGCTGCTCAACTGGCAGCGCCTCGTCCAGGGTGCCCAGTGACCTGAATCCGTGTGGCACGCTGGCCCGATGCCGTTCGAGACTGTCACCGGGTACTGCTGGCCGCAATCCATTGCCGCGGGCGAACCCGTCGGTCTGCACCTGTCGTCGGCGGGCGCCCGCGACGTCGCGGTGGAAGTCGCTCGTCTCGGCGCGAGTCGCGACATCGTCTGGACCGGCACGGTCGCGGCCGGCGACCATCCGACTCCGCCGCGCGCGTACGAGGTCGGGTGCGACTGGCCCGCAGCCACCACGCTCACGGCGGATCCTTCGTGGCGGTCGGGCTACTACGAGGTGGTGCTCACCATCGACGTCGACGGCAGGACGCGCCGCGACCACGCGTTCTTCGTGCTGCGGCCGCCGGCCGACTCACCGAACACCATCCTGCTGCAGCTGGCCACCAACACGTGGCACGCCTACAACGACTTCGGCGGACACAACCTCTACACCGGTGGCACCATCGTGTCGCTGCAGCGACCGATGTCGCGCGGCTACCTGTTCAAGCCGCCGGGCGCCGGCCGCCGGGTCACCACCACGCACCCGCCCGACCCCGACATGAACACCCACGTGGGCTACGTGCGCCAGCACAAGCTGTCGCCCTACGCGGGCTCGGCGGGTTGGCCGGACTGGGAACAGCCGTTCCTCGAATGGGCAGAGGGCCGCGGGTACGGCATCGACGTGTGCACCAACGCCGACCTCGAGGAGCATCCGGAGCTACTGGCCGGCAAGCGGCTGGTCCTCTCGGTGGGCCACGACGAGTACTGGTCGGGCCCCATGCGCGACACGGTCGAGGGGTTCATCGCCGCTGGCGGCAACGCGGCGTTCTTCTCCGGCAACACGTCGTTCTGGCAGGTGCGCATGGAAGACCCGAGTGCCGAAGGACCCGCGGCGCGCATGGTGGGTTACAAGGGCCAGTTCAAGCACGACCCGGTGTACGACACCGACCGGATGAGCGAGCTCACCAGCATCTGGAGCGACCACCTCATCGGCCGCCCGGAGAACCACATGACGGGCGTCAGCTTCTCGCGTGGGGGCTATCACCGCATCGGCAAGCGCGTCACCAGCGGCGCCGGCGGGTACACCATCCATCGCCACGACCACTGGCTGTTCGAGGGCACCGGTCTCGGCTACGGCGACGTGCTCGGCGCCGGTGCCACCATCGTCGGCTACGAGTGCGACGGCTGCGACTTCACCACGCGCGACGGCCTGCCGTACCCGACGGGTGAGGACGGCACGCCCGACACGTTCGTCATCCTCGCCTCGGCGCCGGCGGCGCACTTCACCCGCACCACGGCAGCGCGACCGCCGAAGCCGCACGAGCCGGCCGAGGACGAGTTCATCGCCGCGCGGCTGTTCGGCACGCGCGACGCCGCCGCTGTGGAACGCATCTCGCACGGCCACGCGATGCTCGGCACCTACACCTCGACGGCCGGCGGCACGGTGGTCACCTCCGGCAGCACCGACTGGGCGCACGGTCTCGCCGGCCGCGACCCGCAGGTGGAACGGATCACCTCCAACGTCCTCGACCGCCTCGGCTGACCGCCCTTCGTTCTTGAATTGCCTGCGGCGGAATAGTTGCGTGCACAACGGTGTTGTGCGCCGCATGACCATTCCTGCCTCGCACGCCGACCTGCTCGACACCACCGCCCTCGCTCACGTGGCCACCATCGGCCCCGACGGTTCTCCGCAGAACAACCCGGTGTGGTTCGGATGGGATGGCACGCACGTGCTGTTCAGCCAGACCACCGGCCGCCAGAAGTACAAGAACCTGCAGACCTCGCCGAAGGTGGCGCTGAGCATCGTCGACTCGGCGAACCCGTACCGCTACCTCGAGATCCGCGGCACCGTCGCCGAGATCGTCGACGACGTCGACAACGCGTTCATCAACTCGATGGCGCAGAAGTACATGGGCGAGCCCGTGTACCCGTGGCACCAGCCCGGCGACCACCGCGTGATCGTGAAGGTGCTGCCGAGCAAGACCACCCAGATGGGCTGATGTCGCTCAGGCGATGAAGGTGGCGAACACCTCGAGTGGTTCGCGTTCGGTGGTGAGCGAGTTGATCGGCGCGTCGGGATCGGCGTGGCCGATGGCGACTCCGCAGAAGATGCGCTGCTCGGGCGGCGCCCCGACGAACTCGGTGACCGCCTGCTCGTAGACGGCCCACGCCTCCTGCGGACAGGTGTTCAGGCCGGCCTCCTCGGCGAGCAGCATGAACGTCTGCAGGAACATGCCGAGGTCGCTCCACTGCGGCGGGCCCATCTGCCGTTCGACGAAGCAGAAGATGGCGGCCGGTGCGCCGAAGAAGTCCATGTTGCGGGCGAACTGGTTCAGCCGACCGGCCTTGTCGTCGCGACCGATGCCGATGGTGGCGTACATGTCCTCGCCCACCTTGAACCGCGACGAGCGATACGGCTCGGTGAGTCCCTTCGGGTAGATGTCGTACGCGGGGGCCTCGATCTGGCGGCCGACCAGGAACTCGCGGAAGCGCTGCATCGCTGCGCCGTTCACCACGTACACGCGCCACGGCTGCACGTTGCCTCCCGATGGAGCACGTGCAGCCGTGGTGAGCAGTTGGGCGATGGTGTCGTCGGCGACGGGCGTGGGCAGGAACGCCCGAGTGGACTTGCGGGCGTTGACGGCGTCGGTCACGTTCATCGGCACAGTCTCGCCGCCCTCGGGTGACGGCGGCGAGGTGTGCGGACGTGATCAGTCGATGTTCACGCGCAGGCTGCCGTCGTCGTCGCTGATGCGCACTTCGATGCGGGTGTCGTCGTCGCCGCCTTCGAAGTCGACCCGGATGCGATCCCAGCGGGCGTCTTCGATCTCGGCGCTGAATCCGTCGGCGGGAGTGACAGAGACGAGCGTGAACGCCGAGCCGCTCCAGCTGACGGTGATGGAGCCGCCGGCCGACGAGTAGGTGCGGGTGAACGGGTCCGGCAGACTCTGCGTGGGCACGCTGCTGCCAGGACCCGAGGTCGAGGTGTCGTCGTCGACGGTGTTGGGCGTGGTGCTGGAGGTGTCGTCGTCGACCGTGTTGGGGGTGGAGCTGGAGGTGTTGGCGTCGATGCTGTCGTCGACGCTGTCGTCGACGGTGATGACCGTGGCGGCGGGCGAGCTGGTCTCGGGAGCGGTGACGAGGGTGGCCGGCGTGTCGACGGTGACGACGGTCGACGAGCTGTCATCGATCGTGTTGCTGGGGGTCGGGGCGCTCACCGAGATGTCGATCGACGACGACGGGTTGTCATCGGCCGAGTCGTCGCCATGGTTGGCGGCGACCAGGCTGACGCCGCCGAGGGCGAAGCCGATGGCACCGGCGGCGATGACCGCGGTGCGGGTGCCGAGGCGCTGGCGAAGGGTGCGGGTGTTGCTCATGGGTGTGCTCCTTGTTCGTGGGTGCGAGTCGTGGCTGACTGGTGCAGGAGTCACGACGGAGTGCTGCCCGCGGTTTGGCGCCTCACCAGGTTTGTGTCAAGACCGCGGACTCAGAGCCCCAGGTCACCGCCCGACAGCCTTTACGTAAAGGCGAAGTGGGGCCGTCAGGGGGTGCGGGCGACGAGGGCGCGGGTGAGGGCGCACATCGCGTCGAACGTTTCGACCAGCTCGGGCGTGCGGTCGACGAGGGCCGCGCGCTGGCGGGCCACTGTGGCCTCGTCGCCGCGGGCGATCGGCCCGGTGATGGCGGCGCGGCCACCCTGCGCGGCCCAGTTCTCGAGCGATGCTCGGACCAGCGGGACGAGCAGCTCGCGCGGCGCGCCGGTGGTGCGCAGCACGGTCTCGGCGGCGTCCTCGAGTGCGACCAGGAAGTTCGACGCGATGGACGCGGCGGCGTGGTACGCGGCGCGGTCGTCGTCGGCGATCTCCACCGCGAGCATGCCCAGTTCCCGCGCCAGTGTGCGCGCGAACTCCAGCGCTCGCGGCGTGCTGCCGGCGACCGCCGCACCGGCGCCGGCGAACGTGGCGCCGGAGCGCGTGACGGTCATCAGCGGGTGCACGCCGAACGACTCGTGCGGTGCCAACACCTGGAGCCCGATGGCGCCGGCGCAGTGCCCGACCAGCGGCCCGGGCACCACCGCGGCCGCTGCGACCGCGATCTGGTCGTCGGGCACCGCCAGCAGCACTGCGTCGAAGCCGGCGCCGTCGAAGCCGCGACCGAATGGTCCCTCCGCCTCGGGCAGCGCCGCGACCAGTGCGTTGCCCATGCGGCCCGCGCCCACGACGGCCAGGCGTGCGGTGGTGCTGTCGTTCGCGTGCTCCATGCGCGCCGAGTCTCGCAGCTCCTCCTGCCTCGGCGACGCAGTCGTGCCTACGATCGAGGCATGGCAGAGGTGACGATCGTCGAGCTCGCGCAGCTTCCCGGCGGCACCCGGGCCTCGCTGGGCGCAACGCTGGCGGCCTGGCACATCGACGAGTTCGGCCACCTCTACTCGCCCGACGTGTGGAACCTGTCGATCGCGCTCGACGAGTTCGCCGCGATGCACCTGCCCGGTTCCATGCCGAGCACCTGGGTGGCGTTCGACGGCGACCCGACCGACGTCGACAGCATGGTGGGCAGCGTGTCGCTCATCGCCACCGACGACCTCGCCGGCCACGAGCACGTCGGGCCTTGGCTGGCCAGCCTGTTCGTGCACCCGCGCGCACGCGGTCGAGGTGTCGGCGACGAGCTGGTGCGGCAGGTGGTGACGGCCGCCCGCGATGCCGGCTTCGACGACGTGTACCTGTTCACGGCCGGCCAGGAGTCGTACTACGTGCAGCGCGGCTGGCGCACCGTCGCCGTCGCCGAGGCCAACGGCCACCCCGCCGCGGTGATGGTGATGCGCACGTCGCCCTACGCGGCGCGCCGGTCGGTGTGCACGCGCTGGTCGACCGACCCCGACTTCGGGGGTGCGTACTCGTACCTCCGCGTGGGTGCGACCCCGCAGGTGCGGGCAACGCTGGCGGGACCCATCCTGCCCGGACTGTGGTTCGCCGGCGAGCACACGTCGTCGTCGCACCCGGCCACCATGCACGGGGCGTGGTTCAGCGGGCTGCGCGTCGCGGACCAGGTGAGTGGCTCCGCGGATGACGACCGCGTGCTCGTGGTCGGCGCCGGCATCTCCGGTCTCGTGGCGGCGAGAACCCTTCACGACCGCGGTCGCGTGGTCACGGTGCTGGAAGCCTCCGACCACCTCGGCGGCCGAGCTGCGATCGACGTGTCACTCGGCGTGCCGCTGCCCATGGGCGGCGCGTGGCTGCACGGCGACGAAGGGCACCCCTTGGCCGACCTGGTCGACCACGTGCAGGACGGCTGGGACCACTCGCAGACGTTCCTCGACGGCACGGGGCGACTCGCTCCGGATGCCGCAGCGGCAGCATCGGCGCACGTCGATCACGTGCTCGCCCGGTTGCCCGCCACCTCACCCGATGCTCCCGTCGCCCAGGTGACGACGGAGCTGTTCGTCGATGCGGCGGCCCACCTCGGTCCGCTCACCGACGACGTCGCTCTCGCGGCGCAGCGCTTCCTCGAGCTGTACATGGAGAACCTGTACGCCGCGCCGATCCACGACGCGTCGGCGCGCGAGGTGTTGGAGGAGTACGCGTTGCCCGGCGGCGACCACTTCATCACCGGCAGCCTGCAACCGGTGTTCGATCAGCTGGCTGCGCCGCTCGACGTGCAGCTCGGCCGACCGGTGCGCTCGCTCACCCGCACCGGCGACCAGTGGGTCACCGACAGCGGCATCGCGGCCGACCAGGTGGTGGTGACGGTACCGGTGGGCGCGATGCGCGCCGGTCGGTTGCAGTTCGATCCGCCGCTGCCCACCGCCGTGGTCGATGCGATCCAGGCGATCGGGGCCGGCCCGGTGTGCAAGCTGTTCGTCGTCTACGACTCGGCGTGGTGGCCGCGTGGCAACCGTGCGATCTATACCATCGGTGGCCGATCGCAAGCCGGCGACGAGCTGCCGGTGGCGTTCGCCGCCGACATCAGCGACCTCACCGGTGTGCCCACGCTGTCGTGGTTCGCCGTCGGCGACCACGCTCGCGCGATCGAGGCGATGAGCGACGACGAGCGCTGCCGCCTCGTCGACGACGTCGCCCGGCGCTGCCGGCTGTACCCGATGGGCTGATCGCCTCAGCAGCCGGTGGTGAGCACGGGAGCCGGCGGTGCGGGGGCGGGCGATGCGGGAGCGGGGTTCGCTGCCACCGGAGCGGGGGAGATGACGTCGGCCACGAGCAGCCGCACCTCCAGCGCGTCCCACGAGCGGTTGCTGATCAGGGGCGGCGCGAGGTGCAACGTGCGGACAGCCTGCAGCCCTCCGGCGGCGGAGAACCGGTCGATCAGCTGTGCGAACTCGCCGAGTCGATCACGCGGGATGTCGGTGCGCACCGCGTCGCCGAACGCGCCGACCAGCTCCGGCACGCCGGTGGCCAACGCCGCGGGCGTCGCTGCGGTGGCGATGGCACCCAGCACGCAACGCTGCCGAGCCATCCGCTGGTAGTCGCTGTCGGCCGAACGAGACCGCGCGTACGTGAGCGCGAGCGTGCCGTCCATGTGCTGTTGGCCGGCTTCGATCCAGGCGGGCACGTCGTGCTTGGCGTCGGCCGGATTCCCCGGCGAGGGCACACGGCGCGGCACGTTCAGATCGATGCCACCGAGCGCGTCGACCACGTCGACGAAGCCGCGCATGTCGACCAGCACGTAGTAGTGGATCGGCATGCCCAGCAGCTGCGCCATCCCCAGCTTCACGGCTTGTGCGCCGGCGTCGTCGCCACCGCCGGCGAGCTCGCGATGCTGGTTCACGATCGGGTACACCGCGTTCGCGATGTCGGTGAAGCCGCGCGGGTAGCGCTGCGCGAGCGCTGTGCCGGGTGGGAAGGGCAGCCGGGTGAGGTTGCGCGGCACGCTGATCATCGCCGTGTCGCCGGTGACGGGGTCGATGGAGACCACGATCATCGAGTCGGTCCGAAGGCTCCATCGACCCGGTCCCGCATCGCCGCCGAGCAGCAGCACGTTCACGCGGTGCTCCGCCACCATCGGCGGCAGTGTGGTGGTGGTCGCCGGCACCGTCGTCGCGGGACGTGTGCTGGTGGGCGCCACGATCGACGGCGGCTCGGCAGCGGTGGTGGTCGTGGCCGGCGACACCGGGTCGAACCCGAGGGTCGCATTGCGGGTGGTCTCGTGATCGGGTGCCACCGAGCCGGGGTAGGCGGTGATCGCGTCGTCGGTGCCGAACACCTGCTCGAGCGCCCGGTCGGTGTGCCACACGTAGTCGGCGGCCACGGCGAGCGGGGCGACTCCGCCGACCACCACGAGTGCGGTGGTGAATGCGGCGGCCAGTCGCAACGCAGTGCTGGTGGTGGGCCGCGCCTGCCACGCCGAGTCGAGTGCGCTCCACAGTCGGGTGCAGGCGAGCACCACCAACGACGCCCCCACGCCGATGAACCGGGCGCGGTCCGCGACGATCTCGGCCAATGCCATCCGGTCACGCACGGTCACGAGCGTGACCATCAGGGCGATCGTCGCCAGCAGGTTCAGCAGTCCTGCGGCCAGCACCGCGGCGCGGAAGCGCGCGCGGATCGCCAGGTGCCCCGCCCCCGGCAGCACCACCGAGAGCAACGCCGCTGCCGCGCAGGCGCGCACGCCGGATCGGAGGTTGGCGCTCGGACTCATCACCTGTTCATCGGCCGGATCGGAGCCGGTCGTGAGGTCGTTGTTCCCTGCCGACGATGGGGCCGGCCGGCGCATGATGGAACCACAACGAGGAGGTGTTCACGATGACGACGAACAAGAACGCGCCCCGCCGACCAGTGATGTGGATCGGTGCCGCCCTAGTCGCGATCGGTGCATGGTTCGGCGCGGCCGGCCTGGTCGCCGGGTTCCTCTCGCTGGGCGACATCGAATCACGGCTGCCGTTCGGGAGCCCGGTGCTGGCGGGCATCGCACTGGCCCTGCTGGTTGCGTTGCCGTTCTCGATGCTCGCCCGCCGATCGTGGTTCGGCAGGTCGAGCACCGGTGCCACAGCGATGATCGCCGGCGTGCTGCTGATGGGGTGGATCGTGGTGCAGTTGCTGGTCATCCGCGACTTCAGCCCGTTCCAGCCGGTCTACTTCGCCGTCGGCGGGGCGTTCGCGTTCGCCGGATGGCGCACGCGGGCGAAGGGTCGTGCCGTCGTCGATCCGGCAGTGGCTCGAGCGTTCCTCGACCGTCCTCGCATCGCCGTGATCGGCGCCTCGGCGGACCCGAAGAAGTTCGGCAACACGGTGTTCCGTGCGCTGCGCGACCACGGCATCGAGGTGGTGCCCGTGAACCCGCAGGCCACCGACGTCGATGGCGTCGCGTGTGTGGCGCGGATTCGCGACCTCGGCCCCACGGTCGACGCGGCGATGATCATGCTCGCCGGCGACGCGGCGGTCGAGGCGGTGGAGGAATGCGGTGCGCACGGCATCCGGCACGTGTGGCTGTTCCGCGGTGCCGGCGCGGGAGCGCTCAGCGAGCGGGCGCTGCAGGCGGGCGAGCGGTTCGGCATCGAGGTGGTTCCCGGTGCCTGCCCGTTGATGTTCCTGCCGCCTGCGAGCGGCGTGCACTCGATGCACCTGCACGTGCGCCGCTTGGTGGGTGCAGTGGGTGATGCGTCTACGTTTGTTCATCGATGAGCGAACACGCGCACTCCGCCCACATCGACCCGCTGATGCACGTCGCGCAGCCGGATCACCCCGACCAGGTGGCCGAGGCCCGGGCGGCCGCAGGCCGCGCGATCCGCGATGTGGGGCACGCGCTCGTCGGGCATCACGCGCCGATCCCGTTGCTCCACACCGTCGCCGGATCACTGGCCGCGCTCACCGGCCAGCTCTCCGCCGGGCCGTTGCGTTCGCGCGCAGAGGTGCCGCGCGACGGAGAGTGGGGCACCCCGCCGCCCGACGGTTCGGTGATGACCAGCTACGACGAACGCCCGGTCTCCGGCCGATCGAGCCCGTGGGGGCTCGATCTGACGATCATGCGCGACGGTGACGAGGTGGTCGGCTCGCTCACCCTGCGCGCCGCTCATGAGGGTGCACCCGGTCGCAGCCACGGCGGCATCGTGGCTGCGCTGTTCGACGACGTGTACGGCTTCGTGCTCACGCTGCAGGCACTGCCCGCCTTCACCGGCGAGCTGTCGGTGCGCTACGAGGCCGGCGTGCCCATCGGTGTGCCGCTCGAGTGTCGGGTGCGGCTGGTGGAGACCAATGGGCGCAAGCTGTCGATGAGCGGGGAGCTGTCGGCCGGCGGCCAGGTTGTCGCGCGATCGAAGGCGCTGTTCATCACGATCCAGCCGGAGCAGTTCCGGCAGGGCGCGGCGCAGGGCCAGCCGCAGGGGGAGTAGCGGCAAGTCGGTGCGCCACGATGCGGAACACTTCTGCACTGGCGCCCATGCCGAGGTGTGTGGCTCGCACGCGGATGTGCTCCACCCCCGGCGTGACCCGGTCGATGCATGCACGCCAGTCGACCACACCGTCGTTGTGGCTGTAGATGGCAGTGATCGGCACCGTGATCGGGCGCAACTCGCGCTCGTCGATCATCCGCTCGACGTGGTCGAGATCGACGCCACGAGCCTGGAACGTGCGAGCTGTCTGCGTGTACTTCGGTCCGCCGACCACCGGCGTGCCCATCGTGATCACGCGGCGCACCTGGTTCGGCAGCTCGCGAGCGGCTTCTCTCGCGAGCACACCGCCGAGGCTCCAACCGACCAGTGAGACGCGGCCGGACCGTGCTGCCGTGGTGCGCACGAGGTGGAGCACCATCGGCAGCAGGTCGATCACGCGACCGTGGTTGGTGCCGAGGCCCCACCCCTGCACGTCGTACCCCTTGCTGCTCAGGAACCGGCGCAGCAGTGCGGTCGACATGTCGGACGCACCGAAGCCGGGCAGCACGATGACGCTGTGGCCGTCGCCCTTGCGTACCCGTGCCAGCGACGGTGTGCGCAGCAGCAGTTCCGCTCCGTCGAGCAACGCCCTCGCCTCGACCGCCATCCGCAACGGGTGAGGGGTGCGCGGCGTGCCCGTCATGTGCGCGCCATGTCGCGTCGGCGCAACCCGCCGAGACCGGCGGCGACCGCGAGCGCTCCCATCGCCGCGAGCACGAGCAACGGAGCGACCTCGAACGGCTGCACCGGCATCGCGGGCACGTGGTGGAACGGGGAGAGCGCCTTCACCGCGTCGGGCAGGTCGAGCACGCCGCCGAGCAGGGCGATGACGGCGGCCGCACCCACTCCGACCCACGACGCGAGCGCTGCTCGCGGCCAGGCGGCAGCGAACAGGAACGCGATGGCGGCCAGCAGCGCCGCTGCCGGCGCCATCGCCAAGGTGGCGCCCGTCAGTTGCAGCACTCTGCCGGCGTCGCCCATCGCCACCGCCGCGCCGAGGCCGAGCGCGAGTCCGCCTGCCGCGAGCAGTGCCACCTGCGCCACCATCGCGACCGCCAGATGGCTGAGCGCCCACCGCGCGCGCGACGTCGGGGTGGCGAGCAGTGGGTCGGCGCGGCCGCCCGACTCCTCGGTGCGCAAGCGGAGCACGGCGGCGACGGCATACCCGCCGACCAGCAGTGCGGTCATGGTGACGGCGGTGGCCAGGAACGCGTCGGTGATGGAGCCGGTGCCCAACTGCGCGAAGAAGTCGGCCAGGTCGGGGTTGTCGTCGAGCATGCGTTGCGCCTGCTCGGCCACCACGCCGTAGAAGAACGACAGCAGCGTCACGCCGGTGGCCCATCCCAGCACCGACGCGCGGTGGAGGCGCACGGCCAGTCCGAACGGGGTGGAGAGGAGCGCGCCGGCAGACGCCGGGCCCACCCGTTGCGGCAGCAGGCCCGCTCCCAGGTCGCGTCGGTCGGCGAGGCCGGCCGAGAGTGCAACGAGCACGAACGATGCGGCGATCGGCAGCAGCAGCACCCACCACCGTTCGTCGGCGAACGGTCGCACGGCCTGCGCCCACCCGATCGGCGACAGCCACGACAGCCCGTTGCCGGCGACGTCGCCGATGGCGCGGATCACGAAGGAGATGCCGAGCACCAGGAACGCGCTGCCGCTCGCGGCGCGCGCTGTGGGGAAGATCTGCGCCGACACCAGCGTGATGCTGGCGAACACCACGCCAGCGCCCACGAGGGATGCGCCGAACGCGACCGAGCCCGCCACCGACAGGCCGAGACCGACCAACCCGCCCGCCACGACTGCGGCCACCACCACATCGACGAGCAGCACGGCGAGCATCGTGGCTGCGGCATTGGCGTCGCGGCCGAGCGGTGTGGAGCGCACCACGTCGGCTCGCTCGCTCTCCTCCTCGGCGCGGGTGTGGCGGGTGACGGTGAACATGCTCAGCAACGCGACGACGATGATCGCCCAGATCGAGAGCTCGTTCATCAGGACCGCGCCGACGGTGGGGTCGTCGAGGCCGAATCCGGGACCGGCCTGCACGATGAGGGCCGCGTTGTCCTTGACCAGCCGCGCATATGCCGCCAGCGACTCGGGTGTGTCGTAGAGACCCTTGACGCTGCTGGCCGAGGTGAGCACCAGCACCGCGATCGCCAGCACCCACACCGCGAATCGAGTGCGGTCGCGCCGGAGCACGAGGCGCATCATGACGAACGTGTTGGTGAAGTCGGCGCGGGTCATCGCTCACCCGCTGGCTCGACCGGCGGCGACGACTCGTCGTCGTAGTGCCGCAGGAACAGCTCCTCCAACGTCGGCGGCTGACTGACGAGCGTGCGGATGCCCGTGTCGGCGAGCAGATGGATTGCTTCACCGAGGTTGCCGGCGTCGACGTCGAACGTGACGTGCACGCCACCCGCGCCGGGGTCATCGAACTGCAGGTGATGTACGCCCTCCATGTGCGCGAGCTGTGGCACCGGCCCCTCGACGACGGCTTCGACCGAGGTGCGCGTGAGGTGGCGCAGCTCGGCGAGGGTGCCACGCTGCACGGTGCGCCCCTGGCGGATGATGGTGACTCGATCGCACAGCTGCTCCACCTCCGCCAGGATGTGGCTCGACAGCAGCACGGTGCGCCCCTCGGCCTTGGCCTCGAGGATGCACTGCTGGAACTCCGCCTCCATCAGCGGGTCGAGCCCGGCGGTGGGCTCGTCGAGCACGAGCAGCTCTGCGTCGCTGGTGAGCGCAGCGACCAACGCCACCTTCTGCCGGTTGCCCTTCGAGTACGTGCGGCACTTCTTGCGCGGGTCGAGCGCGAAGCGGTCCAGCAGTTCGGCTCGGCGGCGGAGGTCGGTGTGGCCGCGAAGTCTCGCGAGCAGATCGATCACTTCGCCGCCGCTGAGGTTCGGCCACAGGTTCACGTCCCCGGGCACGTACGCGAGGCGTCGATGCAGCTCGACGGCATCCTGCCAGGGGTCGCCGTCGAGCAGTCGGGCCGTGCCGGCGTCGTGGCGCAGCAACCCCAGCAGGATGCGGATGGTGACCGACTTGCCGGCGCCGTTGGGACCGAGGAAGCCGTGCACCTCGCCGCGTTCCACCTCGAGGTCGAGGCCGTCGAGCGCCCGAGTAGTGCCGAA
Organism: Actinomycetota bacterium; assembly: GCA_030685215.1. Lineage (GTDB taxonomy): Bacteria > Actinomycetota > Acidimicrobiia > Acidimicrobiales > Ilumatobacteraceae > UBA668. The sequence goes on from JAUXQB010000148.1 coordinate 24,332, forward strand.
CGACTTCTCCAGACGTTGCACCGAGATGACTGCTGCCACGGTGGCTCCCATCGATCGTGGCTCCGAGGCCAGCCTACGGCACCTCTGCTCGCGGCGACGGGGTCAGTGGCCGCTGAGCACCTGTTCGGCCACCTGCTGTACGGACCGGACCGCATCGGCCGGACCGACCTCACCGCGGAGCGCGCGGTGAATGGCTGCCCAGCCGGCGTCCTCCAGCTCAGGGAAGCGCGCATGCGGCGGATAGGTGATCATCGCCTGCTCGATGGCGGCGGTGGTGATGGCCAGCCGGTCACTGTCGATGTCGTTCGCGGGCACCACGTCGCGGAAGGCCTGCACGTGCGCGCACACGCTGCCGCCGGCCGCGTCGAGCGCGTGCGCCTCGGCACTCATCAGCAGCTGCAGCAGTGCGACCGCGCCGGGCAGGTCGCCGCACGTGGTGGGGATCGCCCACGCGTGGCACCCGGCGTAGCTGACGCGACGGTGGGTGCCGCGCGGGTACGGGTGCGGGCGGAGTACGCCCGCGAGCGGCGAGCGGCTGATGGCGCCCCACCCGCCGGGCCATGCGCCGATGGCGTCGACGCGACCGTCGAGCAGCGCGGCGTCGACCTGGTCGTAGTGCCAGTCGGGGAGGTCGGTCGGCGCGCGGCCGGCGAGGGTGCACAGCAGGTCCACCGCGTGCACCGCCTCGGGTGAGTCGATGCACGGCGACCCATCATCGGCGAACAGTTGCCCGCCGGCTCCGACGACCAGTTCGAAGAAGGTGCCGAACAAGCCCGACTCGCGGCCCGGGAACCCGAACACCGCATCGCTCGCCGCCCACGCCTCCCACGAGTCGGGCACCGCCGCGAGACGGTCGTGACGCGCCCACATGATGCGCACGTCGATCAGGCGCGGTACGCACCACAACCCATCGGGACCGCGGCACAGATCGACGGCGAGTGGCGCCAGCTCGCCGGGATCGACGAGCGCGTCGAGCGGGCGCAACCACTGCGCCTGCGACGGTGCGTACTTCGAGTGAGTGGCCAGCACGTCGATGCGTTCGCCCGCTGCCAGCATCTCGGCGACGCGCCGGTTGAGCGTCGGGTGGTCGGCGTGCACCACGACCTCGGTGTCGGGCATGCCGTCGCGATCGAACAGCGAGTACAGGTGGTCGTACATCGGCCCGCCGACGAGAGCCACTCTGAGCGTCATGAGGGCTCAGTCTCGCGCCTAACGTCCTGACTCCGTGACCACCACACCTCGAACGACCATCACCTCTCTCACCACGCACGACCTGCGCGCACGCACGTCCGCGTTCCTGCACGGCAGCGACGCCAACCACCCCGACCCCGACTACTCGGCGGCGTACGTGGTGCTGCACACCGACGGCGAGCACGAGGGCCATGGCATGACCTTCACGATCGGCAAGGGCAACGAGCTGTGCTGTGCCGCGATCGAGGCGCTCGGCGAACTGGTGGTGGGCCGCCGGCTCAGCGACCTCACCGATCACATGGGCGCGTTCTGGCGGCAGGTGACCAACCACTCGCAGCTGCGCTGGCTCGGCCCCGACAAGGGCGTCATCCACCTCGCGACGGCCGCACTCGTCAATGCCGTGTGGGACCTGTGGGCGAAGGAACGCGGTGTGCCCGTGTGGCAGCTGGTGGCCGAAATGGAACCGGCTCAGCTCATCGACTGCATCGACTTCCGCTACCTGCGCGACGAGGTCGACGAAGCGCGCGCGCTCGATCTGCTGCAGCGTGCCGCGCCCGGCAAGGCCGAGCGGCTCGCCGACCTGCGGCGCGACGGCTACCCCGCGTACATCACCTCCGCCGGTTGGCTCGGGTACCCCGAGGCGGAGGTGCGCGAGCGCTGTCAGGTCGCGATGGCGGCGGGCTGGACCAGCTTCAAGACGAAGGTCGGCATCGACGTGGTCAGCGACATGCGTCGTTGCGAGGTGATGCGCGAGGAGATCGGCGACGGCCGCCAGCTGATGGCCGATGCCAACCAGGTGTGGGACGTGCAGCAGGCGATCGACTGGACGAACCAGCTGCGCCCGTTCGGGCTGCGCTGGATCGAGGAGCCGACGCACCCCGACGACATCCTCGGCCACGCGCGCATTCGCCGCGGTGTCGCACCGGTGGGGGTGGCGACGGGCGAGCACGCGGCCAACCGGCTGATCTTCAAGCAGTTGCTGCAGGCCGAGGCGCTCGACTACGTGCAGGTCGACGCGTGCCGGTTGGGTGGTCTCAACGAGGTGCTGGCCGTGCTGCTGCTCGCTGCTGCCCGTGACGTACCCGTGTGCCCGCACGCCGGCGGCATCGGGCTGTGCGAGTACGTGCAGCACATCTCGATCATCGACTTCCTGTGCATCAGCGGCTCGCTCGTCGACCGCACCACCGAGTACGCCGACCACCTGCACGAGCACTTCCTGCACCCGGCGGTCGTGCGCGACGGTGCCTACGTCGTCCCCGAGGCACCCGGGTACAGCATCGAGATGCACCCCGAGTCGTTGGCCGCGCTCCGCTTCCCCGACGGTGCCGAGTGGCAGTGATCGTTGCCTCCGGCCGGCTGGGCCTGGGCACCGCGCCGCTGGGCAACCTGTTCACGGCGGTCAGCGACGCCGACGCCGATGCCACGGTGCACTCGGCGTGGGCGAGCGGCATCCGCACGTTCGACACCGCGCCGCAGTACGGCCACGGGCTCGCGGAGGTTCGGCTGGGCCGTGCGCTCGCGCAGTACCCGCGCGACCAGTTCGTGCTGTCGTCGAAGGTGGGTCGCGTGCTCGTCGCTCCGCCGGTCGGTGCGCCTCGCTCGACGACGGCGTTCGTCGACATCCCTGCTGTCGACCCCGTCTTCGACTTCAGCCGCGACGGTGTGCTCCGTTCGCTCGACGACACGCTGACCCGGCTCGGCGTCGATCGGCTCGACGTGGTGCACGTGCACGACCCCGACCATCACGAGGCCGAGGCGCTGGCCACCGCGTTCCCCACGCTGATCCAACTGCGCGAGCAGGGTGTCGTCGGCGCGGTCGGATGCGGCATGAACCAGGTCGAGATGCTCGCTCGCTTCGTCGAGCAGGTGGATCTCGACTGCATCCTGCTGGCCGGTCGCTACTCGCTGCTCGACCGCAGCGGTGCGGCGCTGCTCGACGAGTGCGCACGCCGCCGCGTGCAAGTGATCGCAGGCGGCGTGTTCAACAGCGGCCTGTTGGCCGCGCCGGTGGAAGGGGCCACGTTCGACTACGCGGCCGCTGCGCCGTCGTTGATCGCACGGGCGCAACGCCTGCAATCGGTGTGTGCCGAGTTCGGGGTGCCGCTGCCGGCGGCCGCGTTGCAGTTCGTGCTGCAGCACGCCGCCGTCACCTGCGCGCTGGTGGGTGCACGCAGCGCGGAGGAGATCGAGGCCGACGTGGCGTTCGCCGAGGTCGCGCTCGACCCGGCGCTGTGGCCGGCGTTGGACGCGGCGGTTCAGAAGCCCTGAACGGGCTGCGGGGTGTAGGGCGCTTCCAGCAGCGCCGCTTCCTCGGCGGTGAGCTCGAGGCTCACGGATGCGATGGCGTCGTCGAGGTGGTGCGGCTTTGTGACACCCACGATGGGTGCGGTGACGGCCGGGTGCCGCGATACCCACGCGAGGCCCACCTGTGCGCGTGACACGCCGCGTGCATCGGCCACATCGCCGACGCGGCGGATGACCTCCGCGTCGGCGGTGCCGTACAGGGTCTTGCCGAACTCGTCGGTCTCCTGGCGGGCGGTGGCCGCCGACGGGTCGCGTGTGAGCAAGCCACGTGCGAGCGGACTCCACGGGATGACGCCGATGCCCTGGTCGATGCAGAGCGGCAGCATCTCGCGCTCCTCCTCGCGGTAGACGAGGTTGTAGTGGTTCTGCATGGTGACGAACTTCGTCCAGCCGTTGCGTTCCGCCACCTGTTGCGCCTTCGCGAACTGCCATGCCCACATCGACGAGGCGCCGATGTACAGCGCCTTGCCCGCGCGCACCACGTCGTGCAGCGCCTGCATCGTCTCCTCGATGGGCGTGCGCGGATCCCAGCGGTGGATCTGGAACAGGTCGACGTAGTCGGTGCCCAGCCGGCGCAGGCTGGCGTCGATCTCGAACATGATCTCCTTGCGCGACAGGCCGCGACCGTTGGGGCCGCTGCGCATCGTGCCGTGCACCTTGGTGGCCAGCACGATCTCTTCCCGCCGGGCGAAGTCGGCCAGCGCGCGGCCGACGATCTCCTCGCTGGTGCCGTCGGAGTAGACGTTGGCCGTGTCGAAGAAGTTGATGCCCTCCTCGACCGCACGCCGGATGAACGGCCGGCTCTGCTCCTCGTCGAGCGTCCACGCATGTGAGCCGCGATCGCTGATGCCGTAGCTCATGCAGCCGAGGCAGATCTTCGACACGTCGACGCCGGTGGACCCGAGTTTGATGTACTTCATGCGCGCACTCTACGAGCCGCTACGGGCAGCCGAGGCCGTGCATGGTGGCGCACGTCGGGCACAGCTGTGCCGGCCCCTGCGGCGTCGCCCACGCTCGGGCGTACGGCGACCCGCACGACACGCACGCCTGCTGCGCCTGGGCGCTCGACGTGTCGGAGGCTGACTCGGGCGCGTGCACGACGCGAGAGTACTTCGCGAAGCTTCTCATCGCGACTGCCGCGATGAGAAGCTTCCCGAAGCTCCGTCGACCGCCGTCAGCGGTGGCGGGCGACGATCTGCGCTGCGAGCTCGTGCAGGTGCGATCGCAGCTCGGCCGGCTCGACGACTTCCACTTCGACACCCAGCTGCAGCAACTGGCCCGCCGCGTGCGGCACCGATTCGATGGGGATCGTCACCCGTCGCCAGCCAGTGTCGTCGGGTTCACCGGCGGCCGCCGCGGCGGTCGCGGTGCTCAGTCGCCGGAGCGCGTCGAGGCCGGAGTCCGACACCAGCACGGTGGCCGTGGCCGTGTAGCGGGACCTCTCGAACTCGAGGATCGCGCTCGCCCAGTGCGCGGCGAGGTCGAACTTCGCTGGACGCCGGAAGTGCTCGCCGGTCGGCCGTGCCGCCAGCACGCTCGACAGTCGGAACGTGCGAGTCGATCCGTCCGTCTCGGCGACCACGTACCAGGTGCCAGCCTTGATGACGAGGCCGAGGGGTGAGATGCGCCGGTCGCTGGTCGACGTCCAGCTCTCGTAGCGGATGTCGACGGTCTCGTCGGCCCAGACCGCCGCGGCGATGATCGACAAGTGATCGGCCGACGCGGGTGGCTGATACCAGCCGATGGGGTCGAGGTGCACGCGTGAGCTGACGCGCATCGCGTCGGACTGCCAGCCCGCGGGCAGCGCAGCGGCCAGCTTGCGTTGCGCGAGGGCCAGCGCGTCGCCGAGCCCGAGCTGCTCGGCCGGTCCGCTCAACCCGGCCAGGAACATGGCCTGTGCCTCCTCCTCGGTGAGGCCGGTGAGCTTCGTCCGCCAGCCGTCGAGCAGTCGGAATCCGCCGTTGCGCCCACGCTCGGCGTACACCGGCACGCCGGCCGCGCTGAGCTGCTCGATGTCGCGGTACACCGTGCGCACCGAGACCTCGACGTGTTCGGCGAGCTCGACGGCGCTCACCTGCCCGCGTGCCTGCAGCAGCATCAGGATCGACAGCAGACGGCTCGCGCGCACGAATGCAGTAGATCACGAATACCTGACACTCCGTGGCAGGTATGTCGAGGAGCATGACGGCATGAGCAACCCCACCGGACACGTGACCGACTTCGACTTCCTCGTCGGCGACTGGGACGTCGCCAACCGCCGGCTGCACCACCGCCACGTGGGCAGCGACGAGTGGGACGAGTTCGCCGGGCGTGGCCACGTCGAGCAGCGGCTGGGTGGCGTGCTCAACATCGAGCAACTCGACTTCCCCGACCGCGGCTGGTCCGGCGCGACGATCCGCAGCTTCGACGTCGTCGCGCAGCAGTGGTCGATCGTGTGGGTCAACAGCGCACGCGGCGTCTTCGAGCCGCCAGTGGTCGGCGGGTTCGCCGGCGACGTCGGCACCTTCGTGGGCACCGATGTCGATGACGGCCGCCCGGTCGACGTGGTGTTCACCTGGACCGTGCTCGGCGCCGATCGAGCGCGCTGGGAGCAGGCCTTCTCGCTCGACGGCGTGGAGTGGGAGACGAACTGGGTAATGGAGTTCCGTCGACGCTGACCTCTCGATCAGCTCCGCAGCGCCGTGCGATGCTACGTGCGGTTCACCTCTGTCGGACGCGCGAGTTCGCGTCCGAAAGAGGTGACTCGAAGGGCACCGCGGAAGCCGTGGCTCGTCAGAGCGAGCTCGCCCGGGATGAGCCGCTCCGGCTGACCACGTACGCTCGCCTCATGCGCTGGCTGGTGGGTGGGCAGGTCTACGACGTCGAGCAGGGCTCGTTCCGTGCGGCCGACATCGGTGTCGACGACGGTCGCATCAGCACGATCCGCAGCGGCGCCCGCCGGGAGAGCGGCGACGAAGTGATCGACGTCAGCGGCTGCTGGTTGCTGCCCGGCCTCATCGATTGTCACGTGCACCTCACCTTGCCCACCGACGCGGGCGACCCCGCCGCGTCGGCCACACGCACCGATGCCGCGGTCGCGCTCTATACGGCGGCAGCCGCGGAGCGGACGCTGATGGCCGGCATCACCACGGTGCGCGACGTGGGCGGGTGGAGCTACGTGGAGATGGCGGTGCGCGATGCCATCAACGCGGGCACGTGCGTGGGGCCGCGCCTGTTCCTCGCCGGGCGGTTGCTCTCCGTCACCACCTCCACCGCCGACTACTACCCGGGCATGTACGAGGTGGCCGACGGCGCCGACGCCGTGCGCGCCGCCGCCCGCCGACAGCTGGCGAAGGGCGCCGACCTGATCAAGGTGATGGCCACCGGCGCGATGCTGTCGTCGGAGACCGAGGACTCGCGTGCCATCCAGTTCACGCTCGCCGAACTGCAGGCGGCGGTGGAGATCGCCCACGACAACCACAAGCACGTGGCGGCGCACGCGCACGCGCTGGCCGGCATCCACAACGCGATCGACGCGGGTGTCGACAGCATCGAGCACTGCACGTTCGCCGACGACGAGGCGTTGCGGAAGATGGCTGCCGCGGGCACGGCGTTGGTGCCCACGCTGTGCGCCGGTGACTTGCTGTTCCGCGACCCCGAGGCCGTGGCCACGATGCCGCCCCACCTGCTCTCGCGGATGACCGAGTTCAACGACGTGCACCTCGCCGTCATCCGCCGTGCACACGAGCTCGGCGTCGTCATCGCGATGGGCACCGATGCCGGCACGCCCGGCAACCACCACGGCCTCAACGCGCAGGAGTGCGTGCTGCTCAACCAGGCCGCCGGCCTGTCGCCGGCCGACAGCATCCGCACGGCCACCGTCAACGCCGCCCGCCTGCTGCGCCAGACCGACCACCTCGGCACGCTCGACGAGGGCAAGCACGCCGACGTCATCGCCCTGCGCGAGAACCCGCTCGACGACATCGAGGCCCTGGCCCGCGTCGCGATGGTCATGACCGCCGGCCGAGTCGTCCGCAACGACCTCTGACCTCCACCAAGTTGCGCGCTGTGCATCGGCCAGCGAAACACATCGCGCAATTTGGACGCCCGGCCCGCGGTACCGCCAACTTCTTCGGGGCCGAAGCACTGCGCGAAGCTCGCAGCGACACAGGAGGCGTGGCATGAGTCAGGCAGCACCCACGGAAGCGCAGCACTTCGACGTGCTCATCGTCGGGGCCGGCATCTCTGGCGTCGGCGCCGCCCACCATCTCACCCAGCAGTGCCCGGGCACCTCGTTCGTGGTGCTGGAAGCACTCGAGAGCTTCGGCGGCACGTGGCTGATGCACAAGTACCCGGGCATCCGCAGCGACAGCGACCTCTACACGTTCGGCTACCGCTTCAAGCCGTGGACCGGCGCACCCATTGCGAGCGCGGAGGAGATCCGCAAGTACATGGGCGAGGTCATCAGCGAAGGCGGTCTCGAGCCGCACATCCGCTACCAGCACTGCATCTCTTCCGCGAGCTGGAGCGACGACACCAACACCTGGACCATCGAGGCCACTCGCACTGACACCGGCGAACAACTGCGCTTCACCACCAACTTCCTGTGGATGTGCCAGGGCTACTACCGGCACGCCGAGGGCTACACCCCGGACTGGCCGGGCATGGACCGCTATCAGGGACGCATCGTGCACCCGCAGACCTGGCCCGACGACCTCGACCTCACCGGCAAGAACGTCATCGTCATCGGGTCCGGCGCCACCGCCGCCACGCTGGTGCCCAACATCGCCGGCCAGTGCAACCACGTCACCGTGCTCCAGCGATCGCCCACCTACTTCTGGACCGGGCGCAACGCGAACGAGGTGGCCGACATGCTGCGCGAGCTCGACATCGACGAGACGTGGATCCACGAGATCGTCCGCCGCAAGATCCTGCACGACCAGCAGGCCATCACGCAGCTGTCGTTCACGGAACCCGAGTTCCTGCGCACCGAACTGATCAACGGCGTGCGCGCGCACCTGCCCGAGGGCTACGACGTCGACACGCATTTCAGCCCCACCTATCGACCGTGGCGGCAACGCCTGGCGTATGTGCCCGACGGCGACCTGTTCGCCGGCATCAGCTCGGGCAAGGCGTCGATGGTCACCGATCACATCGACACCTTCACGGAGAAGGGCATCCTGCTGAAGAGCGGCGAGGAGCTCACCGCCGACGTCATCATCACCGCTACCGGCTTCAACCTCAGCGTGCTCGGCGACATCGACTTCTCCGTCAACGGCGAGCCGGTCGACTTCGCGAACACCGTCACCTATCGCGGGATGATGTTCACCGGTGTGCCCAACCTGCTGTGGGTGTTCGGCTACTTCCGCGCCAGCTGGACGTTGCGCGCCGACCTGATCAGCGACTTCGTCTGCCGGCTGCTGCACCACATGGAGGACAAGGGCGCGCACCGCGTCACGCCCGCGCTGCGCGGCACCGATGCCGACATGCCCATCCTCGACTGGATCGACCCGGAGAACTTCAACCCCGGCTACCTGATGCGCGGCATGCACCTGCTGCCCAAGCGCGGCGACACGCCCGAGTGGCAGCACACGCAGGACTACTGGGTGGAGAAGGACTCGCTGCCGGCCGCCGACCTCGACGACGGCTGCCTGGTCTACGAGTGAGAGCAGCCGTCTACGAGGCCTTCCGCGGGCCGATCGTGGTCACCGACGTCGCCGACCCCGCACCGGTGCCGGGCGAGGTGGTGGTGGAGGTGCTCGCCGTCGGCCTGTGCCGCAGCGACTACCACGGCTGGCACGGCACCGACCCCGACATCGTGTGCCCGCACGTGGGTGGTCACGAGTTCGTCGGTCGTGTCGTCGCAGTCGGCAGCGGCGTCGAGCGAATCCGCACGGGCGACCGCATCGTGGCGCCGTTCGTGTGCGGGTGTGGCAGCTGCGAGCCGTGCCGGCTCGGCCAGCACCAGGTGTGCCGCAACCAGCAGCAGTCCGGCTTCACGCGGTGGGGTGCGTTCGCGCAGTTCACGGCCGTGCCGTTCGCCGACATCAACGCGGTGGTGGTGCCCGACGGCATCAGTGACGAGGTCGCGGCGCTCGTCGGCTGCCGCGTCTCCACTGCGTACCGTGCGGTCATCGAACGCGGCCGGCTCGCCGCCGGAGAGGTGCTGGTCGTGCACGGCTGCGGCGGGGTCGGACTCGCGGCCATCGCGTTCGGACGCGCACTCGGTGCTCGAGTCGTCGCGGTCGACATCGCACCCGAGGCGCTCGCGCTCGCCACCGCGCTCGGTGCCGACGTGGCTTTCGACGCCACCGGCGCCGACGACGTCGGCGACGCTCTCGTGGAGCTGACCGGCGGCGCACACGTCTCGATCGACTGTCTCGGCCACTCGGTCACGGCCAACAGCTCCATCCGCTCGCTGCGCCCGCTGGGCCGGCACGTGCAGGTGGGCCTGTTCCCGTCGGCCACCGCCGACGTCGCGATCTCGCGCGTCATCCGCGACGAGCTGGAAGTGCTGGGCGTGCACGGCCTCTCCGCCTCGCGCTTCCCGCAGGTGTTCGAGCTCATCGAGCACGGCGGGTTCGACCCTGCGCTCATGATCACTCAACGCCTGTCGCTCGACGACGTGCCGGCCGCGCTGCCGGCCATGGGTGCGTTCTCGCAGCCGGGCATCTCGGTGGTCACCTCCCTCTGACGGTCCTGCTAGGAAAGCGGCCGACGAGGAGGTCGCGAGTGGCAGCGAATGCAACGGGACGGATGGCGGGCCGGCGGGTACTGGTCATCGGCGCCGGGCAGGAGACCTACGGGCTCCCGGCGGATCAGGTCACGATGGGCAACGGACGCGCCGCATGCCTCCGTGTCGCCGAGGAAGGTGCCGCGGTCGCGTGCGCCGATCTCCACCTGGATCGCGCCGCCGAGACCGCTGCCCTCATCGGTGAGTCCGCGCGAGCGTTCCTCGTCGATGCCACCGACGAGGCCTCGATGACCGAAACGTTCGCCGCCGCGGTCGACGCGCTCGGTGGTCTCGACGGCGTGGTGGTCAACGTGGGCATGGGCGGCCCGATGTGGCTGTCGGGCACCAGCGCCGAGGCGTGGGACCGCACCTTCGCGCTCAACGCTCGCGCACACTTCCTCGGCTGCAAGCTCGGCCTGCAGCACCTCGACGACGACGGTGCCATCGTGCTCGTCTCGTCGGTCGCGTCGTTGAAGCCGGGCAGCCGCATCCCCGCCTACGACTCGTCGAAGGCCGCGCTCGCCGGACTGTGCCGGCACACCGCGTTCGAAGGTCGTCGCCGGCGCGTGCGCACGAACGTGGTGGTGCCCGGCTTGATCGACACACCGATGGGCCGGCGCGCCACTCGCGACCGGCCGAGCCGCACGGAGGGGCAGCTCCCGCTCGGCCGCCAGGGCACCGCCGCCGACATCGCGAACGGCGTGCTCTACCTCCTCAGCTCGGAGGCCAGCTACGTGAACGGCCAGCTGCTCGTGATCGACGGCGGCCTCACCACCATCCACTGACCCGAGGGAGCACGGCGCGGCCGCCTCGGGCACGGCAGTTCGTTTCGGGGAGCGACAGCTTCCCCGGTTCGCCTCACGTCGTGCGGGTGATCGTGTGGTGCGGCGGGCTCGCGGCCTTGTTGGCGGTCCATCCGAGTGGGAGCGGCCCGACGGGGGTGCATCCGCCACTCGGATGGCCGGCTGCCACTCGATTGGTTGGCTGGCACTCGGATGACGGGTTCTTATGGTCATCGACGCAAGTCACCTGCGTCGGATGCGCCCGACGTGTCGGAAATAGGTGACCCAACACGGCGCCCGGCGCTTGATGTCCCGGGCACAGGAGTGTGTCTCGTGCAGCGACAATTTCTGCTGCACTTGGTGCACGGAACGTTGTCGGTGAGCAGAGCATATGGCTGCGGCGCACGAACGCACCTGCGGGTTGAAATCGGAATCGAACACACCTGACGGAACCCGCAGGCACTTGTCCGCTCAGTCGCTCGCCTCTCTGGTCAGGCGCGGCCTCGGAAGCGGCGGCGGTCCCACTTCATCGTCTCGAACGCCTGACCCACGCGGCTCGACCACACCTGAAACGCGCCGGCGTTGATCACTTCGATCGCATCGGTGAGCGTGCC
>JAUXQB010000207.1 GCA_030685215.1 Actinomycetota bacterium
GGCCACCCCAACCGGAGACGACGACGATCGCCAGGCATTGGATCGCGAAGAACAGGGCTCGCCCGCCGATGAAGGACCAATAGGTCGAACCAGCGGGGATGATCACCGCCGCGGCCACGCCGGCGAGTGCAATCGCCATGAGCAGCCAGCGGAAGCGAGCGGGCACCGTGAAGCGCGGGACCGAGCGTGCCGTGGGAGCTGCCGATGCGGCAACGGTGGGCCACTTTCTGCGGAACAGCAGCACTGCCGTGACGAGCACCAGGACGACGAGGTCCGATGCGCCGGGAACGCTCGACTTGAGTATCGAGATGCTCTCGATGACTCCGACGGCGATGCCTCCGGCGAAGGCCAGCGGCAGCGACACCAGTCCACCGATCAGCGTGGCCACCAACGCCTTGGTGAGGAGCAACGGGAACGTACCGACGCTCACGAGTTGCAGGGGCGCGACCAGGACTCCGGTGACGCCCGCAAGTGTGGCGCCGATAATCCAGTTGAACTGCGAGACGGCGTTGGGCCGTACGCCGGCGAGCCTCGCCGCGTCGGGATCGTCGGCGACGGCCCGAATCGCGACGCCGAAGCGTGCTCGATGGAGGAACCGGCTGAGCAGCAACGCCGACCCCACGGCGATCGCCAGCACCGCAAACTGTTGGAACGCGACGCGCACGTCGCCGATCTGGACCGTCTTGTTCGGGAAGACGAGCCGCGCGGACTTCGGATCGACGCCGTAGAAGTACAGCAGGACGCCGTTGATCACGGTGAGCACGCCGAGGGTGGCGATGAGTTTGGTCGTGGCCGGCGCGTGCCGCACCTGACGAATGGCAACGCGCTCCACCAGCATGCCGGCGGTCGCAGCGACGGCGACGGCGATGACGGCCGCGGGAACCACGGGCCATTGACTGTCCCCGAGCGGGCCTGCGAGGTCGACATAGACGTAGGCGGCGATACTGGCGAAACCCGCGTGGGCTAGCGACAGGACGCCGGTCGAGCGGTACATCAGCGTGACCACGATGGCCAACATCGCGTACGGCGCGCCGGTGAAGACACCGAGGATGGTCCCGTTGACGAACGTCATGCGTGCCCCGCACGGCCCACGTGTGGTCTGCTCTGGCAGCGATCCAACCACGTCGCGACGGCGACGTGAAGCTGATTCCCGGTTCTCGTACCCATGGCCCCCCTAGGTGGTGATCGGATTCGAACTTGCGTGAGCGGCTTCCCCATGTCGCTCTTGCGATGCCCGTCGAGATGAGGCACTGTAGCTGATCTGTCGCGTGTTGATGCAGTCGGAATGTGACAGCTGATCTTGCTGGCGATAGGCACGGTGTTGCGGTGTTGACCTGCATACTCGCGCCGTTGGTTCCGTCCCATGGTGCTGCCGTTGTGAGACGCCGAGGCAGATGTGTATTATCGTTCGAGTTGACTACGATTTGGGGGTTGCAGATGCGTGTACGGGTTGATCAGGATCGCTGTCATGGACACCAGATGTGCGCCATCGCGGCGCCCGATGTCTTCGGAAGTGACGAGATCGGCAATGCGGTGGTGCTGATCGAGGGAGACCTCCCGCGTGACTTGGAAGCGGCAGCAAAGCGCGCCGAAGGCAACTGCCCGGAACGCGCCATCGAGATCAGGGAGTGACCATGGGAATGCGCAACGCAAGCCTCGACGAACTACTCAACCACTACGACATCTTCGACGACGACTTCGTCACGAACCCATTCCCGCTGCTCGATCAGATCCGCGAGTCAGGATGCCCGATCGCGCACAGCGATCAGAACGGCGGTTCGTGGATGCCGACGCGCCATGCCCATGTCGTGGCGATGGCACAGACTCCGGAGATCTTTACGTCACGTGAGGTCGGCGTGATCGGACTCTCTCCTGAATCGAAAGAGGGGCCATATGGTGGCGTCAGGGTCCCACCGATCGATTCGGATCCGCCGGAGCACCACGGGCATCGGCGTGCGATCCTGCCGACGTTCGCACCGCAGGCGGTCGCCAAGTACGAGTCGATCACCCGCGACCTGTGCAACCGGCTGATCGACGGATTCATCGACAACGGCACCGCAGACGCCGCGTCGGACTACGCACAACGCATTCCTGTTCGCGTGATCTCGATGATCCTCGGTGTCCCCTTCGAGATGGAGGACGACTTCGTCGACTGGGTACGCGGTGTGCTCGAGACCGGTCTGATCGATCGCGAAGTCGGCCTGCAGAGCCGGATGAAGATCATCACCTTCTTCATGCAGCAGATCGAGGATCGGCGAGCGAACCCGCGCGACGACGATCTGATCAGCGACTTGCTCCGCCTCGAGATCGATGGACAACCAGTCGACGACATCTTCGTGCTCGGCGCATGCAATCTGATGCTGATCGCCGGGATCGACACGACGTGGTCGGCAATCGGGTCCTCGCTGTGGCACCTCGCACATCGCGCTGATCACCGCCAACAGCTCCGCGACCACCCTGATGTGTGGCCGACCGCGGTGGAAGAAATGCTTCGGGTCTACGCGCCGGTCACGATGGCTCGAATCGTCGCGCACGACACGGAGTTCGAGGGGTGCCCGATGCAGGCAGGTGACCGGATATTGATGGCGTTCCCGGCGGCGAACCGCGACCCGCGCGTGTTCGAGAGCCCCGATCAGGTGCTCCTCGATCGCGAGAACAATCGTCATGTGGCATTCGGTGCCGGCATCCACCGCTGTGCCGGGTCGAACCTCGCCCGACTCGAACTTCGGGTGGCACTGCAGGTCTGGATGGAACGCATCCCGGAGTTCGAGCTCATCGATCCCGCCGACGTCACATGGAAGGGCGGCCAGGTCCGCGGCCCCCGACGCTGCATGGTCCGCTTCTGACATTGGATACGGCAATGGGGTCGGTCGAAGCCATCGGCTCCGACCACCGCACAAAGCGCGAGCGCCCCCGCCACCCCTACCAGGACGCTTCTTCAGCTCGAATGATATGCATTCTTGTCGTACAGGCGTCGCTGGTGTACCAGTCGGGACGGTCCCCGGCGACTCCCCGAGCTGTCCATCCCCCTTCTCCCTCCGAGGATCAACCATGACTTCCGTTCACCCCGCCGTTCTCGTCGACCGAATCTGGTCGCGACCGTCCGAGCGCAACCTCGCCGCGGTGCGTGCTATCGTTGTCGTGGTTGCGTTCGCGCTGCTCACCGCTGCCCTTGCCCAATGGGAGTTGAAGCTCAGCTTCACGCCCGTGCCGATCACCGGCCAGACCTTGGGTGTGTTGCTGGCCGGCGGCGCGTTGGGTTGGCGCTCCGGCGCAGCGTCGCAGTTGCTGTACTGGATGTTCGGTTTGGTTGGCCTACCGTTCTATGCGGGCGGCGCGGGAGGCTGGACCAACGGCACCGGCGCGACGATGGGTTACTTCGTCGGCTTCGTCGTCGCTGCCGGTGTCATCGGCTACCTCGCCGAACGCAAGCACGACCGCAACCTGGCCTCGTCATGGTCGGCGATGGCGTTGGGCTCGATCATCATCTACGCGTTCGGCGCGGCATGGTTGGCCCACAGACTGAACGTGCCCGTCGCCACCGGCGACACCAACGCTCTGTCGCTCGGCGTCACCCCGTTCCTCATCGGTGACGCCATCAAGCTGGTCCTGGCCGGCACGCTGCTGCCCGGCGCATGGGCACTGGCCAACCGAAAGTCCTCATAGCACCCTGCTTGCCCGCGGACTCGGACCGTCGTCGTGCGGCCCACACCCACCGAATCGGCCGGTAACCGTAGAACCACTGTTGGCGAGCGTGTGGTGCAGCGCCCCCGACCTCCATCATCCGTGTCCGTGTCCGTGTCCGTGTCCGTGTCCGTGTCGTGGAGTCACGGCGACGAAAGAAGGCGACGTGAAGCGCCCGCGAGCCCGCCGAACCCGGGACACATCACGCCGGTCATCGGCGACGCCCTCGGCCGACCATCCGAACCTGTCCCCACAACTCGCTCCAAACGCCCTGGATGGACCGGATCCCAAGGTTCGAGCTCATCGATCCCGCCGACGTTACGTGGAATGGCGGTCAGGTTCGGGGTCCCCGTCGCTGCATGGTCCGCTTCTGAGCGAGACGAGGCGCCGGCCAGCGAGCGGAATGAGACAAACAGGTAAGGATGTAGTATCAACTCTATTGTGAAATCGTCTCAAGGTCAGATCGCCGTTTCTCCAAGTCGAGTCGCGTGTGCGACGGCTCTGCGTGAGTTGGGCCACTCGATCGTCGGTCACGCCGTCGACGACGACGTGCTTGACCGCATCACTGCACTCGTCCGCGACGTGTTCCCCGACGTCGAGTCCGCTGCGTTGCGGTCGCGTCCGGTCGACGACATGAAGCGGCGTTTGTTCGAGGTGGCCCCACTCGACGGTGACAGCATGGTGCACTATCCCGATTGTGTCGTCTCGGGTCCGGCGAACCCGATGGGAATTGCCATCACCTGCCACCGCGACGGTGATGATGCGGTGGCACAGGTGTCGTTCGGTGCAGCGTTCGAGGGCGCCCCGGGCCGTGTCCACGGCGGCATCGTCGCCGCCGTGTTCGACGACGTGATGGGTTTCGTGTTGTCGATGCTCCAGACGCCCGCCTACACCGGCCGCCTGACCGTGAGCTACCTCGCGCCGACTCCGCTGGCTGTCGGCCTCGAGTTTCGTGCTCGGTTACGAGTGCGCGACGGCCGTAAGCTGTGGATCGACGGCGAAGCCATCGTGGCCGGCAAGCGTTTCGCGGAGGCGGAGGGACTGTTCATCGCGATTCCGTACGAGGAGTTCGGCTCGCTCGACCCGACGTCATGACGACACCTCCTGCAGTTGCCGCCGCGACGAGACATATGTCATAGTATGTCTTATGACTCCAGATGTAGCTGCGGTGCTCGACGACGATGAGTCCCGAGCGGTCGCTGACGAAGCTCGGGCCTGGTTCGAAGCGAACTGGGACCCCGAGATGTCGCTCGGCGACTGGTGGGCTGTCCTCGCCGAGTCCGGGTGGGGTTTCCCAACCTGGCCGACACACCGTTACGGGCGCGGTGTCGACCCGCACCTGGCCCCGTTGGTGAACGTCGCTCGTCGAGCGGTCGGGGCGTTGGGGCCACCGGCCGGTATCGGGCCGAACCTTGCAGGTCCGACGCTGCTGGCTCACGGCTCCGCGGACCAGCAGGATCGCTTCTTGCCCGGCATCGTCCACGGGGAGATCTGGTGCCAGCTGTTCAGCGAACCGGGCTCGGGGTCCGATCTTGCGTCCCTGCAGACCCGTGCGGTTCGTGACGGCGACCAGTGGGTGATCAACGGGCAGAAGGTGTGGACCTCCGGTGCGCACATCGCCCGTTACGGCATTCTGGTCGCTCGGACGAACCCGGACCTCCCGAAGCATCAGGGGCTCACGTACTTCGTGATCGACATGGATCAGCCTGGCATCGAGATTCGACCGATTCGGGAGATGACCGGTCGCTCGATCTTCAACGAAGTCTTCCTCACCGACGCCGTCGTGCCGGAGGAGAACAGGCTCGACGAGGTCGGCTCGGGTTGGGGGGTCGCGTTGACCACGCTGGCGAACGAACGCACGATGCTCGGCGCCGGTTCGTTCGGGAGCTCCGGTGGCAGCATGTCGATCACCAAGCCGGACCTCGCGGGCCGGGTGGGCGACCTGGTGCGTGAGAGTGGGTCGGGCGAGGGCGTTCCGTCGGGTGGGGTCGGCGCGCTGCTCCGCGGTCTCGTCGAGCAGTACGACCGTTCGGGTGATCCGCTGATCCGGCAGGAGTACGCGACGATCTACTCGCTCCTCGAGATCGCTCGCTTCACCGATCTACGGGTGAAGGCGGCCGTCGAACGAGGTGGGCGACCGGGTCCAGAAGTCTCGGTCGGTAAGTTGGCCGCCAGTCATTTGTTGCGCACGTTGCGCGAGACGATGTTCCGGATCTGCGGTGCCGACGCGACGCTCTGGGGGGAGGACGCTCCGCTCGGCGGGAGGATGCACGACATCGGATTCTCCTCATACCTCATCTCGATTGGCGGTGGGACTGACCAGATCCAACGCAACATCATCGGTGAACGGGTGCTCGGACTGCCAAGAGAGCCCAGCATCGACAAGGGCGTCGCGTTCAGCGAGTTGCTGGTCGGCACTCAACGTAAGACCGATGGCTGACGCCGTGCCGGATTCGCGTCTCGTCGGGGACCGATCGCTGCGCGTTGGCGTGATCGGGGCAGGCATGGCCGGCATCCTCGCAGTGATCAAGCTGCGCGAGGCCGGCATCGCCGACATCGTCTGTTTCGAGAAGGCCGACCGCGTCGGCGGCACGTGGCGCGAGAACACCTATCCCGGCATCGGATGCGACGTCCCGTCGCACGTCTACTCGTACTCGTTCGCTCCGAATCCCGATTTCACCCGCATGTTCTCGCCCGGGCACGAGATCCAGGCGTACCTCGAGCGCGTTGCGGTCGACCATGGGGTCGTCCCGCATCTTCGCCTCGGCGACGAAGTCGTCTCCGCGATCTACGACCGGGGTGTGTGGCACCTCGAGACTGCGCGCGGACATCGAGCAGACTTCGACGTGGTGATCGCCGCGAGTGGCGTCCTGCACCATCCCCGGATGCCGGAGATCGATGGCGTGGACGAGTTCGAGGGGGCGATGTTCCACAGCGCGCGGTGGGACCAGGATGTGCCGATCGACGGCCGTCGTGTCGGCGTGATCGGCACCGGGTCGACGGCGGTCCAGATCACCGGCGCGCTCGTCGATCGGGTGGAGCACTTCAGTCTCTTTCAGCGAACGCCGCAGTGGATCATGCCGATGGACAACAAGTTGTTCTCGGACGACCAGAGGGCGACGTTCCGGAACGAGCCGCATCGACTCAGAGAGCTCCGGGACTTCCTCGAGTCGGCGTTCGCGGAGAGCTTCGCCGATGCCGTTGTCGACGCGAAGTCCGAGCGTCTCGAACAGATCGAGGAAACCTGTCGGGCGAACCTGTACCAGCACGTCACCGACACGGAACTGCGCCGCCGCTTGGAGCCCGACTACCGCGCCGCCTGCAAACGGCTCGTCGTGTCGGCCGACTTCTACGACGCGATCCAGAAGCCCAACGCCGAGCTCGTCACCGCTGCCATCTCTCGCATCGAACGTCGCGGCATCCGAACTGACAGCGGACGCCTTCACGAGCTCGACGTCATCGTCCTCGCTACCGGGTTCGAGGTCGACCGATTCATGCGGCCCACCGTGATCACCGGCCTCGACGGACGAACCCTCGAAGAGGCCTGGGCCGACGGCCCCACTGCCTATCTGTCCGTCTCGATACCCGAGTTCCCCAACCTGTTCATGCTCAACGGCCCGAACGGCCCCGTCGGCAACTTCTCCCTGATCCAGGTCGCGGAGCTCCAGATGGGCTACATCCTGCAACTCGTGCGCCGGCTCCAGGCGGGCCTCTCGACGGAGGTCCATGCGACTGAGGCGGCCATGCGCGAGCATGAGGCTCGGCGCATCGAAGCGGCGCAAGCGACCGTGTGGGTGACCGGATGCAACAGCTGGTACCTCGACGCTCGCGGCGTACCATCAGCGTGGCCGTGGCCGTTCCGCCGATTCCGCGAGGTCATGGCAGAACCCGACTTGGGTGCGTATCACCACTGACATGTCCAGACGAGCGCCGGGGTGAGACAAGGCGTACGATGTGTATCGTGCTGCCGCCGGGCAGCGCCCGGACGCGGAGGTGCCCGAATGCCACACCCGACAACGCCACCCGTAGGAGTACAGGAGCCGGTGCTGCGTGTCCAGATGGACGATGGCATCGCGACCCTCACGCTCAATCGTCCGGCAAAGCTGAACTCCCTCGATCCCGAACTTGTCTGCAGACTCGCCGACGCATGGGAGCAGATGGCAGCCGATCCCGCTGTTCGGGTGGTGATCGTGACCGGTGCAGGAGACCGGGCGTTCTGCACCGGTGCGGACCTCGGGCGGCTGATCCCGTTGTTCACCGGTGCGCGACCAGCGCAGGATGAGTGGGACCAGCGATTGCAGGCCGATCCCCGACTGCTCGACAAGGCACTGCTGCGCCGTACCGACTACACGGTGCCGGTGATCGCCGCGGTCCGCGGGTTCGCGCTCGCCGGCGGCATGGAACTGCTGCTCGGCACGGACTTGCGGATCGCAGCCGACGACAGCGAGTTCGGACTCACGGAGGTGACACGCGGGATCATCCCCGCCGGCGGTGGGCTGGCGAGGCTGGCACGTCAGGTGCCATGGGCCAAAGCAGCGGAGATCGTGCTCGTGGGTGACCGGATCAGCGCGCAGTCGGCCGCGGAGATGGGTCTCGTCAACCGGCTGGTGCCGTCCGTCCACGTGCTGGACGAGGCGATGCAACTCGCCCGGCGAATGGCCCGCAACGGGCCGTTGGCGATGCGCAAGGCGAAGGAGGTGATGGTCTCGTCGAATGGCCTGCCCTTCGACGAGGCGTATCGCATCGAGTCGCGTGCAGCCGGGGTCGTGATGGCGTCGGCCGACGCCATGGAGGGTCCGCGTGCGTTCATCGAGAAGCGCAGCCCGCATTTCACCGGCACGTGACCCTTCGGCCGAAGAACCTGGAATGAGACGAATTGGTCGTTGTGTCGTATATGGGGCTGGAGTAGTGTCGGTGCAGACGAGAGGGGATCTGCATGTCGTTCGACTTTCCCGTGATCAGCGCTGACTCGCACATCACGGAACCACCTGACTGCTACTCG
>JAUXQB010000160.1 GCA_030685215.1 Actinomycetota bacterium
TCGTGCATGTGGCGCACCTTGGTGTCGAAGTCGCCCTTGCCGATCTTGGGACGGAACTTGACTTCCTTGATCGACACGTGGACGGTCTTCTTGCGTGACTCTTTGGCCTTCTGGCTTTCCTCGTAACGGAACTTGCCGTAGTCCATGATCCGGCACACTGGCGGAGTCGCCATCGGTGCGACTTCGACGAGATCGAGGTCGGCCTGGCGGGCCAGTGCGAGTGCGTCCGGAAGGGCTTTGATGCCCAACTGGTTGCCGTCGGCTCCGATGAGTCGGACCTCTCGGGCACGGATGCGCTCGTTGTACCGGTGTTCTGGTGTCTGCGGCGGTGCTATGGCTGCTCACTCCTGTGCAATGGGTGTGTCCCCTCCTGTGTTGGTGATGCGAATGCCACCGAACACGACGGGGCACACCGCACCGGGCCCGAAGGCCGTAGGTCGGCATGCTACGCAATGCGTGTGACCCGGACGCACTCATTCAGTGACCGCTGCGAGCAACGAACACCAGGTGGCCGGGTGGGAATGACGCAGAACGTCGCCCCACTTCGCCTCAGTTGTGCCCGGTAGGGTACCAAACGTGACCGACGAATCCGCCACGAACGACGAATCCGCCCTCGACGACTCAGCCTTGGACGACTCAGCCTTGGACGACATGGACTTCGACGAGTCCGTCATCGACGACGCACAGGCCGCCATCAACGAGGCTCGCCTGCGGCTGGCGGGCGTGCCCGCCGAGGTGGTGGTGTCGAACCACGTGATGGGCCTCTACGAGTTGGCGGCGATTCACCTCAGCGCCGAGCCGCCGTCACTGGTGGAGGCCGCGCTGGCCATCGACGCGGTCGGTTGCCTGGTCGACGGCCTCGGCGACCGGCTGGGGCCGGATTCGGCCACGCTGCAGGCCGCACTGTCGAACATCCGCCTCGCCTTCGTACAGATCAAGGGCACGATCGAGTAGTCCGGCTCAGCGAGCTTTGGCGCTGGGGCGCCCGATACGGGCGTGCGAACGCCGAAGCTGCAGTTCCGTCGCCCTACCCGTGCGGTGGACGGTTCGTGGCACCGGCACTGCGGGCGGCGCGAGGAGCCGTTCGAAAGCGACCGACGGGTGCGGATCGCACTCGCCCGTCGCGCACGATCGCCCCTTCGGCCATCAGTAGCCCACGCTGCTCGTCCTCGTGTCCGGGCACCAGGCGGCCGGCGGAGTTGACCACCCGCCACCAGGGCAGGTCGTCGTCGGTGATCGCCAGCAGGCGACCGACCAAGCGACTCTTCCTCGGATAGCCGGCGTCCGCGGCGATGTCGCCGTACGTGACGACTTCGCCCTCGCGTAACGATCGGATGACTGCGATGATGCGCTCGTCGCGGTCCGCCGACGAGTCGTTCACGAGACGGCGATGGCCGCAGCCTCGTAGCGGCCGAGCTTGCACAACACCCGGAACGTCACCGGCGTGGCCACGTCGATGGTGCGGGTGCCGTCGGCGATCTCGATGCAGTGGAACGGGAAGCCGACGCCGTCGTCGCGGCGCACTTCGCCGAGCCCGACCGCGGCGTCGAACGCCACGACCGTGCCGGCGTGCTGCTCGTTCACGGGATGATCTTCGAGATCGGGAGCTCGAGGATGCCGGTGGCGCCGGCATCTTTCAGCTCCGGGATGAGCGTGTTGATCTGCGACTTGGAGACCACCGTCTCGACCGCGAAGCCGCCGTCGCCGGCCAGCTCGTTGACCGTCGGCGCCTTCATCGACGGCAGCAGTGCCAGCACTGCCGCGAGCTGATCGCCCGCCACGTTCATCTTCACCAGCACGCGACCACGTGCGTCGAGCGTGCCGTTGAGCAAGGTCATCAGCTGTCCCATCGCGTGCCGCTTGACCGGGTCGTCGCACGCGGCCTTGTTGGCGACCACCTCGGTGTAGCTCTGCAGGATCTCGCCGATGATGCGCAACCCGGCCGCACGCAGCGCGCGACCGGTCTCGGTGATGTCGACGATGCAGTCGGCGATGTCGGGGATCTTGGCTTCGCTGGCGCCGTAGCTGAGGCGGATGTCGGCCGGGATGCCGCGCTCCGCGAAGAAGCGACGGGTGAGCTCCGGGTACTCGGTGCTCACCCGCAAGCCGTGCGGCAGCTCGTCGATGCTGTGCACCGCCGAGTCTCCGGCGACGGCGACGACCACCTTGATGGGCAGCGCGGTGGCCTTGGAGTACTTCAGCTCGCCGAGGCTGACGATGTCGCTCTGCGTCTCCTCCACCCAGTCGCGCCCGGTGATGCCGATGTCGAACAACCCTTCGGCCACGTAGGTGGGGATCTCCTGCGGCCGCAGGATGCGCACCTCGGCGATGCGGGGGTCGGCGATGGTCGCCTTGTAGTCGACCGACGACGATCGCACGACGGGGAGGTCGGCCGCCTCGAACAGCTCCAACGTCGCACGTTCGAGGGAACCCTTGGGAAGCACCAGTCGTAGCACGAGGTCCGAGGCTACTGGCCGACGCTCGAAGCGACCCAGGTCATTGCGTGCTCAGTGGTCCGTCGGGATGTCGGCGAGCAGCCGCAGCGCGTGCGGCAGCACGTCGAGGATCGCCTGCAACTGCTCGACGCAGCCCCTCGGCGACCCAGGGGTGTTGCAGATGATGGACTGCCCGCGGATGCCGGCGATACCCCGCGAGAGCCGACCGAGCGGGCTGACGAGTCGCATCGCCTCGGCAAGGCCGGGCGCTTCGCGCTCGATGACCTGCCGCGTGCCCTCGGGGGTCTGGTCGCGTGGAGCGAACCCGGTACCGCCGGTGCTGACGACCAGTCCCGCGAAACCGTCGGTCATCAGTGCGAGCGCTGCTGCCACGCTGTCGGCGCCGTCGGCGACCACTCGGCGGTCGACGACATCGAAGCCGTTCGCCTCCAACACCTCCACCAGTGCTGCCCCACTGGCGTCGACCCGCGTGCCGGCGATGACCCCGTCGGACACCGTGAGAACCTTCGCAGACTGACGCACGTCGCTCATCGACCCCGACGGTATCGCACCCACGAATCTCATTACTCTGCGGTGATGACGCCGACCGAACCGCTTCGTCAGCCCGAGTACCTGGCCACGCAGCAGTACGTCGACGGACGCAACCTGGGTGCACGGTCGAACCTGCACGACCGGTACGGCACCGCCCCGGTGCCGTTCCGAGTGTGGGAAGCGCAGCTCGTCACCTGGTTCGACGGCGCCGAGGTGCTCGAGGTGGGCACCGGTCCCGGCAGGTTCTGGACCACCGACGCCGTGCCGAGGTCGACGCACCTCACGGTCACCGACCTCTCCCCCGGCATGGTGCGCCAGGCCACGACTGATCTCGCACCGGCTGGATACGCGTCGGTGTGCGGCGTCGTGTGCGATGCACAGTCGCTGCCGTTCGACGCCGCTCGCTTCGATCTCCTCGTCGCGAACCACATGCTCTACCACGTGCCCGATCCGCCGCGAGCCCTCGCCGAGTTCCGTCGCGTGTTGCGTCCCGGCGGCACCGCGCTCATCGCCACCAATGCCCCAGGTCACATGCGCCAGCTGAACGAGGTGATCGCCGAGGTCCTCGGGCATGCCCCGTCCGGGCTCAACGGGGTGTTCGGCATCGACAACGGGGAGTTGATGCTGCGCGATCACTTCGGCGGCATCTCCTGGCACTCCTTCACCAACCCGCTCGTGGTCGACGACGCCGACGACCTCGCGGCGTATGCGGGCTCGCTGCCGCCGGCGTCGACCGCCTCGCCGTCGCAGCGCGCGGACCTGTCGAGCGCGTTTCGCGATCGGGTGGCCGCCGAGGGCGGGCGGATGCGGATCGACACGCGCACCGGTGCATTCGTGTGCACCGGACGCCCGTCGTAGGCAGGGTCGCAGTCAGCCGGTGCGGCGGTAGCGCAGCATCACCATGCCGTCGGTGCCGGCGTCGTGGGGCAGCACTCGCCATCCGAGGCCGAACGGTCGCCACTGGCCGGGCGGCTCGTCGGGGATTGGCTCGAAGCCGGCCGGCACGGGGTGCTCGGTCGACTCGGCGGCCAGCAGCGTGCACACGCTGTAGACGAGCGTGCCGCCGGGCTTCACCAGCGGCGCGGTCTCGAGGATGATGCGTTGCTGCAGCGCGGCCAGTTCGGCGACGTCGGAGGGTTGGATGCGCCAGCGCGCGTCGGCGCGTCGGCGCAAGGTGCCGAGCCCACTGCAGGGTGCGTCGATGAGCACGTGGTCGAACGCGCCGGGCCGGAACGGTGCATGGGTGGCGTCGGCCACGACAGGGGCAACCGTGGGCGCCGACACGCGCTGCACGTTGGCGGCGATGAGCCCCACGCGTTGCGGCTGCAGATCGGCAGCAACCACGACCGCGCCGAGCGCGGCCATCGCGGTGGCCTTTCCGCCGGGCGCCGCACACACGTCGAGAACGGTGTCGCCCTCCTGCGCGGGAATCGCCTCGGCCACCCACTGCGAGCCGAGATCCTGCACGTAACCGTCGTCGCGTTCGGTGACCGAGGGCGCCTCGTTCATCATCGCCAGCGTGGCCATCGCGTCGTCGTGGCCCAGCTCGGCGACCAGGCGATCGACGATCCAGTCCGGGTAGCTGAGGCGCACCGCTTCGCTCGGCCAGGTCATCGGGGTGTTCGCCACTCTGCGCAGGACGGCGTTCACGAACCCGCGAGCGCGCTTCGGCGCCAGCTCGACGGTCTCGCCCACCGCCGCGTGCGCGGGCACGCCGGCGAAGTGGAGCTGGTACGCACCGAGCCGGAGCACGGTGCGCACCTCCGGCGACGGGTTGGTGGACACGAAGCGATCGACCAGTGCGTCGCACGCCCGACGCATGCGGGTGGTGCCGTAGACGAGGTCGGTGACGAACTTGCGGTCGCGCTCTTCGAGTTTGCTGCGACCGAGCTCGGCCGACAGCACCAGGTTGGCGTACGCGCCCTCGTGGTCGATGCGTTGCAGGCAGCGGAACGCCACCAGACGAGCGTTCATTCGAACCGCTCCCCCACCAGCGGCCGAGCACCGCGGACGAAGTCGGCGAACGCCATCGGCGCCTTGCCCTCGGGCTGGACGGTCACGAGCTGCAGTCCCGGCAACGGCTGCTGCAACGACTCGCCGTCGTCGATCGGCTCGCCGAGTGCCGCAGCCACCACCTTCACGCGTTTGCCGCGGAAGGTGGTCCAGGCCCCGCCGAGACGGACGAGCCGGTGCACCTGCTCGGCGGGCTGCGACCAGTCGATGCGCAGCTCGTCGGGGCGGATCTTGGATGCGTAGACCGGCTCGCCGACC
>JAUXQB010000162.1 GCA_030685215.1 Actinomycetota bacterium
TTCTGCGACATGGACACCGCGCTGCGGGAGTACCCGGAACTGGTGAAGCGCTACTTCGGCACCGTCATCCCTCCCGGCGACAACAAGTTCTCCGCGCTCAACACCGCGGTGTGGAGCGGTGGCTCGTTCGTCTACGTGCCGCCGGGTGTGAACTGCGAGATGCCGCTGCAGGCCTACTTCCGCATCAACAGCGAGAACGCCGGCCAGTTCGAGCGCACGCTCATCATCGCCGACGAAGGCAGCCAGGTGCACTACATCGAAGGCTGCTCGGCCCCGGTGTACACCAACGACTCGTTGCACTCGGCCGTGGTCGAGATCGTGGTCAAGCCGTCGGCTCGTGTCACGTACACCACCATCCAGAACTGGTCGCCCAACGTCTACAACCTGGTCACCAAGCGTGCCCGGGTGGAGGCCGAGGGTCACATGGAGTGGATCGACGGCAACATCGGTTCCAAGCTCACCATGAAGTACCCGAGCGTCTACCTGGTCGGCCCGAAGGCCACCGGTGAAGTGCTCTCGGTCGCCTACGCCGGCGCCGGACAGCACCAGGACGCGGGCGCGAAGATGGTGCACGCCGCCCCGGAGACCACCAGCAAGATCGTGTCGAAGAGCATCAGCAAGGACGGTGGCATCACCACCTACCGCGGGCTCGTGCGTGTGGAGGAAGGCGCCTACGGGTGCAAGAGCCACGTGCAGTGCGACGCCCTCATCCTCGACGAGCACAGCGAGAGCCGCACGCTTCCGTACATGGAGGTGGGCGAGCGCGACGCGCAGATCGGCCACGAGGCCACGGTCAGCAAGATCGCCGACGAGCAGCTGTTCTACCTGATGAGCCGCGGCCTCTCACAGGAGCAGGCCATGGGCATGGTGGTCAACGGCTTCATCGAGCCGATCACCCGCACGCTCCCCATGGAGTACGCGGTCGAGTGGAGCCGCCTCATCGAACTGCAGATGGAAGGCAGCGTCGGCTGACCGCTCCCTGCCGCGCCTGGCAAACTGAGCGGCCGTGGAGCAGACGCAGGACTACGACGACAACCTGGTGACCCTGCTGGAAGCCCTGTGGGGCGACGGCTACCTCTCGCCGGGCGGCAACGACGAGACCGCGATGGTGCTGCAGCAGATGCACCTGGGCGGCGCAAGGGTGCTCGATCTCGGGTGCGGCACCGGTGGCAGCGCGTGCTTCATCGCCCAGGAGTACGACCCGGCCGAGGTGGTCGGCGTCGACGTCGAGGCAGGCGTGGTGGCGAAGGCCACCGCCAACGCGGCCGACGCCGGCGTCGCCGACCGGGTGACGTTCCTGGCCATCGAGCCGGGCCCGCTCCCGTTCCCCGACGGGCGCTTCGACGTCGTGTTCAGCAAGGACGCCATCGTCCACATCCCCGACAAGCACGCGCTCGCCCGCGAGCTGTTCCGAGTGTTGGCGCCCGGTGGCGTGTTCGCGGCCAGCGACTGGATGGCCGGCAGCGACGAGCCGCCCTCACCCGCGCTGCGCCACTACGAAGCGCTCGAGGGCCTCGGGTTCGGGCTGGCGTCGCCCGACGTGTACTTCGCCGCGCTCCGCGCCGCGGGGTTCCAGCAGATCTCGTATCGCGACCGCACACCGTGGCTGTGCGACAAGACCCACCACGAGCTCGACGAGCTCGACGGGCGGCTGCGGCCCGCGCTCGAGGCGTCGGTCGGTAGGGAGTTCCTCGACCACGAGGTCGACGTGTGGCGAGCGCTGCGCGACGTGCTCGACACGGCCGAGCTCGGCGCCGGTCACTGGCGCGCGGTACGACCCTGACGGCGGTTCAGCACTCGACGATGTTCACCGCCACCGGCGTGCCCGGATTCGCGTTGCGGAACGTGACCGCGAGGCCGCCGCGTGCCGTCTCCTTGTACTTCTCGTGCATGTCGCGGCCCGTGTCGCGCATGGTGGCGATGGCCTGATCGAGCGACACCAGGTGCGTGCCGTCGCCGTGCAGTGCGAGCCGTGCTGCGTTGATGGCCTTCATCGACGCCATCGCGTTGCGCTCGATGCAGGGCACCTGCACCAACCCGGCGATGGGATCGCAGGTGAGACCGAGGTTGTGCTCGAGAGCGATCTCGGCGGCGTTCTCCACCTGCTCGGGCGTGCCGCCCAACACCTCGGCCAGCCCGGCCGCGGCCATCGCGCACGCCGAACCCACTTCACCCTGGCAGCCGACCTCGGCGCCGGAGATCGACGCGTTCATCTTGAAGAGCGAACCGATGGCGCCGGCGGTGAGCAGGAACGCGACCACGCCGTCGTCGTCGGCGCCGGGGACGAAGCTGGTGTAGTAGTGCAGCACCGCAGGCACGATGCCTGCCGCGCCGTTGGTGGGCGCAGTGACCACCCTGCCGCCGGCTGCGTTCTCCTCGTTCACCGCGAGCGCGTAGAGGTTCACCCAATCGAGCGTGGCCAGTGGATCGATGCTGCCGCGCGTCGCGAGCAACGTGCGATGCAGCGCGGCAGCTCGTCGGGGCACGTGCAGCCCGCCGGGCAACTCGCCCTCGTTGCTGCAGCCGCGCACCACGCACTCGCGCATCGCCTGCCAGATGACCAGCAGCCCGTCGCGCACGTCTGCGCCGCTGCGGCTCGCGCACTCGTTGGCGAACGTGATGCCGCTGATGGGGCCGCCCGTCGCGGCGCACATCGCGAGCAGTTCGTCGGCAGAGGTGTACGGATGCGGCACCGCGGTGTCGGTGGCGATGGGCGCGTCGAGCTGATCGTGGTCGACGACGAACCCGCCTCCCACCGAGTACGACCGGTGCTCGAGGAGCAGCGCACCGGACCGATCGAACGCCTCGAAGCGCATGCCGTTGGGATGGCCGGGCAACGATTCGTCGGTGTGCAGCACCACGTCGGTGGCGACGTCGAAGTCGACGGCCGACTCGCCGAGCAGGCGCAGCGAACCCGACTCGGTGATGGCCGCGAGCAGGTCGGGGATGTCGTCGGGATCGACGGTCTGCGGCTCCGCGCCGGCGAGGCCGAGCAGCACCGCCGGGACCGTGCCGTGGCCGACACCGGTGGCGGCCAGTGACCCGTACAGGTGCGCGCGAACCGAGGCGACCTGTGTGAGGGGAGTGGTCTGCTGCACGCGTCGGAGGAACTGGCGCGTCGCCCGCATCGGGCCGACGGTGTGCGAGCTGGACGGGCCGATGCCGATGCGGAACAGGTCGAAGACGCTGATGGTCATCGGCGTGCTCGACGGTGGTTCATTGTTGGATCCTGTCAGACGGCCGACGCCTCGTGCTGCCAGAATGAGTCGCATGCCGATGCGCCAGGAGTGCCGCAACTTCGAGAGCCGCACCTATCCCAACGGCGAGACCGTTCGGAAGTGCAACCTCGATCTCGCGCCCGAGGCGCCGTGGCGGTGTCCGGCCGACTGCGGCAAGTTCGAGCCGCGCATGGACGCCGGCTGGACGTACGGCTCGATGGTGTCGCCGAAGACCCCCGCGGAGCCGCCCGGGCTCGACGACGGCACCGCCGCCGCGTTGCTCGACGAGGCGGAGGAGTTCCTCAACTCGGTCGGCGCGCAGGTGTTGGCCGAGGTGCACGCCGAACGTGCCCGCGACGCGCAGCGCACCGGCTGGAAGCGCCTCTTCCGCCGCCCCCGCCCCTGACCCTGTCCGAGGCTTTCCTCCAGGTGGGCCTCATCCGAGGGTTTCAGCGGGCAAGCCCTGGACGTGAGCCTCGGATGGGCCGGAGCTGGAGGAAAGCCTCGGAACGGGACGTGGGTGATTAGCACTACGTGCGTAGTAGAATTTCGGCCGTGTCGTCCTTGATCTCCGATGTCATCCCGGCGGATGCACCCGATCGGGCGCTGCGTGAGGCAGCCGCCGAGCGGGCCGCCGGTCTGGCCGTTCCCTCCCCTGAGCTGGAAGTGTGGCGCTACAGCCGCATCGCCGAGCTCGACCTCTCGGCGTCGTCGCCGGCCGCCGTGCGCACCACGGTCACCGGTGCCGAGCAGGTGCCGGTCGCCGACCCTGCGCTCATCGCCGAACTCGTCGCCGGCATGTCGGTGCACGACGTGTTCGACGAGCTCAACGCCGCCTACCACCGCACGGTGGCCATCAGCGTGCCCGCGGGCAAGGTGCTCGCCGATCCCATCGTCGTCACCCATCACGTGGAGGGCGGCACTGCCGAACACGGCGTTGCGCTGTACCCCCGCCTCGTGGTCCACGGCGGCGCCGACAGCGAGTTCACCGTCATCGAGCGCTTCGAGAGCAGCGACGACACGTACGCAGTGGTGGTGCCGCGACTGCTCGTGCACGCCTCGCAGGCTGCTCGGGTCTCGTACCTCGGCGTGAACCTCCTCGGCGCCAACACGTGGCAGCTCGGACACCAGCAGTCCACCGGTGAGCGCGACAGCACCACGCTGCTCGGCACGGTGGCGCTCGGCGGCGACTACGCCCGCGTGCGCACCGATGCCCGCGTCACCGGCCAGGGCGCCAGCACCAAGCAGGTGGCGCTGTACTACGCCGACGGCAACCAGATGCACGACTTCCGCACGCTGCAGGACCACATGGCGCCGAAGACGAACAGCGACCTGCTGTTCAAGGGTGCCGTGCAGAACACGGCGAAGAGCGTGTACACCGGTCTCATCCGCATCCGCGAAAACGCACGCGGCTCGGTGGCGTTCCAGACCAACCGCAACCTCACCCTCAGCGAAGGTGCGTGGGCCGAGAGCGTGCCCAACCTCGACATCCAGACCAACGACGTGAAGTGCAGCCACGCCAGCACCGTCGGCCCGGTCGACGACGAGCAGCGCTTCTACCTCGAGAGCCGCGGCATCCCGCCGGAAGTGGCCGAGCGACTGATCGTGCTCGGGTTCTTCGACGACGTGCTCAACCTGCTGCCCGTCTCGTCGGCCGGCACACTGCGCGCCGACCTGCGCGCGCGAGTGGCCGAGAAGCTGCAGCACCGCGAGCCCGACGAGGTGAGCAGATGAGCACCCCGACCAGCGTGGTGGTGTGCGCGTTCGACGATCTCGTGCCCGGCGGTGCAGCTCGGTTCGACGTGCACGGCACGGCCGTGGCGGTCGTGCGCATTGGCGACGACGTGTACGCCATCGGCGACGTGTGCAGTCACGGCAACGTGTCGTTGAGCGAGGGCGAAGTGCTCTGCTCGGAGAAGGAACTGGAGTGCTGGAAGCACGGCAGCACGTTCAGCCTCGTCACCGGCGAGCCGCAGACGCTGCCGGCCACGCAGCCGGTGCCCGTGTTCGTGGCGCGTGTGGTCGACGGCAACGTCGAGATCGATGTGGAGGTGGCGGCGTGAGCACGCTCGAGATCAAGGGCCTGGTCGCTTCAGTGGCCGGCAAGCAGATCCTGAACGGCATCGACCTGGTCGTGCGTTCGGGCGAGGTGCACGCGGTGATGGGCCCCAACGGCGCCGGCAAG
The DNA here is from genome assembly GCA_030685215.1 of Actinomycetota bacterium. Lineage (GTDB taxonomy): Bacteria > Actinomycetota > Acidimicrobiia > Acidimicrobiales > Ilumatobacteraceae > UBA668. Next base: position 5,404 of record JAUXQB010000162.1, read on the forward strand.
AGCACGCTCAGCGCGGTGGTGATGGGCAAGCCCGGCTACGAGGTGCACGCCGGTGAGGTGCTGCTCGACGGTGTCGACCTGCTCGCGATGCCCGCGTGGCAGCGCGCGCAGGCTGGTCTGCACCTGGTGCTGCAGTACCCCAGCGAAGTGCCGGGCGTCGGCCTGGCCGACATGCTCGCCGAGGCGTACCGTGCTCGCGGTCGCAGCACCGACGATCTCGTCACCGATGTCGCCGCCGAGGCGGAACGCATCAACTTCCCGGTCGCGCTGCTCGATCGTTCGCTCAACGTCGACCTGTCGGGCGGCGAGAAGAAGCGCAACGAGACGCTGCAGCTCGCGTTGCTGCAGCCGAAGATCGCCATCCTCGACGAACTCGATTCGGGCCTCGACATCGACGCGCTGCGCGACTGCGCCCGCCGCGTGGAAGCCGCCACCAACGAGACCGGCCTGGGTGTGCTGGCCATCACGCACTACAACCGTCTGCTCGAGGAGCTGCACCCCGACCACGTGCACATCCTGGTGAAGGGTCGCATCGTCGCCAGTGGTGGGCCGGAGCTGGCCGACCAGCTCGAGCGCGACGGCTACGAAGCGTTCAGTGGTGGCGAGGCCGCCGACGAAACGGCTGCAACCAGCGCCCTCGACGACCTGTTCGCGATCTGAGCGGCGCCGCCGCTCAGGCCACGCAGAACTCGTTGCCCTCGGGGTCGTGCAACAGAGTGGCGTAGTGGTCGTCGCTGTCGTCGACACGCCCGACGGTCGCCCCGATGGCGACCAGCTCTGACACACGGGCGTCGACCTTGGCGCGACGCTCGTCGATCGGCGTGCCGCGACCGCCGCTGACGTAGATGTCGAAGTGCAGCCGGTTCTTGAGCGACTTGCGCTCGGGTACCGGCTGGAACCAGATCTTCGGGCCCCTCCCGGTCGGGTCGAACAGCCGGTCGGCGCCATCGCCCGCGAGGTCGAGCTCGTCCTCCGGCACACCCACCGAGAGGTACCAGTCGTTCCACGTGGTGAATCCATCGGGAGCGGGTTGCACCTCGTACCCCAGTACCTCTGCCCAGAAGGGCACGAGCACGGCGGGGTTGGTGCAGTCGATGGTGAGTTGCCAGTCGGTCATGGCAGGAGCGTAGGTCGTGCGACCCGCCCGGGAGGTCGGCGGGTCGCACGACGCTCGGCTCACATCGCGCGCAGGCGGGCGATGCGCTCCTCGGTGGCCGGGTGCGTGCTGAACAGCCGCGCCATGCCGGCGTTGCGACCCCCGCGCAGTTCGTTCAGGGGGTTGTGGATGTAGGCCTGCGCCTGCGCCGGCGCGACTGCCATCGGGCGGCGAGCAGCGAGCGTCTCGATGCGACCGAGTGCGTCGGCGAGCGCATCGCCACTACCGAGCAGTTCCGCGGCCCCGCGGTCGGCTTCGAACTCGCGCGACCGGCTGACGGCCATCTGGATGAGCGACGCGGCGATGGGAGCGAGCACCGCCATCAGCAGCATCGCGATCGGATTGGGCCGATCGTCGTCGTCGCTGTTGCCGCCGAACATGCTCGCGAACATCGCCATCTGTGCGATGTAGCTGATGGCGGTGGCGATGGCCGCGGCAACGGAACCGATGAGGATGTCGCGGTGCTTCACATGCATCAGTTCGTGGGCCATCACGCCCTCGATCTCGTGTCGCGGCATGCTCTGCAGCAGGCCGGTGGTCGCGCAGACGACGGCGTTCTTCGGGCCGCGTCCGGTGGCGAACGCGTTGGGCTGATCGCTCGGCGACACGGCGACCCGCGGCATCGGCATGTTGGCCCGCTGCGCGAGCGACGCGACCATGTCGTAGAACTCGGGCGAGTCGTCGCGCTGGATGACCTGTGCCTTCGCCGACCGGAGCGCGAGCTTGTCGCTGAACCAGTACGAGCCGCCCACCATCACGAACGCGAGCACGAGTCCGATGGTGAGCGAGGCGGAGCTGCCGCCGCCGAGCAGGCCGGCGACGGCGACGATGAGGCCGCCCATCCCTGCGAGCAGCACGGTGGTCTTCATGGTGTTCTTGAACATCGAGGATCCTTTCGTCGATCTCGGTCAGAAGTCGTGGGGTCAGAAGTCGAAGAGTTCGCCGAGGAACGACGACTTCTTCTTGCGCGGGTACTGGCCGCCGCGCGGGTCGTGGTACTTGGAGTGGTACTTCGAGTGGTACTTGCTGTTGCCGGGCTGCTGGCCTGGCTGAGAGGCCGGTTGCGGTGCCGGCGAGCCGACGTCGGCGGGCAGGATCCGAGTCGTCGCCGCTGGGGCGGCGGCGGTTGCAGCCACGCTCCGCTCGATGATCTTGTCGAGCTCGCCGCGATCGAGCCACACACCTCGGCAGGTGGGGCAGTAGTCGATCTCGATGCCGGAGCGGTCGGCCATGACGAGGACGGATTCGGGGCAGGTGGGGCACTTCACGAGGTGATCTCCTTGGTCGAGAGGTCGGTCGCCGAGCGTCGGCGAACCACGAACTTGCGGGCTTCCTCCACCCACAGCACGGAGCTGGCGATGGCGGTGCAGACCAGCCACTGGCCGGCGCTGATCGACGTGGTGTCGAACAGTTGCTGCATGAAGCCGACGTGGGTGACGGCGACCTGCAGCAGCACGACTGCGGCCAGCGACACCCACAGCCAACGGTTGCCGAGCGTGTCGCGGTGGAACACGCTGCGGGTGTCGTGCCGCGCGTTGAGGATGTTGAAGAACTGGAACAGCACGAACGTGTTGAAGGCCATCGTGCCGCCGACGCTGGCCACGCCCGCCGCGGTGGCTCCGCCCGGCGCCCACTCGAGCACCGCCAAGGTGCCCAGCGCCATCACTGCTGCCGAGATGCCGACGGCCGTCCACCGGCTTCGCGTGAGGATGCGTTCCGTGCGAGGTCGCGGACGGCGCAGCATCGTGTCGCTGGAGGCGCGGTCGACACCGAGCGCCATTGCCGGCGGGCCGTCCATGATGATGTTGACCCAGAGGATCGCGATGGCGGTGAACGGCTTCCCACCCGCGGTGCCCAGCGCTGCCGCGAGGAGGAACAGCAGCGCGAACCCGAGCGTGGTGCTCAGCTGGAAGCGCACGAACTTCACGATGTTCGCGTAGATGGACCGGCCTTCGCCGACCGCGGTGAGGATGGTGGCGAAGTTGTCGTCGGTGAGCACCATCGTGGCCGCTTCCTTGGAGACCTCGGTGCCGGTGATGCCCATCGCGACTCCCATGTCGGCCTTCTTCAACGCCGGTGCGTCGTTCACGCCGTCGCCGGTCATCGCCACCACGTTGCCGCGCTGCTGCAACGCGGCGACGAGGCGCATCTTGTGCTCGGGCGCCACGCGGGCGAACACGGTGATGCCGTCGATGCGGCGAGCGAGCTCGTCGTCGTCCATGCGGTCGAGGTCGGCGCCGGTGACCGACTCGCCGGCCAGTCCCAACTCGTGCCCGATGGCGGCAGCGGTGGCAGCGTGGTCGCCGGTGATCATCTTCACGGCGATGCCGGCGCGGTGCGCATCGCTGATGGCACGTCGGGCCTCGGGCCGAGGCGGGTCGACGATGCCGGCCAGGGCCAGCAGCGTCAGGCCGTCGACCAGGTCCGCCGGGTCGGTTCCGGTGGCCTGGTGCTCGGCCCAGGCCTCCACGTCGATCTCGCGTTGCGCGATGGCCAGCACACGCAGGCCCTGCGCCGCCATCCGGTCGTGATGCTCGAGGATCAGGTGGCGTCTGGTGGCGATGGGCGCCTGCGCGCCGTCGTGGTCGATGACGGTGGTCGAGCGCGCGAGCAGCACGTCGGGAGCGCCCTTGACCAGCAGCCGCACCACACGCTCGCCGCTGCTGGTGACCATCTCGTGGGCGGTGGCCATGTACTTGTGGGCCGAGTCGAACGGCACCTCAGCGATGCGCGGGTGCCGCGCGCGGAGATCGGCCACGTCGATCTCGCCCTTTGCCGCGAGCACGGTCAGCGCCCCTTCGGTGGGATCTCCGACCAGCGACCAGTCGCCGTCGTCCAGACGGATCTCCGCGTCGTTGCAGAGTGCCATCGCCTCGAGCGCCGTGTCGATCGCGGTGCGGTCGTCGCCCGGCAGGTGCTGCACCTCGCCGGTGGGGTCGTACCCGATGCCCGACACCTCGTGCGAGCGCAGCTGTGCGATCAGCTCGACCGCGGTCATCTCGTTGAGCGTGAGCGTGCCGGTCTTGTCGCTGCAGATCACGCTCGTGCATCCCAGCGTCTCGACCGAGGCCAGGCGCTTCACGATCGCGTTGCGCTTGGCCATCTTGCCCACGCCGAGCGCGAGCGTGACGGCGGTGACGGCCGGCAGACCCTCTGGGATGGCGGCCACCGCCAGAGCAACCGCGGTGAGCAGCAGGTCCGATGCGGCCTCGCCGCGAGCGAGCCCGATCGCGAACACGGCGGCGACGATGACGGCTGCCAGCTTCGCCAGGCTGTGTGCCAACCCGTCGAGTTGCGCCTGCAACGGCGTGCGCTCGGTGTCGGTGCTGCGCAGCAGCCCGGCGATGCGGCCGATCTCGGTGCGCATGCCAGTGGCGGTGACCACCAACTCGCCGCGGCCACGAGTGACCGTGGTGTTCATGAAGGTCATGTTGCGCCGGTCGCCGAGGGCCACCTCGGCCCGATCGATCACGTGCGCGTGTTTCACCACCGGTTGGCTCTCGCCGGTGAGCGCGGCTTCCTCCACCTCCAGGCCGGTCACGGTGAGGAGCCGGCCATCGGCGGGAATGCGGTCGCCGGCCTCGACGAGGACGATGTCGCCGGGCACCAGTTCGGAGGTGTCGACGTAGCGCAGCTGGCCGTCGCGTCGCACCCTCGCCTGGCTGACGAGCATCTCCCGCAACGCATCGAGCGAGCGCTCGGCCCTGTGTTCCTGCACGAAGCCGATCACCGCGTTGAGCAGCACGACGACGAGCACCACCAGCGGCGTCTTCAGCTCGCCGGACACCACGAACGCGACCACCGCGGCGACGATGAGGATGACGATCAGCAGGTCGGTGAACTGCAGCAGGAAGCGCTTCCACGCCGGCGTGCCGGGCGCGGCGGCCAGCTCGTTGCGGCCGTGCTGCTCGAGGCGTTGCAGGGCGTCGCGTTCGTCGAGACCCGACGACGGATCGACACGCAGCGAGGCGACGAGCTCGTCGGCGCGGAGCGCGTGCGCGTCGCCGACAGGGGTACGGCCAGGGGGAGCAGGGACGGTGAGCATCGGGTTTCCTTCGGTCAATCGGAAGCGGTTGGCCGAAGGTCTCTCCCAGCCCGGGCGGGCTCTTCGTTGCCGGGCGCAAGGCCGTGGTGACGACAACGAGGTGACGGGATACTCCCCTTCGAGAGCGCATGGTAGGGCAGGGGAGCGTCCGTCCCAACGCGCCCGCGCAGATTTCACGCAGTGGCCACTTCGGATTCGCTGCGGTGCTCGCGGGCGGCTTCGCTACCATCGCCCTCGATGAGCACACCTCTGCATCCCAACGTCGTCCGCGTGGTCGAAGCCGGCGCGGCTCGCGGTCTCACCATCGAACCGCGCAGCTTCCCGGAGGGCACGAAGACCGCCGCCGACGCTGCCGCCGCCATCGGCGTGCACGTCGGGCAGATCGTGAAGAGCCTCATCTTCGGCGTCGACGGCGAGATCGTGCTGGCCTACGTCAGCGGTGCCAACCAGCTCGACGAGAAGAAGCTCGCTGCGGCCGCCGGCGGCTCGAAGTGCGCGCGCGTCGATGCCGACGCCGTGCGCGCCGCCACCGGTTTCCCCATCGGTGGCGTGCCGCCGTTCGGGCACACCACGCACCTGCAGGTGTTCATCGACCCCGACCTGCTGCAGTACGACGAGGTGTGGGCCGCGGCCGGCACCTGGACCGACGTGTTCGGCATCGAACCCCACCGCCTGGTCGCCGCCAGCGAAGGTTTGGTCACCGACCTCAAGAAGGGCTGACCGGCTCACGCCCGCGAGACCCATGCGTGCGCGATGTCGCGCGCCCGGCGCGATCGATCGCGCAACTTGGCCGAGGGGTCAGCGCACGCGTTGCAGGGTGACGCTGATCAGGCCGTCGGGGCGTTCGAGGGTGAGGCGCGAACCCACGAGGCGATAGGCGACGGTGTTCGCGAGCGCGGCGAGCATCGCCTGCTCCTGTTGCATCGCCGACTCGTCGCCGGCCATCCGGGTGGACATCAGTGGGCCGAACGTGAGCGCGTTGGCCTCGATCGAGCACGTGCCCCGGAAGGTGTTGACGCCGCTGTGCCCTGTCACCCGGTAGCCGTCGAACGAGACCGAGAGGGTCCCGTCGACGGAGATGATGGCCTCCCGCTCCGGCCAGTGCAGCGCCGTCACCGCCCATTCGCCCTGCAGCTGCTCGTCCGATTGCGGCACGAACGTGAGCAGCAACCGTCCCTCCCGGTCGCGCAGCACGAGTGAACCGTCGACCACGTTGGCCGCGCCCGCGGCCCCGAGTCGCTGCAGCACGTCGGACTCGAGTGCCATCACCGGCGGCGGGCACGCCATCATCGTGGTGACCAGTTGGTCGGCATGAAACGCTCCGCCCGACAGGTGGTACGAGCCCCGCATCTGGTTGCATCCGGCGGTGCCGGAGATGGAACCGACCTGGAAGCTCACCACCACTTCTGCTCCGTCGACCAGCGGCATCGGGCCGGTCAGCGTCCAGGTGGTGCCATCCAGAACGTCGCTCATCGGCATGTTCTACATCGTCGTCGCGCCGGAGGTCACGCGGCATCCGAGTGTCAGCGTCCCACCGGGGTGCACGCTGCCACTCGGATGGTCGGCTGGCACTCGGATGGTCGGCTGGCACTCGGATGGTCGGCTGGCACTCGGATGGAGTCAGTCTTCGATGCGCCAGCTGCTGGCGTCGAGGCCGAGCTGGGCGTAGCGCTTCTGGATCCACACCGGCACTTCCATCGGCTCGCCGGCCAGGATGCCGCGCACCTGCTCGCCGTCCTCCGCCCAGATGTGGCAGGTGTTGAGGTTCATCGCCATGCCGCGCATGCGTTCCTCGGGGGTCGAGAAGTTCGGCCGGCCGAGCGAGCCACCGCTCTCGCGTGCCGCCGCGGCACGGAACGACCAGATCGACTGCACGGCCACCGGCGCCATCGCCTGCAGCAACGCCGTGGTGTGCGTGCACCCGCGCGGCCCACCGAACAGCTCGCGCACCTTGTGCGTGAACCCGCGGGCGATGGAGAGGCCGACCAGGTTCTGGTAGTGATCCTCGATCTTCGGGCAGTTGCCGTGCGGGTGCGTCTCGAGCGCGGCGTTGGCCCACACGATCTCCAGCGACGGGATGGCGATGTGGAGGTCGACGATCATGTGGTGCACCGTCAGCGGGTCCGGGTCGGTGGGCACGTAGAGGCCCGGCGGCTTCTGGTCGCGCACCGCACCGCGCAGCCACAGCGTGCTCGCGTCCTTGCGATACGCACGCACCACGTAGGCGCGCTCGTGGATGAGATCTGCCTCCGGGTCGACGCCTTCGGGATGGGGGACGATGTCGTCGAAGAACTCGTGCATATCCGCTGGAGCGTAGGCGCCGCCCCCGCCGGCGACCCTTACCGGGCCAGGCGCTCGAGCTCGAGCGCCACCGCGGCGGGACCGTCGACCTCGGTGAGGATGGCGACGTTGCGGCGGTTGCCCCACGGGCCGGTGGCCAGCGAGTGACGCAGCGACGGCCACGTCTTGCCGCGGCCGACACCCTGCCCGCAATCGACCCGTACCGGGTGATGCTGCACCCCGTAGAGGTGCGGGGCGATGAGGTACGAGATGCACGTGCTGTCGTGCACGTGGATGCCGTCGGGGCCGCCACGTGACACGTGGAAGTCGCGGTAGAAGGGCAGGATGGCTGCTGCCAGCCGAGCCCGGTCGTTGTCGATGTCGTTGATCGACGCGATCTGAGCGCTGGTCATGACCGTGCGCTCGGTGACGTCGAGCCCGCACATCACGATGGGGCAGTCGGCGCCGAACACGATGTCGGCAGCCTCCGGGTCGTTGATGATGTTGGCCTCGGCCGCGGGCGACGCGTTGCCGGGTACGAACGCGTTGCCGCCCATGATGACCATGCCGGCGAGGTGCTCGGGGAGGTCGGGGCGCAGTAGCATCGCCAGCGCGATGTTGGTGAGCGGGCCGACCGGCACGAGGGTGATCTCGCCGGGTGCGGCCAGCACCTGGTCGATGATGAAGTGCGCCGCGTCGAGCGGGTGCGGCGCGCGCGACGGCGCCGGTAGCGGGGCATCGGCGAGGCCGTTGACGCCGTGCACGTAGTCGGCCGGACCGCGGTACGGCTGCGCCATCGGGCGACCCGCACCCTGCGCCACCGGGATGTCGTGGCGGCCGGCGATGTCGAGGATGCGGATGGCGTTGTCGGTGCACGTGTCGACGTGCGCGTTGCCGAACACGGTGGTGAGCCCGACGACCTCGAGCTCGGGCGAGGCCAGCGCGTAGATGATGGCCATCGCGTCGTCGATGCCCGGGTCGGTGTCGATGATGATGCGCGTGGGCGCGGCGGGCGTGCTCATGCGTTCGATTGTTCGAGCGCGTCGAGCAGCGTGTTCCACGACAGCGTGGCGCACTTGATGCGCACGGGGAACTTGACGACCCCCTGCAGCGCTTCCAGGTCGCCCAGCTTCACGTTCGGATCGGGCTCGATGGGGTTGCCGTCCTCGTCGGGGATGCTCATCATCCCCTTGAACCGACGCACCAGCGCGCGCACTTCGGCGATGGGCTTGCCCTTGACCGCCTGGCTCATCATGCTGGCCGAGCTCTGCGAGATGCTGCAGCCCTGGCCGCCAACCTTCACGTCGACCACCATGTCGTTCTCCACCTGCAGGTACACGTCGATCTCGTCGCCGCACAGCGGGTTGTGGCCCACCGCGTGCGGCGCCGGCGGGGGCAGCTCGCCACGGTTGCGGGGGTTGCGATGATGATCGAGGATGATCTCGCGGTACAGGTCTTCCAAACCGGGCATGGGTGCCTCCTAGAACGCGAAGATATCGCTGGCGCTGTCGAGCGCGTCGGCCAACACGTCGACATCGGTGGTGTCGTTGTACAGGTAGAAGCTCGCTCGCGCGGTGGCGTTCACGCCGAGCAGGCGCATGAGCGGCTTCGCGCAGTGGTGACCGGCGCGCACGCACACGTTGGTCTGGTCGAGCACCTGGCTGAGGTCGTGCGGGTGGATGCCGCGGAACCCGAAGCTGAACGTTGCGCCGCGCACCTCCACGTTGCAGGGTCCGTGCAGCTGGATGTCGGGGCCGAAGCGCTCGGTGAGCGACCGCATCGCGTAGCCGGCGATCTCGAGCTCGTGCTGGCGGATGTTGGCCATGCCCAGGTCGGTGAGGAAGTCGACGGCGGCGCCCATGCCCACCACCTCGACGATGGGTGGCGTGCCGGCCTCGAACTTCGCGGGAAGCTCGGCGGTGGTGAACCCGTCGAGGCGCACGTCGGCGATCATGTTGCCGCCACCGAGGAACGGTGGCATCGCGTCGAGCAGCGCCTCGCGACCCCACAGCACGCCGACGCCGGACGGGCCGCACATCTTGTGGCTGCTGAACGCCATGAAGTCGGCGTCCCAGGCCTGCACGTCGGTGACGTTGTGCGGCACGTACTGGCAGCCGTCGACGATGGCCAGCGCGCCGGCGGCGTGGGCCGCGTCGCACAGCTGCCGAACCGGCGTGATGGTGCCGAGCACGTTGCTCATCGCGGTGAAGCTGAACACCTTCGCACCGTCGAGCAACTGCGGCAGTGTGCGCAGGTCGAGTTGGCCGTCGGCGGTGAGGGGCACCCAGCGCAGCTCGATGCCGCGCTCTTCCACCAGCATGTGCCACGGAACGATGTTGGCGTGGTGCTCCATGTGCGTGAGCACCACCACATCACCACGCTGCAGGTTGGCACGGCCCCACGAGTACGCGACGAGGTTGAGCGACTCGGTGGCGTTCTTGGTGAACACGATCTCGTGCGCACGCTTCGCGTTGATGAACCGCTGCACCTTGGTGCGGGCGCCCTCGAACGCGTCGGTGGCCTCGGCCGCAAGCCGGTACGCGCTGCGGTTGATGGGCGCGTACGAGTGCTCCATGAACTGCGACATCGCGTCGATGACCACCTGCGGCTTCTGCGACGTGTTCGCCGAGTCGAGGTACACGAGCGGTGCACCGTCGAGCTCGCGCTGCAGCAGCGGGAACTGCTGCTTGATGGCAGCCACGTCGAGTGAGTGCGGTGCGGTCACCGGAACGCCTCGTAACCGTCTCTCTCCAGCTGTGCCGCGAGCTCCATGCCACCGCTGGCCACGATGCGCCCGTCGACCATGATGTGCACGTGGTCGGGGGCCACCTCGTCGAGCAGCCGCTGGTAGTGGGTGATGAGCACGACACCCATCTTGGGGCGGTCGGTGCGGATCTCGCGAATCCCCTTGGCGACGATGCGCAGCGCGTCGATGTCGAGGCCGCTGTCGGTCTCGTCGAGGATGGCGATCTCCGGTTCGAGGATGGCCATCTGCATCACTTCGTTGCGCTTCTTCTCGCCGCCGCTGAAGCCTTCGTTGAGGTAGCGGTCGACGAACGTGCTGTCCATGCCGAGGCGCTTCATCCAGTCCATGGTGGCGAGCCGCAGTTCCAGCACGCTGAGGTCGAGACCCTTGCGCGCGGAGAGCGCCTGGCGCAGGAACTGGATGACCGAGACGCCCGGGATCTCCTGCGGGTACTGGAACGCCAGGAACATGCCGGCCTTGGCGCGCACGTCGGTGGGCCAGTCGGTGACGTCGTCGCCCTGGAAGAAGATGCGACCGTCGGTGACCTCGTACTCGGGCGACGCCATCAAGGTGCTGGCCAGCGTGCTCTTGCCCGAGCCGTTGGGGCCCATGATGGCGTGCACTTCGCCCTCGGCGACGGTGAGCGACAACCCGCGCAGGATGTCGACCGAATCGCCTTCGTCGGTGACGGGACGGGCGTGCAGGTTGTCGATCCGGAAGAGCTCAGTCACGGCTGCAGTCTATTTCCCCTATCGCCGTAGTGGAAACCCCTCCGGCCTGGATGTTCGGTCACGTTGCTGCCCACGTGGCCAGGTCGTCGAGGATCTCGGTGATCGCCGCGAGGTCGGTGCGCGGGTGCACGATGCAGATGCGCAGGCACGGCTCGCCGCGCCACGAGGTGGGCACCACCAGGTAGCGGCCCTCGGACGCACGCTGCTTGCTCCACGCCGAGTACTGCTCGAGCGTCCAGCCGTCGCGGGTGAACAGCACCACCGACAGCTCCGGCGGCAGCAGCAACCGGAAGCCGGGCCGCGCGGCCACCTCGGCGGCGAACTCGTGCGCGGTGCGGATGGCGCTGTCGACCGCGTCGGTGTACGCCTGGGTGCCGTAGGTGGCGAGCCCGAACCAGAGCGGCAGCCCGCGGGCTCGGCGGGAGAGGTGGTACGCGTAGTCGCTGGGGTTCCAGTCGCCGCGGTTCACCGCATCGAGGTACGCGCCGTGCTGCGCGTGCGTGGCCGCAGCCGGTGTGGGGTCGCGGTAGACGAGCGCTGCGCTGTCGTAGGGAGCGAACAGCCACTTGTGCGGGTCGACCCCGAAGCTGTCGGCGCGCTCGATGCCGTGGAAGCGGTGGCGGGCGAGCGTGCTGCACAGCGCGGCCAACCCGTAGGCGCCGTCGACGTGCATCCACAACCCGCGAGCGGCGCACACATCGGCGATGGTGTCGAGCTCGTCGACCACGCCGGCATTGGTGGTGCCGCCGGTGGCGACCACCGCGAACAGCCCGGTCAGCGCGTCGCTGTCGCGGCCGTCGAGCGCCTCCTGCAGCGCGTCGCCGGTCATCCGGCCGAACTCGTCGGTGGGCACGGCGAGCACGTCGACGTCCATGACCTTCGCGGCCGCACGTACCGACGCGTGCACCTCCTCGGTGGCCGCCACGGTGTACCGAGCGGGCCTCGAACCGCGCCGCTCGGTGAACACCTCGCGAGCCGTCACGAGCGCGCTGAGGTTCGCCGCCGAGCCGCCCGACACGAACACGCCACCGGCCTCGGGCGGGAAACCTGCCAGGTCGGAGAGCCATCGCAGCGCCTGGTTCTCGGCAGCGATGGCCCCCGCTCCCGCCTCCCAGTTGCCGCCGAAGATGGACGACGCGCTGACCACGAGGTCGAACATCGTCGATGCCACCGACGGTGCCGTCGGCACGTACGCGAGGTTCATCGGGTCGTCCATCGGGCGGCACGCGGGCAGCAGCACGTCGCGGAACAACCGCAGGGCCTCGAGCCCGCCGACACCTTCCGGCGTGAGCGCGTGGTCGATCGCTGCTCGCAGTTCCGCGGCCGGGTGTGCACCCCACTGCGTGTCCTTCGACAGCCGCAGACGCTCGATCGCGTAGCCGATCACCGAGTGCGCGAAGAGGTTCGTCTCGTCGTCCCACGCGTGCATCGATGGCGCCATGCAGCTGCTCCTCAGCAGATCGTTAGGCCCCGAAAGACCGTCACATCTCGAAGACTAAGCGATCGCGGCGGGCACCCTCAGCGCCCGCCAGATGGCCGGGTACGAGGGGTACTCGAAGCTGTCGTCGACGTAGCCGGCCTCGCGGAGTGCATCGTGGAGCGCCGGCAGGTTGCGGAACGGCACACCCGAGTCGACGTGGTGCGCCAGGTGCCAACCGATGCGGTACGGCACCAGCAGGAACCGGGCGGGCAGGTGCTGGCGCACCGAGTGCGTGCTCTCGCGACGATCGGGGGAACGCTGCATGCCGCCGTGCTCGGCGACGGATCGCAACCGGTTGATCACTCGCCACACCGTGAGGTACGGCGCCAGCCAGAACAACAGGTACAGCCACCAGTGCCCACTGGCGATGGCCGCGCCGAGCAGCACCGCCTGCACGAGTGCGATCTTCCAGAACGTGCGCCGTGAGCGCTGATCGGTGCTGCGCGCCTGGCGCAGCAACTGGCGCATGAGCTTCACGCCGGTCTGGCCGGTGGCGTCGCGCACCAGCTTGCGTCGGAAGCTGTCGGCGGCGATGGGGTAGCCGATGTAGAGCGGGATGTCGGGCTCGTCGGGACCGAACTCGTCGCGGTGGTGCGCCATGTGCACGCGCCGGTAGGCGTCGGTGGACGTGAACGACGGGAACCCGAGCAACCAGCGCCCGACGAGATCGTTCGCGCGCTTGTTGCGGAACAGCAGTCGGTGTGCGGCCTCGTGCATGAGCGACGCGAACTGTGCGAACGCACGGCCCATCAGCAGGAACGTGATCGGCCACACCCACGGCGCGAGCGCGACCGTGGCCCACACGAGGAGGCCGGTCTGCACGTAGAGGCCGATGACGGACCCGAGGTTGCGCCACGACGGGATGCGCCGCAGCTGCTCGCGGAACGCCGGCGTGGGGCGGCCGTCGGCGCGGATCTGCGGCGTCTCGTGCAGCTCCGGGAGCGTGGAAGGAACCATCCCCGACATGCCCCCAATCCTACGACCCCACTCCCGCTCCGAGGCTTTCCTCCAACTCGGTGCCTTCCGAGGGTTTCCGCGTTGAAACCCGGGACGTGAGCCTCGGGTTGGAGGAAAACCTCGGACGGGTCAGCGGCCGAGGAGGTCTTCCTTCCAGGCTCGGAAGCGGTGGTGCACCGCGCCGCTGGGCCCGGAACCCTCGCCGTTGACGGGTTCGCCGTCGGTGCCGGCGGCCTCCGGGCGCAGGCGGTACGCGTGCTGCACGGTCAGGTCGTCGACCGCCACCGCCAGGTAGCGCGCGTCGCCCACCGCGGGTCCGGCCCGCCAGAGCAGCCAGCGGCCGATGCGGCGCTTGTACTCGGCCTCCGGTGCGCCGGGCAGGTCGCTGCCCAGCGTGAGCAGCGCGGCCGGCGCCTCGACCCATGCGGAGGCGACGATGTTGCGGTCGCGCGTGGGCGTGGCGGGCAGGTCGGGCGTGTGGACGGGGGAGTGGTCGGCCGGGCGTCGGTCGTAGCGCAGCGGCTCACCAGCCACGGGCGACCCACTCGGCGAGGTGCGGCCGCTCGTTGCCGATGGTGGTGCTGACACCGTGGCCGGGCATGACGACGGTGGTGGGCGGCAGCGTGAACAGCTTGTTGTCGATGGAGTCGATGATGGTGGCGAAGTTGCCGCCGTCGAACTTGGTGTTGCCGGGGCCGCCGGGGAACAGCGTGTCGCCGGTGAACAGCAGCGGCGCGCCCTGCACCAGGAAGCTCACCGAACCGGGTGTGTGGCCGGGATTGTGGATGGCGGTGAGCCGCAGGTTGCCGACTTCGATGACCTCGGCGTCGTCGATGAACACGTCGTAGCCGACGTCCTTCAGCATCGGGGCGTCGGCCGCGGTGACGGCCACCTCGTAGCCGGCCTCGCGGATCGCGGGCACGGCCTGGATGTGGTCCCAGTGGCCGTGGGTCTCGAGCACCCGCCGCACACCGAGCCGCTGGCACAGCTGCAGCAGCTGCTCGTGCTCGTTCGCAGCGTCGATGAGCACGGCATCGCCCGTCTCGCGGCAGCGCAGCACGAACACGTTGTTGTCGTACGGGCCGACCACCACACGGTGGATCTCCAACCGGCTGTCGGCCCAGTGCAGCGTCGTCATGCGCCCACGCTACTGGCCGTCACGAGTGGCTACGGTGGCGCGGTGCGGATCGAGCGCGTCACCTGTCATCGTCAGCTGCAGCCGTTCGCCGATGGCCCGTACGTGATGTCGGGCGGCAGGGTCGAGCAGGGGTTCGACAGCCTCGTCGTCGCTCTCCACACCGACGGTGGCGTCGTCGGATGGGGTGAGATGTCGCCGCTCGGCACCACCTACGACCCGGCGTTCGCGGGCGGCGCGTTCGCTGCTGCGGCGCTGCTGGCCGAGGCGCTGCTGGGTGCCGCGCCGGCCGCTGCTCACCGCGTGCTCGCGGCGGCGTTGAAGGGCCATCCGTACGCGAAGTCGGCGTTCGACATGGCGGCATGGGACGTGCTCGGCCGCGCCGCCGGGCTGCCGTTGCACCACCTGCTCGGTGGCGCCGACGGTGAGGGCACCGTGCTCTACCGCCCCATCGGGCGCGGCTCACCCGACGCCATGGCCGCACGCGCCGCCGAGTACTGCGGTCGCGGCTACCGGCGGCTGCAGGTGAAGGTCGGTGGCAACCCCGCCGCCGACGAGGCCGGCCTCCGCGCGGTGATGCGGGCAGTGCCCGACGCCACCATCTACTGCGATGCCAACGGCGGATGGAGCACCGGCGACGCGCGCACCTTCCTCGCGGCCACCACCGACCTCGCGTACACCCTCGAACAACCGTGTGCCACGTTCGACGAGTGTCGCTCGCTGCGCGCGCAGGCACAGCGCCCGTTCGTGCTCGACGAGTGCATCGAGCACGTCACCGACGCGGTGCTCGCCGCGCAGGCCGGGTTCGACGGCATCACCATCAAGATTGCACGCGTGGGCGGCATCACGCCGGCGCGGCTCATCCGCGACGTTGCGGTCGCCTACGGCATGTCGGTGACGGTGGAGGACACCGGTGGCGCCGACATCGACACAGCGGCCATGGCACACCTGTCGCTCACCTCGCCGGCAGCGAATCGGGCGCACACGGTCGACTTCCATCACTGGGTCAGCGTGTCGAACGGCACCGGCCTGCCGCCCACCGACGACGGTCTGCTGCGCGCACCCTCGGGTGCCGGGCTCGGCATCGAGGTCGACGTCGCCGCACTGGGCGACCGAGTTCTGGACGTCTCGCGGTGACCGACGCCCCGACGCTGTGGAGTGCGTCCGAGCAGGCGGCTGCCATCCGCGAAGGGCGGCTGGGCAGCGAGGAGCTGCTCGACCTGATGCTGGCCCGCATCGCTGCGGTCGACCCTGCGGTCAACGCGGTGTGCACGCTCGACGAAGGCACCGCCCGACTCCGCTGTCGTGCGGCCGACGAGGCCACCGCGCACGGGCAGTCGTGGGGTCCGCTGCACGGACTGCCGATCACGGTGAAGGATGCCATCGCCACCGCCGGCATCCGTTCCACCGGGGGAGCGAGGGCGCTGGAGCACCACGTCCCCGAGCGCGACGCGCAGGCCGTCGCCGCACTCAAGCAGGCCGGCGCCATCGTGTTCGGCAAGACGAACCTGCCCGAGTGGTCGGGCGACTGGCAGAGTTTCAACGAGATGTTCGGCACCACCAACAACCCGTGGGCGCTCGACCGCACGCCCGGCGGGTCGTCGGGCGGTGCGGCCGCGGCGGTCGCGTGCGGCATGACCAGCTTCGAGCTGGGCACCGACATCGGTGGTTCCGTGCGGGTGCCCTCGGCGTTCTGTGGCGTGTTCGGGCACAAGCCATCGTTCGGCGTCATCCCCACGCTCGGCTACCTCGACGAGCCACGCGGGGGCGACACCGAGAGCGATGTCAACACGTTCGGACCCATCGCGCGCAGCGCTGCGGACCTCGCGCTGTTGCTCGACGTGCTCGCGCAGCCGCTCGCCGAGCGTGCAGTTGCGTGGCGGCTCCAGCTGCCCGCCTCGGCCGTCGAGTCGCTCGCCGGGCTGCGAATCGCCGCCTGGTTCGACGAACCCGAGCTGGAGATCGACGCCGCGATGGCGAACGTGCTGCACCGGGCCGCCGACCTCGCCGAAGCGGCCGGAGCGCACGTGGATCGCGCCGCGCGCCCGCCGCTCGACGTGCGGTCGGCGTGGCGTGCGGGCGCTCGGCTCATCGGCGAGGCCGTGTCGGTGAGCGACGAGACGTCTCGCGGCGCCACGCACCGAGAGTGGCTGTTCATGCACCGCGAACGCCAGCGGGTGCGCCAGGTGTGGGCCGAGTTCTTCCAAGAGGTCGACGTGCTGCTGTGCCCGGTGACGTTGACGCCGGCGTTCCAGCACCTCCAGGACGGCGACTGGCGCTCACGGATCGTGGTGGTCAACGGCCGCGAGCAGTCGTACATCGAGATGGAGGGCTGGCCCGCCCTCATCGGCAGTGCGTACCTGCCCAGCACCGCCGCGCCGGTCGGGTGCACCGAGGCAGGGCTGCCCGTGGGCGTGCAGGTGGTGGCCCCTTTCCTGCACGATCACACCGCGATCAAGGTGGCGGAACTGCTGACCGATGTATGCGGTGGGTACTCGGTGCCGCCGATCGTCCGCTGACGGCGGTTGCCGGATCTCCGCATCCAAGTGTTACAGTTTCATGTCGACGTCGACGGAACCTTCACGGCACAGCGCCAGTGCTGCCGGCGACGTCGTGTCACATGCACCACTCATCCAGCGGGCACAACTGGAGAAGAACACCATGCATGCTCCCCGCTCGTTCGGTGCCTACGGCATCACGCTCGTCCTCGGACTGTTCGGCGCCACCGGCGTCTTCCGCGCCTGCGCGCCGCCACCTCCGGCGGTCAGCGCTCCGATCAGCGTGTCGACCGAATGCACCGCACTCGTCAACAGCCACCGGGCTGCCGCCGGCCTCGCGCCGGTCACTGTCGACAACCGCATCAAGATCGCGGCCGAAGCGCACAGCACCGACCAGGCGCAGCGCAACAAGATGACCCACACCGGCGCCGGCGGCACCAGCGCCGGCCAGCGCCTCAACACGCTCGGCTACTCGTGGAGCACGTGGGCCGAGAACGTGGCCGCCGGCCAGGCCAACTGCACCACGGTCGTCAACGCTTGGATGAACAGCTCCGGCCACCGCAAGAACATCCTCAACGCCTCGATGAAGCACATCGGCGTGGGTGCGGTGAAGGCCACCAACGGCACCATCTACTGGACGATGGACCTGGCAGCACCTCGCTGACCGACGAGACATTGAGAGCGAGCGGGCTTAAGGTGCATCATGATCTCGTCCTCCATCACGCCGGCGCACGAGCGCCCCACGTGGCGTGGCTGGATGCACGTGGGCGCGTTCGCAGTCTCCGTCCCCGCCGGCGTGTTGCTCATCCTGGCGGCGGGCCACGGGTCGGCGAGGGTGGCGGCGTCGATCTACGCGGCCAGCCTGCTGTTGGGCTTCGGCACGTCGGCCGGGTATCACCGTCTGGCTCGCACCGAGCGCACGCAGACCATCATGCAGCGGCTCGACCACTCGATGATCTTCGTGCTCATCGCGGGCAGCTACACACCGGTCTGCCTGCTCGGACTGCCGACCGCCTGGGGCATACCGCTGCTGTGCGTGGTCTGGACGTTCGCGCTGGTGGGTGTGGTGATGAAGCAGTTCGCGTTCGAGCGCTTCAAGGTGGTCGAGTACGCGCTGTACCCCATCATGGGCTGGATCCTCGTGATTGCCGCTCCGGCGCTGCTCGATCGGATGACCGCGGTCGAGCTCTCGTTGCTGGTGGCAGGTGGGGTGCTCTACACGGTGGGCATTCCGGTGCTGGTGCGCGAGCGCCCGAACCCCTGGCCGCGCACGTTCGGCTACCACGAGATCTGGCACGGGTTCACCGTCGCGGCGGGTGCGTGTCACTTCGCCACGATGGGCCTGCTCGTGCGCGCCTGACCTCCGCGAGTCGGCAGCCATGATGCGTGCGGTTCGTCTCCTGCTGGCCGCGCTCGGGGTCGCCGCGTCGCTCGCGGTCGGGCTGGTGGTCCTCGCCGCCGGCCCGTCCACTCCGGACCGCGCCGCGTTGGTCCCGGCCGGCACCATCCACCTTCCTGCGCAGGCCGGACCCGACGCTGGACTGCGCCTGTGGTCGCCGTGCGTCGACCTGGCCAACGCAGAGCGCGCCAAGATCGGGCGAGCTCCTTTGGCCATCGATCTGCGGATGGCACGAGCCGCCACCGCGCACTCTGCCGAGCAGGCGGCGCGGCTGCTGATGACGCACGATGGAGCCAACGGCTCCGATGCGGGCGACCGCATCACGAGCGCGGGCTTCACCTGGTCCGCCTGGGGCGAGAACGTGGCGCGCGGGCAGCGTGACTGCGCGGCGGTGGTCACGGCATGGATGAACAGCTCCGGCCACCGTGCGAACATCCTGAGCGCGTCGTACACGCACATCGGCATGGGTGCGGTCCGGGGGAGCAACGGCTCGATCTACTGGACGATGGATCTCGCCGCCGCGCGCTGACGGTCAGTTGCTCACCACGTCGAAGCCCAACGACAGCGCCACGGGGATCTGCGCGGGGTCGAACGTCACGAACGTGACGGGACGCGGCAGGCGGTCGGCCGCGGCCAGGTGCAGTGCGTCGGCAAGTCGGAGTGGCTGCTCGCGCATCAACTGCGCGGCGCGATCGAGGCAGCGCTGGTCGACGGGCACCACCGCGTAGCGGTCCCACTGCAGTCGCAACGCGTCTTCCAGGTCGGCCTGCAGCACCGGCTCGTCGGTGAGCTTGGCGATGAGCGCGAGCGCCTCGGTGAGCGCGAGCGCACACACGCACGTGGTGTCGGCGAGCGCGTCGACCGCGTGCCGCCGCACGCTCGACTCCACGTGCAACGCAACCACCGCGCTGGTGTCGAAGAACACCGTCATCCGCGCAACTCCTTGAGGGCGCGGTCCAGGCGCACGCCGCTCCAGATCTGCACCGGGGGAGCGAGGCGAACAGCGTCGGTGCGGCGTGGGGCCACCACCGCGCCGGCGGCGAGCAGGTCGGCCAACACGGTCTGTCCTTGCTCGGCCTCGATCGGCCCGAGCTGTGCGACCGCGCGCCCGTCGACGGAGATGAGCACGCGCTGGCCGGTGGCCGCGCGGCGGACGGCGGCGCTGAGGTCGGCGCGCAGGTCTCGGATCCCGATCATGTGTACACCAGTGTACACACCTCGACTGGCGCGGTAGTGGCTCGGCCGCGCAGACTCGCCGCATGAACTTTGCCTTCACCGAAGAACAAGAAGAACTGCGCAAGACCGTCCGGGCGTTCCTGGAGTCGAAGAGCGCCGAGTCCGCCGTGCGTGAGCAGATGGAGACCGACTCCGGTTTCGACACTGCCGTCTGGAGCCAGATGGGCGAGCAGCTCGGCCTGCAGGGCCTGGCCATCCCCGAGGAGTTCGGTGGCTCCGGCTACACGTTCGTCGAGCTCGGCATCGTGCTCGAGGAGCAGGGCCGTGCGCTGCTCTGCGCGCCGTTCTTCAGCACCGTCGTGCTCGCCGCCAACACGCTGCTGCACAGCGGCGACGACGCCGCCAAGGCAGCGCACCTGCCCGGCATCGCCAGCGGCGAGACCATCGCCACCCTCGCGTTCACCGAGCCCAGCGGCAAGTGGGACGAGAGCGGCATCACCATGGAGGCCACCGCCTCCGGCGACGGCTACACGCTCACCGGCACCAAGATGTTCGTCATCGACGGCCACACCGCCAACCTCATCATCGTGGCCGCTCGCACGGCGAAGGGCGTCAGCCTGTTCACCGTCGCCGCCGATGCCGCCGGCCTCACCCGCACCGCACTGAGCACCATGGACCAGACCCGCAAGCAGGCCAAGCTCGAGTTCGCGAACACGCCGGCCACGCTGCTCGGCACCGAGGGCGAAGGCTGGGCCGTGCTCAGCAGCGTGCTCGACCTCGCCGCCGTCGGCCTCGCCGCCGAGCAGGTCGGTGGCGCTCAGAAGGTGCTCGAGATGGCAGTCGAGTACGCCAAGGTGCGCGTGCAGTTCGGTCGCCCGATCGGTTCGTTCCAGGCCATCAAGCACAAGTGCGCCGACATGCTGCTCGAGGTCGAGTCGGCCAAGAGCGCCGCCTACTACGGCCTGTGGTGCGCCGCCGAGCAGAACGACGAGCTGCCCTCGGTGGCGTCGCTCGCCAAGGCCTACTGCAGCGAGGCGTACTTCCACGCCACGGCCGAGAACATCCAGATCCACGGTGGCATCGGCTTCACCTGGGAGCACCCGGCCCACCTGTACTTCAAGCGGGCCAAGAGCAGCGAGCTGCTGTTCGGCGATCCCACCTACCACCGCGAGCTGCTCGCACAGCGCATCGGTATCTGAGCAACTCTCACGAGCGTCGAAGAGCCGGCCTTCGGGCCGGCTCTTCCGCGTCCCGGCTTCCGGTGGGGTGCAGCGCTTCTCGGGCTGAATCGTCCCGGAACCCGGGACGATCGCGGGTGAACTTGCGGCCACAATGATCTGTGTCGACGATCTCGTCGAGTCTGCCGCCGATCTGCGCTGCGTCGCCGGGCGGCGCGAACGTTGACAGACCGGGCGCTAGCTTGCCGGGCGTGCTTGCCGACCGGATCGCGTCCCTGCGCGCCGGGCTCGTGCACGGCGTTCGAGCGCACTGGCGCTGGTTCGTGGTGGTCGGCGCGCTGTTGCTGCTGGTGGGACTGCCCAACTATCCGGGCCGCTGGAACACCGACACCGGCGTGATGGTGGAGCAGATGCAGGCACGTCGTTACGACGACGTGTGGTCGCCGTTCATCACCTGGATCTGGCAACCGTTCTATTCGCTCGGCATGGGCGCCGGGTGGGTGATGCTCGGTCAGGTCGTCGTCATCGCGCTCAGCGTCGGCGTCGTGTTGCGCCGCCTGGGTGTGCCGGGCGCGTGGGCGCCGCCGCTCACGTTCGCGCTGTGCATCAGCCCGGTGTTCTACGCGTCGGCCATCTCGGTCATGCGCGACACCTGGTTCCTGTGCTCGCTGCTCGTCGCCATCGGGTGCGTGCTGTCGCCGCCGCGGCGACGCACGATGGTGCTGCTCGTCGTCGCCGTGGTGCTCGCCATCGCCAGCCGCCAGAACGCGGCGCCTGCGGTGGCGGTGGTGGTGGCGTGGGGCGCGTGGCGATGGGGTCCGTGGGCCGGTCGCCGGCGCCTGCTGGCAACGGCCGCCACCGGGCTGCTGGCACCGGCGGCGGTGCTGCTGTCGCTGGCCGTGTGGGAGACCGCGATCGGTGTCGATCAGGAGCATCCGGAGACGGCAGTCTTCGTCGGCGACCTCGACGAGATGAGCGGCCGTGTCGGCCGGATGCTGATGCCCGAGAGCGTGGTCGACCCGCCGTTCACGCTCGACGAGTTCCGCACCAGCACCATCTACGCGCTCGACACGCTGTGGTTCGGCAACCGCCGCGCCAGCCTGCGTCAGACCGACGCGGTGCATGCCGAGATCGCAGAGGCGTGGCGCGACTCGGTGCGCGAGTACCCGGTGGTGTACCTGAAGGGTCGCTGGCAGCTGTTCACCCGACAGATCGGGTGGAGCGGCCCGCCCGCCATCGCCTACTTCCCGGCCGACATCGGCACCTCGCGGTCGCCGCGGCCGCACTTCCCGGAGGCGGCCGCCAAGGCGTCGACCTACCTGTCGTGGTTCGCACACGAGGGCGACTGGCGCTTCGGTGGCTGGGTGCATCGAGCGTGGGTGTGGTGGGCGCTCGTCACCGCCACCGCGGCATGGCAGTGGCTGCGCTTCCGCCGGCGCACCTACGCGGTGTTCGCGCTCGTCGTCGCGGTGCACCTCACCGCGCTGTTCCCCATCGCGCCGCACATGCAGTTCCGCTTCGTCGAGGCCGCGATCGTGATCGCGCAGTTGGCCATCGTCGGTGCAGTCGCCGTCTCGTGGCGTCGGCGCCTCGACGAGAGCGCCCAGATAGCGTCGTCGGAGTATGAGTCCTGAACCCGTGTGGCCGTCGGTGTCGACGCCGCCGCCCATCTCCCTCCCGCAGCCCGCAACCGACCAACTGCGCATCGACGCCTTCGAGCGACTGCTCTCGCTGTTCCCCCCGGGGAAGGTGATCGACCTCGGCACTGGGCACGGCAAGCTGGCCATCCGCGCGGCGCGCATGGGCTGGGACGTCGTGGGCATCGACGCCCGCACCGAGCGCTTCCCCGACACGACATCGGTCGAGTTCCGCCACATCGACGTGCGCGAGGTGTCGCTCGAGGGTTTCGACCTCATCCTCTGCCTCGGGCTCTTCTACCACCTCACGCTCGACGACCAGAGGGCGCTACTCGCGCGGTGCGCCGGCACCCCGATGATCATCGACACCCACCTCGCGGTGGGCGAGTCGCGCATGGACGACCTGCTCAGCGAGATGGTCGAGGTCGACGGGTTGCAGGGCAGGTGGTTCAAGGAAGGCACCGACACCCGCTCGTCGTGGGGCAACGAGCTGGCGTTCTGGCCCACGCCCGAGTCGCTGGGCGCGATGCTGCGCAACGTCGGCTACGGCGTCGTGCTGGAAAGCACGCCGTGGGTGATGAGCAACCGTCGCTTCTTCGTCGCGTTGCCGCCGGGGTACGTGTCGCCCACGTTGGGTCTGCGCGGCCAGACGAAGGCGTTCGTGCGTGCCGTTCGCTACCGGGCGTCGCGCCGTTTCAAGGCCGCGCGCGTCGCGGAGGTCTGACCCCGATGGCCACCGTCACGTTCGTGTACGTCGTCATCGCGGCGCTGGCCACGTTCGCCATCGCGGCCGTCGTGGTCGGCCGTGAGGCGCACCGCCTCGATGCCGTCGCGCCGAGGTCGGTCTACATTCCGGAGGAAGCCGTCGAGTTCGTGGCCGAGTACCTGCCCGAGAGCACGCAGGCTCGCCTCACGCCCGACGAGCTCGAGCAGCTCCTCACGTTCCACATGCGGTGGCTGCACCACAAGGGTCTGCAGCCGTCGAACGTGATCGACCGCCGGCAGGACATCCACGAGCCGGTCGTCATCTCCGAGGAATCGCTCACCGCGTACCTGCTCGGTGAGTCGGATCGCAACGGGGTCGAGATCCTCGACGACACCGACGTGGTGCACGTGGTCGAGGCGCACCTGGCCTACTTCGAGGTCATCGGCGCGGTCGGTCCTCGTGCCGCCGAGGGCGAGCTGCCCGCCGGCGACTGAGCAGGCCGTCAGGGCCGGTCGCGCCGCACCAATCGGCGCAGCCTGCCGTACGCTGCACGCGGCACGCGCGCGATGCGCAGGATCTTCAACTGCCGGTACGCGTCGAGCTCGGCGTCGCGCTGCGCCAGTGCGCGCTGCAGCGCCTCGGTCTCGTCGACCCCGGGCAGAGCGACGGGGAAGGTCGTGGCGGCCGGTCGGGTGAGCTGGTCGGCGCCGCCTTCGCGGCGGGCGCTGACGATGAACTGGTAAGTGGTGGCATCGGGGTCGGCGAGGAGCTGGTCGACCCGCGCCGACGGTACAGCGGCCTGGTCGATGCCGAGGTTGGTGCCGAACGGCGGTCGCTGCGTGCGCCGCCACCCGTGCGGGGTGAGGCCGCAGTCGCGCAGCAGCGAACACACCGAGTCGCGGGTGAAGAAGCGCAGGTGCGAGTCGTCGAGGATGCCGGTGGGCTTGTAGGCCCACTGACCCTGCAGCAGCATCAGCCGCGCATCGATGTGCGCGATGTTGGGCACCGAGATCACGACTGTGCCGCCGGGAGCGAGCAGCGACAGCGCGTCGGTGAGCACGCGGGTCGACGAGCGCACGTGCTCGAGCACGTCGGCCAGCAGGATGCAGTCGAACTGCCGGCCGCTGAGGCGCTCGCCGAGCACGTGTCGATCGAGGTCGAGATCGAACGCCTCTTCGGCGAAGCGAGCCGCGCGTGCTGCGGCGAACGGGTTGATGTCGATCGCGGTGACGCGGTTGCCGCGGGCCTGCAGATGTTCGGTGAGGTGGCCGGCGCCGCACCCGATTTCCAGCACGGTGCCGTTCGGTGGCACCAGTTCGAGCACCCACTTGTAGGCGCTCGCCTCGGACTGCGGGTCGATGACGAGGTCGTACATCTTCAGGTCCTCCTCCATGCTCGGGTGCTCGTCGGCGAGCGGAGCGGCGATGCCCTTCGCGCGTGCGGTCGCTTCCAACAGTGCGCGGCCCTGCTCCGCGTCGGGTTCGAGGTAGCCGCACTCCGACCACTCGTTCCACGCGTTGAGCACGACGAGCCGGGGTGCGTGCTCGCACGCGCGTTGCTGTGCGACCTCTCGTGCCAACCAGGTCTCGTACCCGATCACCGATGATCGGTGCATCGCGTTCGCACCACCGGTGGGCTTGCGCGCGGTGGTGTCCCAGTCGGGTGCCACACACGGGAAGCGCCGCCAGCTGGGCGTGCTGCGCGCGCTGGAGGCAGCGGCGACCGCGTCGTACTGCAGCCAGAAGTCGTCGGGCATGCCGAGCGGCAGGCGCTCCGGTCGCTGGTCGGCGGGGGTGTGCCACAGCCAGTGCGGGTGCAGGTCGGCGCCGGAGTCGAAGTGGTGCAGTGCGGGGTCGATGTCGTGGCTGCCGTTGGTCTCGAAGCGCACCAGGTACGGGTCGGCGACGCCGGCCGCGGCGCACGCCGCGCGCAACAGGTCGGCGAAGCGCGTCGGCTCGGGGTGCTCCTGCGTGCGATACATGAAGAACACCGGCCGGCCATCGGCGCGCAGGTAGCGAGGATCGGCGAACGCGCGGGCGAGGAACTCGCTGTGAGCCAGGTCGTCGGCCTCGCTGTAGCGCTGCTCGATGAGCAGTTGCGCCGGTAGGCCGTTCTGGTTCCGGTTCCAGTCGTGGTTCGCCCAGCACAGTGCAAAGGGCATCGAGCGGTCGCCGTCGGCGAGCTTCGCGTCGAGCGGTCCGCCCATCACCCGCCGGCCTTCGAACCAGTAGTGGTAGTAGACGAACGCGTCGATGCCGTACTCGGTGGCGAGCGCCTCCTGCTGGTACGCCACCTCCGGCCGGCGGAGGTCGTACATGCCCATCTCGCCGGCGAGGCGCGGCTGGCGATGGTCGGAGAACCGAGGCTCGGCGGCGACCATCGAGGTCCACTCGGTGAAGCCCGGTCCCCAGAACTCGTCGTTCTCCGGGATCGGATGGAACTGCGGCAGGTACAGCGCCAAGAGCTGCACGGGTTCCCCCGGTGTCGTTGGGCGCGCCATCCCCTCCGAGTCTAGGGCCCGGGCGTTGCCGGCGACCGCCCGTCCGCGTCATCCCGCCAGCGAGCATTCCTCGCTCCAGCCATGACACAAACGCGAACGCGGTGTGCGGGGCGGGCAGCTGGTGGATCCGACTTCCCGTCTGCGTCATCCCGCGAGCGAGGGCGGGTTCAGGTGGTGAATGCAACGGCTCCTGATGGGGAGGTTGTTGTGGGCAAGGTCGGTGCGAGGTATGGGGGTCGTGGGCGGGCGATGCCTGAGGAGGTGCGGGCGGCGATTCGCTGGTGCGTGCT
>JAUXQB010000168.1 GCA_030685215.1 Actinomycetota bacterium
CCGGTCTCGAACGCAAAGCTCTCCAGCATGCGGGCGTTCACCAGTCGGGCGCCGTCGGTGTCGCCCTTCTCCCACAGGTCGAACATCTCCTGGTGATCGGGCGCGGTCCAGTGCGTGGCCACGCCGACCACGCCGACGATGCCGGCCGCCAGCAACGGCAGGGTCATCGCGTCGTCGCCGCTGTAGACCTCCACGCCATCGGGCGCGCGAGCGATGAGCACGGCGGTCTCGGCCGGGTTGCCCGCGGCATCCTTCAGCGCGACGATGTTGGGCACGTCGCGGAAGAGCTCGAGCAGGGTGGCGGTGGAGATCTTGCGACCGGTGCGCACCGGGATGTCGTAGATCATCTGCGGCAGCGGCGTGCACTCGGCCATCGCGCGGATGTGGGCAGCGATGCCCGCCTGCGACGGACGGTTGTAGTACGGGCACAGCGCCAGGATTCCTGCAGCACCGAGTGCGGTGGCCTCCTTGGTGAGGTGCACCGAGTGCGCGGTGTCGTTGGTGCCGGTGCCGGCGATGACCGGGATGGTGACGGCTTCGATGACCCCGGCGAACAGGCTGAGCTTCTCGTCGTCGGTGAGCACCGGGGCTTCGCCGGTGGTTCCTGCGATGACCAGGCCGTCGTGACCCTCGGCCTGCAGGTGCCGCGCGAGGCGCCTCGCCTCGTCGAGATCGAGCGCCCCGTGCTCGTCGAAGGGGGTGATCATCGCCGACAGCACGCGACCGAAGCGGGCCATCAGAAGCTGCCTTCGGCGGCGCGGTCGATGCCCTGGGTGAGGATGAGGTCTTCGTGCAGTTCCATCCACACATCGTGGTAGCTGCCGCACATCACGCCCGTGAACATATTCGTTTCACCTTCCACCACTCTCCGGCACGTGCGTGCCAGCCGCGGACCGTAGGGCGCCAGCCGCACCAGCACGTCGCCCATCCGGCGCACGGGTTCGGCCGCGGCGGTATCGAGTGCGACCAACCGCTGGACCACTTCGCCGTCGTACTCGCCGTCGGTGTGGTCGTTGGGTTGACCGCCGCGCAGTTGCCAGTCGCCGCACAATGCCTTGAACTGCTCGTTGAGCGTGAGGAACGTGTCGTACGGGTCGCGCAGTTCGGCGCAGAGATGCGAGTTGCCCACGTCCTCAGTGAGTGCGATGCGATGCTCCTCGCGCCCGACCGGGGTGAGCTGCCACAGCTGGCGCGCCGCACGGAACATCGCCCACTCGCGCTGCTCGAGCGCCGACAGGTGTTCCTCCACCACGGTTGCCGGGAGGTCGGCGACTTCCGCGATCGTGTCGGCCTTGGCGAACCCCTTGATGCGCAGCGCGTGGAACGTGCGGAAGAACGGATCGGACGAGTGCGACAGACCGCTCACAGAGTAGTGGACCGGCCGCGATCACAGGGATCCGTCAGGGCTGCGGCAAACGGCCCCACATCAGGATGCGGCGGAACGGGAAGAAGAACGGGGTGTGGTCGCCGACCGCGACGAGCAGCGCGGCTTCATAGTCCGCGACGAACTGTTCGTACAGCGCCGGCGACAGACGCTTCTGGAAGCGGGTGAGGGTGGTGCCGCGCACCCACTGCACCACGTCGCGGGTGTTGCCCAGCACGTGCGGGTACACCTGCAACCGCACCTGCTGCTGCTCGAAGCCGAGGTCGAACAGCAGTTGCGCGTACTGCTCGGGCTCGAGCACGTGCTCGGCCACAGGATCGGCCGGCGGAGCACCGTCGAACGCGCTGAGGTACGGCTCGGCGTGGGCCAGCGCGTCGGCCGTGGTGTGCGACGGCATGTAGGCGTTGGCCGGCACCTGCACGGCCAGCTGACCACCGGGTGCCAGCGCAGCCGTCCACCGCCGCAGCACGGCGGCGTGGTCGGGCACCCACTGCAGGCTGGCGCCGGCGAGCACGAGGTCGAGGTCGTCGGCGGAGGTCCACTCACCGATGTCGGCGGCCTCGAAACGAACGCCGGCCGCTTCGTGCTCGGCAGCCGACGCGAGCATCGAGGGCGAGTTGTCGATGCCCACCATGTCGGCCACGCCCAGCGAGGTGGCGGCCTGCGCGGTGAGGTCTCCAGGGCCGCAGCCGAGGTCGACCGCGCGACCACCCGCCACGTCGGGCTGGATCATCGCGATGAGGTCGCGGAACGGCTGTGCTCGCTCGTCGGCGAACTTTCGGTACTGCGTGGGGTTCCAGTCGGCGTGTGTCACAACTTGTATGGTACTTGTCTACAAGTTGTCTGTCCAGCACCGATCTGCTGACACTCCGGCCGCAAGGGCCAGGTTCGGCTCAGTCGCCGGCGACGGGCTGCACGTCGGGGGCGTCGAGCTCGAAGTTGAGGTACTCCTCACCCGTGTCGGCCCAGTCCTCGAACTGGATGACACCCATCTCCTCGAAGCGGTGGCGCAGCCACTTGTCGTTGCGGTCGAGCAGGCCGAGCTTCTTGCAGTTGGGCACGATCTTGCTGAACAGCATGCTCTGGAACACCGCACGAGTGGGGTCCGCGAGCACCAGCGGGATGACCTCGCGGACGTTGACGCCCATGCGCTCCCAGACCTCCTGCTGCATGAAGCGGTCGCGCATGCGGATGGCCGCCTCGAAGGCGAACTCCTGGCGATCCTTCATCTCCGCATCGCTCATCTCGTCGTAGCACTCCTTCAGGCTGAGCACTCCGAAGGCCACGTGGCGGGCTTCGTCGCTCATCACGTAGCGGAGGAGCTTCTTCAGCAGCGGCTCGTTGGTGAACTGGTGCATGAAGCCGAACGCGGCGAGCGCGAGGCCTTCCACCATCACCTGCATGCCGAGGTAGGTCATGTCCCAGCGGCTGTCGTTGACGATGTCGTCGAGCAGCATGCGCAGGTGTGCGTTCACCTGGAACTCGCCACCCAGCTTCTCCTCCAGGTAGCGGGCGAACACCTCGACGTGACGTGCTTCGTCGACCACCTGCGTGCTCGCGTAGAGCTTGGCGTCGTACCACGGCACCGTCTCGACGATCTTGGCGGTGCAGATGAGCGCGCCCTGCTCGCCGTGCATGAACTGGCTGAGGCTCCAGTTGCGGCTCTCGACGCCGAACTCGAGCCACTCCTTGTCGCCCCACTTCTCCACCGGCGTGCCGATGTACATGCTGGCGTCGACACCGGTGCCGATGAGCGCCTGGTCCTCCTGGACCGACTTCTCCACGTCGACGTCGATCGACCAGTCGAGGTCGGTGCTGCCGTTCCACTGGCCGGTCTTGGCCTTCTCGTACAGCTTGCGCAGCGCCGGCCGCTGCAGCGAGTAGTCCCACGTGAAGATGGAATCGGCGTTGTTCTTGACGACGTGCTCGATCTCGTTGGGGTCGACCAACGGCACCTCGAGGATGGCGTCGATGTCGTTGATCTCGGCACGGCCGATGATGGTCTCGTTGTCGTTGTGGGTGACGGTCATGGGGATGGCTCCTGGTGCGATGGTGGCTAGCTGAGAGCGGCCTGGAAGGCCGGAAGGATGAAGGTGGTGATGAACGGGCGGGCCGACTCGGGGTTGCCGAGGTCGACGTGGTCGGACGGCGCGAGGAAGTAACTGATGACCAACCGGGCCAGCAGTTCGACCAGCCGGGCCGATTCGCGCCGAGGCAGGTACGGATCGACGAGCGGGACGATGAACACGGTGGCGAAGCGAATGATGCGCGGCAGCCCGTCGACGGTGAGCTGCCCCAACGTGTCGCCGGGTTCGCTGGCGAGCATGAGCGCGAGGTGCTGGTCGGCGCGGAGTTCCTGCGTGGCGGCCACGACCGTGCGCACGAGCAGATCCTCGAGGTCGGCGGCACCCTCCACCTGGGCGGTGAGCCGCGTGAAGAAGTCTTCCAGCTCGCGCACGCGCAGTGCTTCGAACAGCACGTCCTTGCCGCCGGGGAACAACCGGTAGAGCGTGGCGCGCGACACGCCGGACTCGCTGGCGATGTCGTCGATGGTGACCTTCGCGATGCCCCACCGCTCGCAGCACGACTTGGCTGCGTCGAGCACGCGGAGCTCGACGACGGTGGCGGCGGACGACATCCCTGAGACAGTAAGACAAAATCCGTCTCAGTGTCAATGGTCACGTTGCCCCCGCAGACGCACGGCGATTGTTGATCTATCCGGTCGACAATTGGTGTGGGCTGGTATCCTCGGCGGACCAGTGTGAACAACTGCGTGAACAAGGAGCCCCACCCATGAAACGACAGATCCTCGCGGCCGCGGCCATGAGCGCCCTGCTGCTCGCAGCCTGCGGCGACGACGAGAGCAGCAGCGACACCACTGCTGCTCCCACCACCGAGGCAGCGGCTGACACCACCGTCGCCGCCGACACCACCGCACCCTCCACCGGCGGCGACGCCGCTGCATGCGCCGAGGGCAAGACCCTCGCCGCCGGCGAGCTCACCATCGCCACCGGCGACCCCGCGTTCCCGCCGTACGTGCTCGACGACGCACCCGAGTCGGGCGAGGGCTTCGAGGCCGCAGTGGCACTCGCGGTTGCCGCCGAGCTCGGCTTCGAGGGCGACGCCGTCAAGTGGGTGCGCACCTCGTTCGACACCGCCGTCGCCGGCAGCGATTCGAACTTCGACTTCAACCTGCAGCAGTTCACCATCAACGACGAGCGCCTGCAGGTCGTGTCGTTCAGCGACCCGTACTACACCGCCAACCAGGCCGTGGTCGGCTACGCCGAGGGCCCCGGCGCCGGCGTCACCAAGCTCAGCGACCTGAAGACCCTGCGCCTCGGTGCCGCTGCCGGCACCACCAGCCTGCAGTTCATCCTCGACGTCATCCAGCCCGACGCCGAGCCGTTCGCGTTCAACAGCAACGCCGACGCGAAGACGGCACTCGACAACGACCAGATCGACGCCATCATCACCGACCTTCCCACCGGTCTCTACATCGCTGCCGTGGAGATCGAAGGCACGCAGGTGTTCGGCCAGTTCCCGATCGACGCCGGTGGCGCCGGCGACCAGTGGGGCCTGTTGCTGGTGAAGGACAACCCGCTCGTCGAGTGCCTGAACATCGCACTCGCCACGCTCACCGAGTCGGGCGAGCTCGCCACCATCACCGACACCTGGATGGGTGAGTGGACCGAGGCACCGACGCTCTCGAAGGACTGACCTTCTAGAGTCATCCGCATGACGAACCACGACACGGGCGCCGACCATCCGTCGGCGCCCGTTCGCGTCTCCGACCAGCCGCTCACCCGCCGTCAGTTGTGGCTGCGGCGCAAGCGGCGCAAGGCGTTGCTGGTCGCGGTCACGTCCACCATCGTGGTGTTCGGTGCCGCCATCGTGCTCGTCAACACCTCCAGCGGGTGGCCGAAGGTGAAGACCATATTCTTCAACGGCGAGCGCTTCCGTGAAGACTTCCCGGAGGTGCTCAGCTACCTGTGGGTCGACGTGAAGCTGTTCCTGCAGTGCGCGCCGTTCATCCTCATCTGGGGCCTCGTCATCGCGCTCTGCCGCAACACCCGCAACCCCGCACTCTTCCCGCTGCGAGCGTTCGCCGCCATCTACACCGACTTCTTCCGCGGTGTGCCGATCATCCTCACCATCTACCTGGTCGGGTTCGGCATCCCGAAGCTGGGCCTGTTCACGGGCGAGTTCCACTTCCTGTGGTTCGGCGGCAACTGGAACTCGGTGTACCTGTGGGGTCCGGTCGCACTCGTCCTCGCCTACTCCGCGTACGTGGCCGAGGTGTTCCGCTCCGGCATCGACGGCGTGCACGAGAGCCAGCGCGCGGGCGCCCGTTCGCTCGGTCTGTCGCACACCCAGACCATGCGCTACGTGGTGCTGCCGCAGGCCGCCCGGCGGGTGATCCCGCCGCTGATGAACGACTTCCTGTCGCTGCAGAAGGACGTTGCGCTGCTCAGCGTGCTGGGCATCATCGAGGTGTTCCGGCGAGCGACCTCGATCAAGGACCTCACCGGCAACTTCACCCCGCTCGTCGCTGCGGCGGTCATCTTCCTCGCGCTCACCATTCCCGAGACGCGGTTGGTCGACTGGTACACCGCTCGCCAGCGCAAGCGCACCGGCGGATCGGTGGTCGGGTGACCGCCAAGCTCTCCATCCGCAACGTGCGCAAGTCGTTCGACGACAAGGTCGTGCTCGACGACGTGTCGCTCGACGTGGGCGAACACGACGTGGTGTGTCTCATCGGCGCCAGCGGCTCGGGCAAGAGCACGCTGCTGCGCTGCATCAACCTGCTCGAGCCGATCGACGACGGCGAGATCCTGCTCGCCGATTCGAACGGCGTGCTGGTCGACATCAGCGAGCCAGGCCTCGACCCCGACCCTGTGCGCCGGCGCATCGGCATGGTGTTCCAGAGCTACAACCTGTTCCCTCACATGAGCGTGCAGCGCAACGTCACGCTCGGGCCCACCAAGGTGCGCGGGCAGAGCAAGGCCGAGGCCGACGCACACGCGCTCGACCTGCTCGCCCGCTTCGGGCTCGCCGACAAGGCCGGCGCCTACCCGGACCAGTTGTCGGGCGGCCAGCAGCAGCGAGTGGCCATCGTGCGCGCGCTGGCGATGCAGCCGGAGCTGATGCTGCTCGACGAGGTCACCGCCGCACTCGATCCGGTGCTCGTGGGTGAAGTGCTCAACGTCATCCGCGACATGCGCGGGCAGGGCATGACGATGGTGCTCGCCACGCACGAGATGGGCTTCGCACGCGAGATCAGCGACCTCGTCTGCTTCCTGAAGGACGGCGTCATCCTGGAAGCCGCTCCCCCGGGCACGCTGTTCACCGCACCGAGCCAACCCGAGACCGCCGAGTTCCTCCAGCGAGTCATCGCCAGCGGCCGCCTCTGACGGCGTGGTCGCGCCCGGTCTGGACAGGAATCGTCTCGGACGCCGGAACGATTCGGGTCCCAGAATCGATACTGGGACGATTCCTGTCCAGAACCGCCGACGCGGCTCACTCGCTGGAGAGGCCGCAGACCACTTCGTTGTGGAGGCACAGGCGCACTTCACGCGCGAGCACGTCCTGGTCCCAGCCGTTCATGAAGTCGGCGTGACCGGTGAGCAGGCCACCGCTGGCGAGCAGCAGCCCGCCGGGGTCGCCCCACACGGGGTACTCGACGACGAACTGCAGCTGCGGCACGTGCACCGGGTAGCCCTTCGGGCACTCGCCACCGGAGCTGTACGCGACGTGGCCGTGATGGTCCGCGCTGTCGAGGTTCTCGCCGTCCCAGCAGTCGGGGAACGTGATGATCAGCTCGAGGTTGTTGCCCTCCGCACACGTCGGCGGCAGCGCCTCACGCACGATCCCGCGGCCGCAACCCCAGGCAACGATCGACAGCGGCTGCTCGCCGCGGGCACCGGAGTTGCCGGCGATCATCACCAGACCCTCCGGGTACGGCTGCACGTCCTGCGCAACCACATCGATGCCGGGCCGGTAGTAGGCGACGCTCTTCGTCGGGGTCAGCACCTCCGGCCCGCGCAGCAGCGCCGGCGCCCAGTACGCCGCCTTGTCGGACGAATCGTCACAGGTGGTGTCGCCAGCGGCGAGGTCGGCCACCGTGGTGGACGCGTCGACGTCGGTGTTGCCGAAGAACATGTGCAGGTGGCTCTGACCGGGTTGGTCGGGGTACACGATGGGGTCGTCGGACGCCGAGTGACTGAAGCCGCACTCGACCACGAACTGCGGCGTAGAACCCTGCGGTCCGGCGATCACGCGGTCGGGTCGGCCGAGCGAGGTGGCGTCGGTGTGCGCGCGGGTGTCGTGCGACTCGGGCTCCGACGAGCAGCTCGCCGCGACGAACGCGACCAGCAGACCTGCTGCCGCGATGCGCGTCGCCACGCGCCTCGCGACAGCGGTCATCGCAGCTGCGTCAGGACGGCTTCGACGGCACGGTGATGGCGTCGAGGTCGACTTCGTAGGGCACGTCGGTGGCCGGCTTGGCCGGGGCCGTGGCCGCGTCGGGCATGTTCTCCTGCAGCTCGAGCGGCGGCAGCGTGGCGGTCTGCCAGTCGACCGACGGCGGACGATCCTCACCGAGCCAGAGGGCGACGTTGTACTCGCCGTCCTTCCAGTCGCCACTGCCCACCGCGTCGCACGGCGCCAGCGTCTCCAGGTTGTTCGGCTGGGTGAAGGTGAGCGTGTTGCCGGCGAAGCAGTTGCCGAGCGTGCTCACGTCGGTGCCCGCCGAGGCGACGATGATGTCGCCGGAGCGGTTGTCCTCCAGCACGTTGCCGATGACCCTGTTCTCGAACGAGTCCCACAGCAGCGCGCCGCCCGGGTCGACCAGTGCGATCTCCTTCGACTCTTCGCAGGTGAGCTCCCACTCCTCCTTCGTCGGCAGGTCGTCGTTCGGGTTCTCCTCGAGGAACGGCACCAGCGAGATGCCGCCCTTGTCGTGGTCCCACACCAGGTTGCGCTCGATGTCGTTGCGGATGCCGCCGGCGGAGATGATGCCGTTGCCCATCGCGAGCAGTGCCACGTCGATGGCCGGCGTGTCGGGCTGGTTGTTGGAGAACACCAGGTTGCCGACGATGGTGGTCTCGCGCTGCGGGTAGCACAGCTCGTAGCTGCCGCTGTTGGGCACGATGCCGGCACGGTTGTTGTTGAACACGGAGTTGACGATGAGCAGGTTGCCGCCCGCGTTGGTGCCCGAGTAACCGAGTCCGTTGTGCTCGCTGACCGTGTCGGTGAGCACCGTGTTGCACGGGTAGCACTCGCCGATGTACACCCCGGCGTCGGGACTGCCCGCCGCGTAGATGTGCTCGAGCTGACCGTTCATCGAGTCGAACGCGTAGACGCCGTAGTCGCCGGTGCGGTAGGCGGTGAGGTACGACCCGCGGAAGCCGTCGACGCCGGTCCAGAAGAAGCCGTTGCGCTTGTAGTTGATGGCGGTCATGTTCTCCACTGCCACGCCACCGGCGCCCAGCACGCGGATGCCGTTCTCGAGCTCGAACTCGCCGTCGAGCACCACCTCGTTGCGGTCGAGGCCGCGGATGGTGAGGTCGTCGGTCTCGACGTTGACCGCCTCGTTGTAGGTGCCGGCCGCGATGAGCACGAGGTCGCCGGGCACGGCCGCATCGACCGCGGCCTGGATGGTCGGGTAGTCGGCGGGCACGTTGTGCACGCCCTCCGCTCCGGCAGTGGTGTCGGGCGCGGGCATCGTGTCGGTGACCGACGACGTGGTGTCGCCACCACCACTCGTCTCGTCGGGCGCGGCTGAACTGGTGGTGACGTCGTCGGCGCGCTCCTCGCCGCACGCGGCGAGCACCATCGTCAGAGCCAGCACTGCACCCACGAACGGGCGACGGAAAGTAGAACGCTTCAAGGTGTGCTCCCCCATGTGGGTCACGGTGCCGTGACCACGATCGTGCCGAACATACCAGCCGTCGCCGTGCCGTGGATGGTACAGACGTAGACGTAGGTACCCGGCCGGGTGAACACGTGCGAGTAGCTGTCGCCGGGCATGAAGTCGGCGTCGAGCACGCCCCACTCCGACACGGTGAGGTCGTCGGGCGGCACGATGTTGTGGTCGTTGCGGCCGTTGTTCAGGAACACCACTTCGGTGCCGGCTTCGACGGTGAGCGCCGCGGGCACGAAGTTGTTGTCGATCGCGAGCACGTCGGACACCACGCCGTTCGGCGGGAACTCCTCCTGCGACTGCGGCACCGTCACCAGCACCGCTGGGGTGGTGGCCTGCTGCGCAGCGAGGCTGTCGTCCGGATCGGCAGCGCACCCGGCCATCACCCCCAGACCACCCAACACCACTCCAACCATCGCTGCCCAGCCGTTGCCCGTCACGGGCGCCGACCATAGCAACCGACCCGCGCCGTCGATCCAATGCGACGGCGTTAGCGTGGTCGAGATGTCGGTCGAAGGCGTTCATCCCATCGGTTCCACGGAGCCGCTGCTGCCGATCGAAGTGCCGGCCGACATCGACGTGTCGCCGGGGAAGCGTCGCCTCGTGCTCACCCTCAGCGCCGTACTGTTCGCGCTGGGTACGTTCGGTTCCAACATCGGTCCGGCGTGGGTCGACGAGCGGCCGGCCGTGGTGCTCGCACTCTCCTCACGCAACCGCAACCTGCTCGGGTCGGTGCCGTACATCGACGTGTTGCCGTACGCGCTGCTCGGCTTCGGCAGGCTGATGCTGGCGGGCGTCACGCTGTTCTATCTCGGCCGCTGGTACGGCACGAAGGCCATCTCGTGGGCCGAAGGTCAGGTGGGCGAGCTGCCGTCGATCTACGGCTGGTTCCAGAAGGCCGTCGACAAGGCCGGGTGGTTGATGCTGCTGCTCATGCCCGCCAGCAACCTGGTGTGCATGATGGCCGGGCACCGGCGCATGCGCACTCGCGTGTTCGTGCCGTTCATCGCCGCCGGCATCGCCATCAAGCTGGTCGTCCTGTGGATCGGCGGCAAGGCGTTCGAGGACGAGATCATCTCGGTCATCGAGTTCATCAACAAGTACCAGTGGTGGGTGGTCGGCGGTCTGTTCGCCGTCACGTTCCTGCAGTCGGGCAACAAGGTGCGCAAGTCACTCCCGGAGGTGCTCGACGAGATCGAGACCCCCGACGGCATCATCGAGCCGCACGTCCCGCACGAGCGCCACTTCCTGCACCACGACGCCGATCACGACGACGCGTCGCAGCACGACCCGCCCCGACACGACGCCTGATCTCAGATCCCTTCGGCGGCCTCCAGGCCTGCGGCGTCGACGGCCTGATCCGCGGCGAGGCGGGCGAACACCTCCGGCGGCTCACGCCACGGGTCGGGCAGCGTGCCCGCCTCGGCCTGCTGGATGGCCTCCCAGACGCGCTGGCTGCTGCACGGCAGGTCGATGTGGCGCACGCCGAGATGGGCGAGCGCGTCGATGACCGCGTTCTGCACGGCGGGCGTGCTGCCGATGGTGCTCGCTTCTCCGATGCCCTTCGCGCCCAGCGGGTTGAGCGGCGTGGGCGTCTCGGTGCTGTGCACCTCGAAGCTCGGGAACTCGGCGGCCGACGGCATCGCGTAGTCCATGAAGTTGCCGGTGAGCGGGTTGCCGTCGTCGTCGTAGACCACGTGCTCGTAGAGCGCCTGGCTGATGCCGGCCGCCACTCCCCCGTGCTGTTGACCCTCCACGAGCAGCGGGTTGAGCACGGTGCCACAGTCGTCGACGGCGATGTGCCGCAGCAACGTGACCTTGCCGGTGTCGCGGTCGATCTCGACGACCGCGATGTGTGCGCCGAACGGGAAGGTGGCAGCACCCTGGTCGAAGTCGAGCTGTGCCGCCAGACCGAGCGTGCCATCGGCGTGGTCGACGGCGTCGTCGTCGGCTTCGGCGGCAGCGGCGAGCGCACCCCAGTCG
>JAUXQB010000177.1 GCA_030685215.1 Actinomycetota bacterium
GGCACCTCGGGCGTGAACTGCTCGGTGATCACGTACTGGTGCTCCACGCTCACCAGCGGCACGTTCACCCCGACAGTGGCGCACAGTGCGCGGGTCCACTGGCCGCCGCACACCACCACCTTCTCGCACGCGATTCGACCGTGGTCGGTGAGCACCGCGCGGATGACCCCCTGTTCCACCTCGATGCCGAGCACCTCGGTGTCCTCGCAGATGGTGGCGCCGTGCATGCGTGCGCCGCGAGCGAGCGCCATCGTGATGTCGCTCGGGTTGGCCTGGCCGTCGGTGGGCAGGAACGCTGCGCCGACCAGGTCGTCGACCTCCATCAGCGGCCACAGTGCCTGCGCTTCCTGCGGGGTGAGCAGGTGCATCTCGAGGCCGAAGCTCTTCGCGGTGGTGGCCTGCCGCTTCACCTCGGTCCAGCGTTCCTCGTTGCACGCGAGCCGCAGGCCACCGTTCATCTTCCAGCCGGTGGCCTGACCGGTCTCGGCCTCGAGCGTCTTGTACAGCTCCACCGAGTTGCCGAGCAGTTGGGTGATGTTGGCGCTCGTGCGCAGCTGGCCGACGAGGCCGGCCGCGTGGAAGGTGCTGCCGGACGTGAGCTTGTGCTTCTCGACCAGCACCGTGTCGGTCCACCCCAGCTTGGCGAGGTGGTAGGCGGTGGAGCAGCCGACGATGCCACCTCCGATGACGACGGTGCGGGCGTGCGACGGGATGGCGTTCACAGCTCGGCATCTTCGCGCGCACGGCAACAGAAGTGGTCGGATGTGTTGCTTTGTGTTGGAATGCTCACGTGGCGCGCTACGAGTCGGACGTGATGAACGCGGTGGCGCTGCGCGGATCGGTGAGCGTGCGAGAACTGGCGATGCTGCTCAACGTGAGCGAGCAGACCGTGCGGCGCATCGTCAAGCCGCTCGTCGAGCGCGGCGAGATCGAGAAGGTGCACGGTGCCGTGGTCGGTCGCACGCGGCCCGGCGAGGCACCGTTCCTGGCGCGCATGTCGGTGAACCAGCGCGCGAAGGTGGCCATCGCCGCGCGGGTGGCGACGCTGGTGCGCGATGGAGACGTGATCGCGCTCGACACGGGCAGCACCACCGGCTTCATCGCGCAGGCGCTGCGGCAGCACCGCGGGCTCACCGTGGTCACCAACTCCACCTTCATCGCGGCGAGCCTCGCCACCATCGCCGGCAACAAGGTGCTGATGGCCGGCGTCGAGCTGCGCAACCACGACGGCGCGTCGTTCGACGCGCAGGCGTTCGCGGTGGTCCGCTCGATGCAGGTGCGCCTGGCCATCCTGTCGGCGTCGGCACTCGACGAGCGTCGCGGGTTGATGGTGCAGGAGCACGCCGAGGCGGAGATGTCCGCCGCGATGGGCGAGGTGGCCGAGCAGCGCGTGTTCGCCGTCGACTCGTCGAAGTTCGGCCGTCACGCGCTGGTAGCGCTTCCTCGCTTCGGTGCCGGCGACCTGTTGGTCACCGACACTGCACCCAGTGCCGCGCAACGTCGACCGTTGGGCGACGGCTCGGTGATGGTGATCGGCTGAGCGGACCGCGAGGTCAGTAGTAGTAGCCGCTGATGTCGAGGATGAAGTGCGTCGACCCGACGCCGCCGCAGGTGATCTTGACCTCACGGTTCTCGTCGACGGGGATGACCGAGGCGTTCGCGATGTTCTGGTTGGCCGAGGTCCAGTTGATGATGGACGTGGACGTGTTGCGGTCGGCAGCGCAGATGGAGAGGAACCCCGACGCCGCGGTCTGGGTGACGGTGATGTTGAAGGCGACGGCCGTGATGCCGTACGGCACGAGGAGGTTGGTGTACTGACCGGTCTCGTCAGGTCCGCTGCCTACCTCCACGACGCGTGACTCTCCGGACTGGAGGCGTTCGAGCGTGTTGCGAGAGTCGTACGGCCGCACAGGGTTGATGGGGTAGAAGGCGCCGCTCTTCTTGTGGAAGATCGTGCGCCACACCGGAGGAGGACCGGACTCCGTGCACAGGAACAGGCCACCGTGTTCGTTCAGCACCACGGTGCCGACTTCCGCGTTGTGGACCGGCGGGTCGTAGACGCCGGGCGTCGGGACGATCACCAGGGGCGTGCCCTCGCCGCTCCGAGCGCGCACGCCGACGCCGAACTCGGAGCTCGCATCGACCGCCGTTGCCGCCCCGATGCACGTCGAACGCAGGCCGTAGGAGTCAGGGGCGAGCGACGACGCCATCACCAACGCTCCGTGGTTGGAGGCCTGGACTGCGAGCGCGCCGCCGACGATGGAGCCGCTGGAGATGACGGCCGCGAACGAGAAGTGGTCCGTGTTGCTCACCGTGAGACCTTGTCCGGCTCCCTCGTTGATGAGCTGAAGAGTCGATCCGCCGGTCTCGGCCGACAGCGTGGTGACGCTGTCGCCGGCGTCGTTCAGCGCGCCGTATTGCATCGCGCCGACACCCGCCTCGACCTCGTCCGGAGCGGAGAGCGCACCCACCACCAGGCCGGCACCGAGGGCGCCGACGAGGCCGCGCCTGGAGACCGTCGGACGCGGTTCGTCTGGTGTTGTGCCGTTGCCGCCGTTGTCGCTCATAGGGCGAACGGTACTCCCTTCGGCGGTCACGGTTTCGGGTGGTCGAACAGCCAGCCGATGATCGCCTCCGACATCGGTTGCGAGCCGTCGGGGAACTGCATCCGGGGGAGGTGGCCGCTGCCGTGCAGCGTCCACAGCTCCACGGCGATGCCGGGCGGGCATCCGTCGAACGTGGTCGACATGGTCTCTTCGCCGGGCACTGCCGCGTCGAGGTCGGTCGTGCTCGACGACTCGATGGCGACGTCGCTGCAGCCGTTGTAACCCGCCCAGGTGGCGACGGTGGTCGCGGCGCTGGGGAACTCCGGTGCGCCTGGTCGACTCCCGCCCCCGAACGAGACGGCGTCGTCGTCGGTGCCGTGGATGTGGAGCACGCTCACCGGCTCGGTCGGGTCGCACTTCGTGGGGTCGGCCCAGGTGGCCCCGGCCACGCTGACGATCGCGGCGATGCGGTCGGCGGCATCACAGGCCGCTCGGTACGACATGAAGCCACCGTTGGAGTGGCCGACCACGAAGACGCGCGACTGATCGACGTCGTGCGACGCGCTCACCTCGTCGATGATCGACACCAGGAAGCCGACGTCGTCGGAGGTGTTCCCGTCGCCGCAGCACGCGTCGGTGGCATCCCAGAACCGCCTACCGGACGGGAGGCGCGTGCCGTCGGGGTGCACGGAGAGGAAGCCCTCCGACTCGGCGAGCGGCTGCAACTGCAGGTAGCTCTCCGCCTCCGGGCCGTTCGAACCGAGACCGTGCAACATGATGACCAGCGGCATCGGTGTGCCGTCGCGATACGACGTCGGGGTGAACACGTCGTACGGACGCTTGCGTTCTGTGGCCGGGGTCGTGGAAGTCGGCCCGATGGTCGTGGCCGGTGGCGCGGTCGTGTCCGGTGGCGCGGTCGTGTCCGCGGTGCTCGACGAGTCGGCGCACGCCCCGAGCAGCAACGTGCCGACGATCAGCAGCGCTCGAGCAGACCTCATCGCGCAGACGCTACGCCGCGAGCGCGGTCAGTGGCGGCCGAGCTCCATGCCGGCGAGCGGAGAGCACCAGCATCGACGTCCGGACTCCCGAACGGCAAGACCGCGCCGGGCGTTCATGGAACAGTCGATCAGGGTTGTCGCGCTCAGGTCTATGCTTCGGCGCACGCGAGGGCGATCGTTACGGGGGAGTGGTGGCAGTGGATCCGATGATCTCGGTGAAGGACCTGTGGAAGGTCTACGGGCCGCGCGCGGAGCGCATCGTCGGCTCCCCGGAAGCCGACCTGCCTCGCGGTGAGCTGCAGGCGAAGCTCGGCAACGTGGTCGCGATGCGCGAGGTGAGCCTCGACGTGGCGCCCGGCGAAGTGTTCGTGGTGATGGGTCTCTCCGGCAGCGGCAAGAGCACGCTCATCCGCTGCATCACTCGCCTCATCGAACCCACCGCCGGCACCGTGCTCATCGACGGCGACGACGTCACCGCTGCGAATGACGAGCAACTGCTGCAGATCCGTCGCAACCGAGTGTCGATGGTGTTTCAGCACTTCGGCCTGCTGCCGCACCGCACGCTCGTCGACAACGTCGCCTTCGGGCTGGAGCTGCGTGGCGTCAACAAGGCCGAACGTCGCCAGCGCGCACTGCAGACGCTCGAACTGGTCGGCCTGCCGAACATGGGCGACTACAAGCCGCACCAGCTCAGCGGTGGCCAGCAGCAGCGCGTCGGCCTCGCTCGTGCGCTCGCCACCGATCCGGAGATCATGCTGTTCGACGAGCCGTTCTCCGCGCTCGACCCGCTCATCCGCCGCGAGATGCAGGACGAGATCGTGCGCCTGCGCCGCGAGCTGCGCAAGACGATGGTGTTCATCACGCACGACCTGTCCGAAGCGTTGCGTCTCGGCGATCGCATCGCCATCATGCGCGACGGTCGCTTCGTGCAGGTGGGCACTCCCGCCGAGGTCGTGCTCGAACCGGCTGACGAATACGTGGCCAACTTCGTGCGCGACGTGCCGCGTTCGCACGTCGTCCCCGTCGACGCGGTGATGGCCGCGCCGCACGACGGTCCGTTCGCCGGCGAGGTGCTCTCCGGCAGCAAGGTGCGCGACGCCGTCAACCTGGTTGCGCACAGCGACCTGCCCGTGCGCGTGGTGCACGAAGGTCGCACCGTGGGAACACTCGACAGGGTGGGAGTCCTCTCGGTCATCGCCACCGAGGATCTCTGATGGCCGTCTCGGTCGAGGCGCTGCCCACACACGAGTCGGAAGAGGTGGTCGCCGCGCGCCAACGTCGACGCGTGATCGGCTTCGGTGTGTTCGCCGCGCTCGCCGTCGTCGCAGTCGTGCTCGCCCACGAGGTGCCGGAGTGGATGGACAGCGGCATCCAGGACTGGGCACAGGATCGCTACAAGTGGTCCATCGTCAACCGGCAGAGCGCGCCGATGTTCGAGTACTTCTTCAACCCGATCAGCGACTTCCTCGACTGGTCGGTCCGCCAGGTCGAGTCGCTGCTGCTGTGGCTGCGATGGCCGGGCGTGGTGGCCCTCACGGCTGCTGTCGGCTGGCGCACGGGCGGGGCGCGCGCCGCCTTCGCCGGTGGCGTGGCGATGTTCGGCGTGGGGGTCATCTCCGACTGGGACCTCGCCATGCGCACGCTGTCGATCATGACGGTCGCAGTGGTCATCGCCCTCGTGCTGGGAGTGCCGCTCGGCATCGTCACCGCCCGCTCGGATCGTGCCGAGCGCATCGTGCGCGTG
The DNA here is from genome assembly GCA_030685215.1 of Actinomycetota bacterium. Classification (GTDB taxonomy): domain Bacteria; phylum Actinomycetota; class Acidimicrobiia; order Acidimicrobiales; family Ilumatobacteraceae; genus UBA668. The sequence goes on from JAUXQB010000177.1 coordinate 5,289, forward strand.
CTGCTCGACACGGCCCAGGTGATGCCGATCTTCGTCTACTTCAGCCCGGTGCAGATCCTGTTCGGCATCAAGTTCCCGCCGGCGGTGGTGGTCACGGTCATCTACGCGCTCCCGCCCGCCGTCCGGCTCACCAACCTCGGCCTGCGCCAGGTGCCGGTGGTGATGAACGAAGTCGGCGAGTCGTTCGGCGCCACGAGCATGCAACAGCTGTTCAAGGTGCAGCTGCCGCTCGCTCGCCGCACCATCCTGCTCGGGCTCAACCAGGTGATCATGATGGCCTTCGGCGTGGTGGTGCTGGCCTCGCTGCTGGGCACCGGCGACCTCGGCCAGGTGGTGCTCTCCGCTCTGCAGAAGCAACAGGTCGGGCTGGCTTTCGCGGCCGGCCTCGGCATCGTGCTGATGGCGGTGGCACTCGATCGAGTGTCGACCGGCGAGCGCCTCGGCGGCACCTCATGGCTCGCACGGGCGTTGCCGACCGTGCCGAAGAAGACCGCTTCCGTCATGGCGATCGTGTTGCCGGCGCTCGCCATCCTCGCCGGTCGCGTGTTCGACGCATCGGGGTTCCCCGACGGCTTGCGGTGGGACATCTCGTCGCCCGTCGACGACGCGGTCGGCTGGGTGCAGGACAACCTGCGCACCGGCGTGCCACTGATCGGTGGCACGCAGGCCATCAACGACTTCCTCATCAACCACGCTCTCGACCCCGTACGCGACCTGCTGCAGGGCGCGCCGTGGTTGCTGGTGGTGGTGGCCTTCGCATTCCTCGGGTGGCTCAGCAAGGGCTGGCGGCTCGCGGCCACGATGGCCGTGTGCCTGCTGCTCATCGCCACCATGGGCTACGACAACAAGACGCTCATCTGGGACCACGCGATGGACACACTGAGCCAGGTGCTGGTGGCCATCGTCATCAGCATCGCCATCGCGCTCCCGCTCGGCATGTGGGCCGGTCGATCCGACCGGGTCGAGCGCGTGCTGCGCCCATTCCTCGACATCGCGCAGGTGCTGCCGCAGTTCGTGTATCTGCTGCCCGTCGTGTTCCTGTTCTCCATCGGCCGCGCGGCCGGCGTGGTCGCCTGCGTCATCTACGCCATCCCGCCCTGCATCCGGCTCACCTCGCTCGGCATGCGCGAGGTGCCGTACGCGCCACGTGAGGCCGCCATCTCCTTCGGCGCCACCGGTCGTCAGGAGATGCGCAACGTGCAGTTGCCGCTCGCACGCAAGGCCATCCTGCTGGGCATCAACCAGACGATGATGATGGTGCTGGCCACCGTGATCATCGCTGCGCTCATCGGCGCCGGCGGCCTCGGCCTGCTCGCATACCGCGCCGCCGCCAAGCCGCAGACCGACCTTGGTCTCGGAACGGCGGGTGGCTTGAGTATTGTGCTCTTGGCAATCATGCTCGACCGTCTCACCCAAGCGTGGGGTGCCGGCGGCGAGACAGATCGTGGCGCGTGAGCCGTGGCCAGTGTTGTTCCAACAAAGGGGAGTACATGACATTCATCCGTAGGAAGCGGCACCTCGCGGTGGCCGCAGTGCTGCTCGCCACCGGCGTGGCAGCGTGTGGCGACGACGAGGATTCATCCGGCGGTTCATCCGGCGAAGCGGTCACGTTGGCCGTCAACCCGTGGACCGGTTCGGCCGTGAACGCATACGTGGCAAAGGCCATCATCGAAGCCGAGCTCGACACGGCTGTGGAGATCATCGACATCGACGAGAACGCCACGTGGGTCGGTCTCGACGACGGCAGCATCGATGCCGTGCTCGAAGTCTGGCCGTCGGGTCACGCGCAGGACTACGAGACCTACATCACCGGCAAGGGAACCGTGGTCGATCTCGGCCTGCTCGGCCCGGCGGCGAAGATCGGCTGGTACGTGCCGAAGTTCATCGTCGACGCGCACCCCGAGCTGGCCACCTGGGAAGGCTTCCAGAACCCTGAACTCGCCAAGCTGTTCGCCACCGCCGAGTCGGGCGATCTGGGTCAGTTCACGATGGGCGACCCCAGCTACGTCACCTACGACGAGCAGATCATCGAGAACCTCGGCCTCCCGCTCGACTACGTGGTGGCAGGTTCCGAGGCCGCGCTGCTCACGGCCATCGACCAGAGCGTGGCCGACCAGAAGCCCATCCTCATGCAGTTCTGGAAGCCGCACTGGAAGCAGCTCGAGGTCGAGCTGGTGGAAGTGACGCTGCCCGAGATCACGCCCGAGTGCGAAGCCGCGCTGGCCTCGCAGGATGGCAGCTACGCCTGCGACTACCCGGTCGACAACCTGTACAAGGCTGCCAACGCCGGCCTCGAGGAGAAGAACGCCGATGTGTTCGCACTGCTCTCCAAGCTGACGCTCACCACCGAGCAGCAGAGCGAGATCGCCGGCTACGTGGACCGCGACGGCATGACCGCCGAAGCAGCGGCCAAGAAGTGGGTCGAGGAGAACCCCGACGTGTGGCAGGCCTGGCTCGCCTGAGCCCGCGCTGACACCATCGCACCGACACGGCGGTGGCGGCGTTCCCTCCCGGGTTCGTCGCCGCCGTCGTGTCGCGTGTGGACTGCAGCATCGACGATCGGGGAACGAATGAGTGAGCAGGTCGCAGTCGGCTACATCGGGTTGGGACATCTGGGCGCACACCTCGCGCGCAGCCTGCTGGGCGCGGGCCACGCCCTCACCGTCACCGACCTCCACCGCGCCGCGGCGGCCGAGCTGATCGCAGCCGGGGCCACGTGGGCGTCCACCGCAGCCGAGGTGGCGGCCGCGAGCAACGTCGTGTTCACCTGCCTGCCGTCGCCGGCGGCCGTCGACGCGGTGGTCACCGGACCGAACGGCCTGCTCGCCGGCGCGCGTGCGGGCAGCACCTGGATCGACAACAGCACCAACGACCGCGATGAGACGTTGCGACTGGCGGCGCTCGCGACAGCGCGCGGCGTGCGCATGCTGGAGGCACCGGTCACCGGCGGCGTGCACAAGGCCGCCGCGGGCGACATCACCGTGCTGGTCGGCGGCGACGAGGCCGTGTTCGACGAGCACCGCGAGCTGCTGGCCGCGATCGGGCAGCCCGTGCTCTACATGGGCCCGCTGGGCAGCGCGGCGGTCATCAAGGTGATCACCAACATGCTCGCGTTCGTGAACCTCGTCGCGGTCGGCGAAGCGCTGATGCTCGCCAAGCGCGGCGGCCTCGACCTGGCCAAGTCGTTCGAAGCCATCGCCAACAGTTCGGGCAACAGCTTCGTGCACGAGACCGAAGGGCAGGTCATCCTCAACGGCAGCTACAACATCGGGTTCACCATGGATCTCGCGTGCAAGGACCTCGGGTTCGCCACGCAGTTCGGCCGCGAGTTCGGCGTGCCGCTCGACCTGGCCGGCCAGACTGAGCAGACCTTCATCCGCGCCCGCTCGCAGTACGGTGGCGGTGCCTGGTCGAGCCAGGTGGTCAAACTGTTGGAAGACGCGCTGGGCACCGACCTGCGCGCTCCCGGCTTTCCGGAGGTGCTGCAATGAGCGACGAACTCGAGACCCGCCGAGACCTGGCCGCGGCCTTCCGCTGGGCTGCCCGGCTGAACCTGCACGAGGCGGTCGCCAACCACTTCAGCGCGGCCGTGTCCGACGACGGCGCCAGGTTCCTGCTCAACCCTCGTGGTCGCCACTTCTCGCGCATGCGGGCCAGCGAGCTGCTGCTGCTCGACGCCGGCCGCGCCGGGCAGGAGGACGCCGACCCGACTGCCGACCCCACCGCCTGGTTCCTGCACGCGCACCTCCACCAGCGCGTGCCGCGCGCTCGCGTGGTGCTGCACACGCACATGCCGTACGCCACCGCGCTCGCGTGCCTCAGCGACTTCGAGTTCCTGATGCTCGACCAGAACGCATGCCGCTTCCACGATCGCATCGCATACGACCGGCACTACTCGGGCATGGCGCTCGACGACAGCGAAGGGGCACGCGTGGCCGGCCTGTTGGGCGACGACAAGAGCGTGCTGTTCATGGGCAACCACGGCGTGATGGTCATCGGCAACACGGTGGCAGAGGCGTTCGACGAGCTGTACTACCTGGAGAAGGCGTCGCAGCTGCAGGTGCTCGCGCTGTCCACCAGTCGCCCGCTCGAGCTCGTCGAGCACGAAGTGGCCGCACTCGCGTGCAAGCAGTGGCTGGAGTACCCGGAAGTGGCATCGCTGCACTTCGACGAACTGCGTGCCATCCTCGACCTCGAGAGCCCGGACTACGCGTCATGACCTCCGTGCTGCACGCTCCGGCGCTGCAGTCGGCAGAGGTGGTCGGCGCGCACGTGCGGCTGTCGTGGAGCGACGGCGCGGTCAGCACGCTGCTCTCGCTGTGGCTGCGCGACAACGCACCGGAACTGTTGCACACCTCCACGCAGCACCGTGTGGTCGAGACCTCGTCGATCCCCGCCGACGTGCACCCCGCCGAATGCACCGTCGGCGACGATGGCGCGTTGCACATCACGTGGGCGCACGACGACCACCGGTCGGTGTATCCCGCGGCCTGGCTGGCGGCCCACGACTACTCGAACGGTGCTCGCCACCACCAGCCTGCGATCACCCTCTGGGACTCCGGTGCGCTCGACGACGTGCCGCGCGCCTCGTGGCCCGAGTTGCTCGCCGACAACGCGATGCGGCGCAGCTTCCTGCACGGCTTCTGCGCATACGGCGTCGCCCTGCTGCGCGACGTGCCCACCGAGCCGGGCAGCGTGCTCCAGGTCGCGGCGGAGTTCGGCATCGTGCGACCCACCAGTTGGGGCACGGTGTTCGACGTGGTCTCGATGATCGACGCCAACTCGGTGGCGTACACCAACCTGCCGCTGGTGGTGCACACCGACGAGGGCTACCGCGACCCTGCCCCCACGGTGCAGCTGCAGCACTTCCTGCGCAGCGACACCAGCGGCGGCATGGCCACGCTCACCGACGGCTACAAGGTGGCCGCCGACCTGCGCGCCGCACAGCCCGCCCTGTTCCATCTGCTCGCCGCCCACTCGCTGCAGTTCCACTTCGCCGACGCCACCGCCGAGCACTCCGCCAGCGGGCCGGTCATCACACTCGGCCCAGAGGGCGACGTGCGTGCCATCCGCTACTCGAACCACTCGGCCAGGCCGTTCCTGCTGCCGCCAGACGTGATGGCCGACTACTACGAGGCGTACCGCACGTTCGGCACCATGCGCGAGAGCCAGCAGTACCAGCTGCGCATCGACATGCAGGCCGGCGAGCTCTACATGGTCGACAACCGGCGGGTGATGCACGGCCGCACCGGCTTCTCCGGTGGCGGTGCCCGCCACCTGCAGAGCTGCTACATCGAACGCGACGAACTGGTCAGCCGCCTCACGGTGCTCGAGCGCACGATGGGGTAGTTCGGCGGGTCTATCATTCGGCTCTCCGCGAACAGCGGCCGGCATGATGGGGGCATCGGCATGGGGAACATCGCAGGGCCGGAGGTGGGTCAGCCGCGCCACATCGGCGAGGTCGACGGCGTCTGGTTGACCAAGGTGCTGCAGACCAGCGACGCCATCCCGCAGTGCACGGCAGTCGCCGACCTGACGATCACACCGTTCGCGGTGGGCGCCGGTCTGCTCAGCCTGCTGTACCGCGCCGTGCCGACGTACTCGGGCGGCATCGGGCCGGAGTCGGTGATCGTGAAGTTCCCCATCGACATCCCCACGCAACGCGGCATCGCCGATCAGCTCGGGTTCTACTCGCGCGAGGTCCGCTTCTACCGCGAGATCGCCCCGGAGGCGCGCGTGCGCACTCCGACCGTGCACGCAGCGATGATCGCCGACGACTGCACCGACTTCGTGATGGTGATGGAGGATCTCAGCTGCCACACCACGTGCGATCAGCGAGTCGGCGCCACCTGGGAGCAGACGTTGGCATCCATCGATGCGATGGCCGCGCTGCACGCGCAATGGCACGAGCATCCGCAGCTCGACAGCCTCACCGACACGTTCCCTCCGATGCTGAACCCGGGCTACCTGTACGGCCTGCCGCCGATGTTCGCGGCCGGATGGCCAGGCGCGAAGGAGCACGCCGGCGACTGCCTCACGGCGGAGCTGATGCACTTCGGCGATCACTACGGCGACCATCTCGAGTTCATGCTCAGCACGGCCAACGCACCGGTCACCCTGTTGCACGGCGACTGGCGGCTCGACAACCTGTTCTTCGACGGCGACGACGTGACGGTCATCGACTTCCAGATCTCGGGCCTCGGCTGCGGCGTGTACGACCTCGCGTACTTCGTCAGCCAGTCGATCGCTCCCGAGGTGCGCGCCGGCCGCGAGGACGAACTGATCGACCGCTACCTGCAACAACTGGCGGCGCACGGCGTCGAGCGGGATCGCGCCGAGGTGGTGCACCAGTTCAAGGTGGCCGTCGCGCAGTGCTTCATCTACGGCGTCGCGTCGTTCCCCAGCTATCCCGACCTGCCCGAGCGCAGCCAGGACCTGTGCCGGCTGCTGCTCGACCGCTCGGCGCGCGCGATCGTCGATTTCGACGCGCTCAGCGCCCTTCCCTCGCTGGCCTGAGAGCGCGGCGAGTCAGCGCAGTTCGTACATCTCGTAGATGAGCGTGCCGTCGGCCTGGAACGCTCCCTTGGCGACGGCCTGGATGCGGTTCAGCCAGGCGTAGCGCTCGTCGCCGGTGTGGAACAGCGGCGTGGCGTACACGGCCATCGTGTCGAACAGCAGCCGACCGGTGTAGGTGGCGTGCACGATGGCGCCATCGTCGGTCTCGAGGGTGATCTTCACGTCGAGCGTGCCGTAGCCCTCTGGCGAGATGCGCAACCAGTCGGCGGCAGCGTTGCCCTTCATCGACGCGTTCAGCCGTTCGCCCTCGACCCGTGCGCCGGTGACCTCGCCGATGACCAGCGACGGCGACACGTTGATGGTGGGTGCGAGCGAGACCGTGACGGTGCACAACGGGACGAGTTCCAGGGACATGCCGGCAAGGTAGCGGATCTCCCGCAACCCCGACGACGCAGCGCGCACGCCTTCACCCTCCGCGTTCGAGCACTTTCGCTCGCACAGCGAGCGGAAGTGCACACACGCGGAAGGGGTCGCGCCGGCTCCCGAGAGCGTTCGAGCACTTTCGCTCGCAGGGCGAGCGGAAGTGCACACACGCGAAGGGGAAGGAGGCGGCCGGCGGCGGGTCGAGCGAGCTCGCGTCAGGGCTTGCGGTAGAACTCGGTGTGCTCGGGAGGCAGGGGATCGTTGCCGAGGATGAGGTCGGCGGCCTTCTCGGCCATCATCATCACCGGTGCGTAGATGTTGCCGTTGGTGACGTAGCGCATCGCGCTGGCGTCGCACACCCGCACTCCCTGCACGCCCCACACCTTCATGGTGAGCGGGTCGACGACGCTGTCGTCGTCCTCCGCCCCCATCCGGCAGGTGCAACTGGGGTGCAATGCGGTCTCGCCGTCCTTGCGCACCCAGTCGAGGATCTGCTCGTCCGTCTCCACCTCGGGGCCCGGCGAGATCTCGCCGCCGTCGTACTCCTGCATCGCCGGCTGGTCGAGAATCGCGCGAGACGTGCGGATGGCTTCCACCCACTCGCGGCGGTCCTGGTCGGTGGACAGGTAGTTGAAGCGCAGTGCCGGCTTCACCTTCGGATCGGTGGAGACGATCTTCACCGAGCCCTCCGAGTTGGAGTACATCGGTCCGATGTGCACCTGGTAGCCGTGGCCGCCGGCGGGCGCAGTGCCGTCGTAGCGAACCGCGATGGGCAGGAAATGGAACATCAGGTTCGGGTAGGCGACCTCGTCGTTGCTGCGCGCGAAGCCACCCGACTCGAAGTGGTTGCTGGCCCCCGGCCCCTTGCGGAACAGCCACTGCAGCCCGATGAACGGTCGCCGCCAGAACTGCAGGCTCGGCTGCAGCGACACCGGCTGGGTGCACGCGTGCTGCACGTAGACCTCGAGGTGGTCCTGCATGTGCTGGCCCACGGCGGGCAGATGATGCACGACGGGGATGCCCAGCGAGCCGAGGTGCTCGGAGTCGCCGACGCCGCTGAGTTGCAGCAGCTGCGGCGTGTTGAACGCGCCGCCGCAGAGCACCACCTCCTTCGCGTGCGCGGTGCGCACCTTGCCGCGCACGCTGTACTCCACGCCGGTGGCGGTGGTGCCGTCGAACAGCACTCGGTGCACCAGTGCGCGCGTGCGGATGGTGAGGTTGGGTCGTTTCTTCGCCGGGTGCAGGTAGGCGCGCGCCGCGCTGAGCCGGCGGCCGCGATGCACGTTGCGGTCGAAGCGGGCGAAGCCCTCCTGGCGGAAGCCGTTGACGTCGGAGGTGCGCGGGTAGCCGGCCTGCTCGGTGGCCCGGAGGAACGCATCGATGAGCGGGTTCTGGCTGGGGCCACGCTCGACCACGAGCGGGCCGTGGTCGCCGCGCCATTCGTCGCCGCCGGCCAGGCAGTTCTCCATCTTCTTGAAGTAGGGCAGGCAGTGCGCGTAGTCCCACGTGTCCATGCCCTTGTCGGCGGCCCAGCGCTCGTAGTCCATCGGGTTGCCGCGCTGGAAGATCATGCCGTTGATGCTGCTGCTGCCACCGAGCACCTTGCCGCGGGCGTGGTACACCTTGCGGCCGTTCATGTGCGGCTCGGGTTCGCTCTCGTACTTCCAGTCGTAGAAGCGACTGCCGATGGGAAACATCAGCGCGGCGGGCATGTGGATGAACACGTCCCACCAGTAGTCGGGCCGCCCCGCTTCCAGCACCAGCACGGTGTTGGCGGGGTCGGCACTCAGCCGGTTGGCCAGGGCTGACCCCGCGGAGCCGCCGCCGACCACGATGTAGTCGTATCGATCCACCGCGTGGTTCCTTCTCGCTCGTACCTTCTCGAACATCGCTGTCAATCCAATCGGATCTTGTCGGCGGTTGCTTTCACCAGTTCGCCGAGCTCCGCAGGGTCGCGCGTGCCGGGGAAGCGCGAGGCCGGACCGTACACGTGCAGTGCGGCCACCACGCGGCCGTCGGCGGTGCTCACCGCCGCGGCCACCGAGTTGAGTCCTTCGGCGAACTCCTCCAACGCCCACGCGTACCCGAGCTGACGGGTGAGTGCGAGGCGCTGTTGCAGCGACTCGTGGGACGTGATGGTGTGCGGTGTGAACGCCTGCAGCGAGGTGGCCGCGACGCGTGCCGCCGCTGCGGTGTCGGCCGCGAGCACCACCTGGC
>JAUXQB010000178.1 GCA_030685215.1 Actinomycetota bacterium
CGACGACGTCACCAGCATCCTGCGCGACAAGCGCTGGCACAGCGCCGCCGGCCGCATCCCGGAGCTGATGGGCGTCACCGACGAGGCCTTCCTCTCCCGTCAGCGCGTCAGCATCCTCAGTGCCGAGGGCGACGTGCACCTCCGTCTTCGCCGGCTGGTCGCGCCGGCGTTCTCGCCGCGCCAGGCCGACCGGCTGCGACCGTTCATGCGCGAGGTCATCGACGGCCTCGTCGACAAGGTCTCGCCAGCAGGCCGCGCCGACATCGCGATCGACATCTGCGAGCCGTACCCGATCCCCATCATCTGCGAGCTGCTCGGCGCGCCGAAGGGCGACTGGCAGCTGTTCAGCCGCTGGGCCAACGACATCCTCGAGATCTTCTCGGTCGACATGGCCGACAAGCTCGACCTCATCACTCGCACACAGGACGAGCTCGACGCCTACACCCGCGAGCTCATCGCCGAACGCCGCGACAAGCCGGCCGACGATCTGCTCACCGACCTCATCGCGATGGAGGAAGCCGGCGACCGGCTGAGCACCGACGAGCTGGTGATGATGGTGAACGCCGTCATCGTCGGCGGCACCGACACCACTCGCAACCAACTCGGTTGTGCGATGGGACTGTTCGCCGAGCATCCCGACCAGTGGGCGCTGCTCGCCGAGCGACCCGACCTCGCGCAACGCGCGGTGGAGGAGACGATGCGCTACTTCGGGGCCGTGCGGGGCACCGCGCGTTTCGCGAGCGTCGACATCGAGTACCGCGACATCGTGTTCCCCGCGGGCACGTTCATGTCGGTGGGTCTTGCCGAGGCGAACCGCGACCCCGGCGTGTTCCAGGAACCCGCCACCTTCGACATCACCTCACAGAAGGGCGAGCAGCCGCAGCTGACGTTCGGGTCCGGCATCCACTACTGCCTCGGCCAGGCGCTCGCCCGCGCCGAACTGCAGGAGGCGCTGCCGCTGCTCGCCCGACGGATGCCGAACCTGCGGCTCGACGGGCCCACCACGTGGAAGCCGGAAGGCGTCGGCATCTTCGGTCCGGCGCACATGCCGGTTGCCTTCGACCCCGGCCACTGACCGGTCAGCCGGCGGCCTCCACCGCGGCCAGAGCGGCTGCGAGCAGGTTCAGTCCGCGTTCGTCGCCGACGGTGCCCCCACCCATCCGGTTCATCGCGAACGTGAAGGTCATCCGGTTGTCGAGGTCGTTGATGACGAGCGAGCCGCCCCAGCCACCCCAGAAGCAGATGCGCCGATCAGGTGGCAACGGGAAGCTCTCGCCGGGCAGGCCGAAGCCGATGCCGAAGCGCATCGGCATCATCAGCACCAGGTCGACGCCGTTGGACTGCTCGCGGAAGATCTGGTCGATGGAGCTCTGGTCCAGCAGCTGCACGCCGTTGACCACGCCACCGTTGCTGATGGCGCTCTGCACCAGGGCCATCGAGCGCGCGTTGCCGTGACCGTTGGCGGCACCGATGTCGGCCTGGCGCCACTCGTCGGTCCAGGCGACCGACGCGTCGGGTGCGGGGCCGGTGAAGGTCTTCACCGCGACCATGTCGGGGTCGAGCGTGGAGAGGTCGATGGGCAGCGGCGGCGGCGGGATGACGTTCGCGACGCGGCCGTACTCGCTGGGCGCGAGGCCGATGTGGAAGTCGGCGCCGAGCGGCTCGGCAACCTGCGTGCGGAAGAACTCGCCGAGCTTGGTGCCGGTGACGCGGCGGATGACCTCGCCGACGAGGTGACCCTGGTTGAGCGCGTGGTAGCCGCTCGCGGTGCCGGGCTCCCACCACGGTGCCTGCGCGGCGAGCATCGAGGTGCTCTTCTCCCAGTCGAAGATGTCGCTCACCTCCACCGGCTGCGCCCACGCGGACACACCCGAAGTGTGCGACATGAGATGACGCACGCGGACCTCGGCCTTGCCGTTGGCGGCGAACTCCGGCCAGTACTCCGCGACCGGCGCGTCGAAGTCGAGCTGCCCGCGGCTGTGCAGCATGAGGGCGCTCAGCGCCGTCATCGTCTTCGTGCTCGACCACACGTTGGTGATGGTGTCGGCCTGCCACGGCACGGTGCGCGCCTCGTCGGCGAAGCCGCCCCACAGATCGACGACCATCTCGCCGTCGAGCATCACCGAGGTGCACGCACCGACGTCGGCGCCCGATGCGAGTCCCGACGCGAGGATGTCGCGCAGCGCCTCGAACCGCGGATCGCACGATCCCTGTACTTCGACGTTGTCCTGCAACTCGGTCATCGACCGACCCCCTTCGTGATGTCCCCGACAGCGAGAGTAGCCAGGGTCAGCGCGGCGCTCGCCACATGAGCCACATCGACGGGCCGTTGCGCAGCGTGAGCTCGCGCTGCACCTCGAACCCGAAGCGGCCGTAGAACGCCTTGTTCTGCTCCTTCGAGTTCTCCAGGTACATGCCCACGCCTTCCTGGTCGGCACGATCCATCATCGGCTGCATCAACGCCGCGGCGAAGCCCTTGCCGCGATGGTCGGGGTGCGTGCCGATGAACTCGAGGTAGTAGTGCGGCTCGGGCGCCTGCGCCTCGTGCGCCTTCTCCAGCGTGCTGAGCACGCCGAGGTTCGGCGCCAACCGCCAGCCGTACAGCTTGAGGAACGTGGGCGTGTTGCGCACCACTTGCGAGAACGGGATCTTCCACTGACCCGGGGGCGCCCACAGCGCTGCGGCCTCGTGACCGTGCGTCGTGTAGACGTGACCGTGGGGCAGCTGGATCTTCTGGAACGCGGTGAAGAACGGCGTGACCTTCTGTGCCGAGACCGAGCGGCCACCGATGAGGTGCGCCTTCACCGGATCGTCGTGGAACGCCAACGCCAACGTGTGCGAGATGGCCGCGCGGTCGGCGACGGTGGCGTGACGGACGGGTGAGGCATCGTTGAGCACCGGACGAGTCTTGTACGTTGCATCCATGAGCAACGACATCCAGCTCGGGTACAACAGCGGCTACTGGGGCAGCGGCCCGCCGGCCGGAGCACTCGACGCCATCAAGGAAGCAGAACGCCTCGGCTTCACCTCCGCGTGGACCGCGGAGGCGTACGGCAGCGACGCACTCACGCCGCTGGCGTGGTGGGGCGCGCACACCGAGCGCATCCGCCTCGGCACCGGCATCGTGCAGATGAGCGCGCGCACTCCCGCGGCCACGGCGATGGCCGCGATGACGCTCGACCACCTGTCGGAGGGCCGCTTCATCCTCGGCCTCGGCGCCAGCGGCCCGCAGGTGGTGGAAGGGTGGTACGGCCAGCCGTACCCGAAGCCGTTGGCGCGCACGCGCGAATACGTGGAGATCGTGCGCGAGATCGTGCGCCGCGAGGCACCGGTCGACTTCCACGGCGAGTTCTACGACATGCCGTACAAGGCCGGCACCGGGCTGGGCAAGCCGTTGAAGAGCACCATCCACCCGCGGCGCAAGGAGATCCCCATCTTCCTCGGCGCCGAGGGCCCGAAGAACGTGGCGCTCGCAGCCGAGATCTGCGACGGCTGGCTGCCGCTCTTCTTCAGCCCGAAGGAGAACTCGTTCTACCAGCAGTGCCTCGACGAAGGGTTCGCGAAGTCGGACGACCCCACCAAGAAGGATCGCTTCGAGGTGGCGAGCACGGTGTACATCATCCCCGGCGACGACGCGGAGCAGTGCGCCGACTTCGTGCGACCGTTCCTCGCGCTCTATGCCGGCGGCATGGGCGCTCGCGGCGCCAACTTCCACTTCGAGGTGTTCGCGCGCATGGGGTACGAGGACGTCGCGCTGAAGGTGCAGGAGCTGTACCTGGCCGGCAAGAAGCAGGAGGCCGCGGCGTCGATCCCGCTCGCGATGGTGGAAGACGTCGCACTCGTCGGCCCGCCCGACAAGATCCGCGGCGAGCTCGACCAGTGGAAGGAATCGTGCATCACCACCTTCCTCGTCGGCGGTCCGAAGGAGATGCTCCCCCTCTACGCCGACCTCATCCACGGGTGATCGCTCGACCGGCCGCCGTGCTGCTGGCGGCGTTGTCCATCGCCGCGTGCACATCGGAAGCGGCGACGGCGCCGGTGGAGACGACGACCGTCACGACTTCAGCCACCGCGGAGCCCACCACCTCGGTGCCCACCACCTCGATCACGCCGTTCCCGACGTCGAGCGACGTCGCACTTCCCACGACGCCGATGTTCGACCCGAGCTACCTCGACACACCCATCGGCACGTGCGACACCATCACCGACGGCGCCATCGGCTACCGCAACGAGACCGGCCGCATCGCCGAGCGGTACGAGCAGATCGGCGAGAGTGCGCAGGGTCGACCTCTCTGGGCCGAACACTGGGGCACGTCCGACGGTCCGCAGGTGCTGGTGCTGGGACAGGTGCACGGCGACGAATGCGCGCCGGCGTGGTTCGTGCAGGCCATCCGCAACCGGCCGCCCACCTCGTTCGGGATCTGGCTGGTGGCGACCGTGAACCCTGACGGGCTGGCGGCGCACACGCGGCGTACGGCCGACGAGGTCGACCCGAATCGCGACGGGTTCCGCCTGGAGACACCGGAGGCGCGGGCAGTGATGGCCGCGACCGAACGCTTCCGGCCGGTGCTCACCGTGCACGTGCACTCCCCGTACCAGTGGATCGGCGCGCACAACGGCGGGCTGGCGACGCAGGCCGCGCAGGCGATGTCCGACGCAGTCGGCTGGGGGCCGATCCCCAACGCCGGGCGTGTGGGCCGCGACGACCTCGCGTTCCTGTGGGAAGGGCAGGAGCGAGTGATCCCCGGCCACCCGTCGGTGCTCATCGAGTTCCCGGCAGTGGCCGAGGCCGAGTCACCGGCACCGCCCGATCCCGCGCAGAAGGACGTCGCCTCAGTCGCAGTGGTGGCCGACCTCGCGGTGACCATGCGCGACGCGCTGTACGCGGTGATGTCGGCGCAGTGACAGCGGCGGCGACGCAGCGGGCTCAGGGCTTGCGGCGCAGGCGATCCACGTAGGCCTGCGCACTGGCGCGGCCCTCCTCGTCGCGCAGGCCCGCGTACAGCCCGTCGGCGTCGGCCCAACTGCGACCGGTGCCGACCATGCTCTCCGTGACTGCGTTGACGTGCGCCTTGGTCTCGAGCAGCGCCAGCTTCGGCTTCGCGATCAGCTGTGCGACGAGGGCCTCCACCTCGGCGTCGAGTTCGGCCTCTGGCACGACTCGGTTGAGGAACCCGGCTGCCTTGGCTTCATGAGCGTCGAACGGGCGGCAGGTCATCACCAGCTCCTTGGTGAGTGCCGGACCGATCTCGCGCACCAGGCGCGGGATGCCGCCCCACGCGAGCGGGATGCCGAGGTCGACCTCGGGGATGGAGAAGCGGGCGGTGTCGGCAGCGACGCGAAGGTCGCAGCCCGCCGCGACGATGAGCCCGCCACCGACGCACCACCCGTGGAGGCGAGCCACCGTGACAGCACGCATCTCGTCGAGCGCACGCCCCATGCGCCAGCCGACCTGACGGTCTTCCATCGGCGCCGCAGTGGAGAACGCCGAGAGGTCGGCGCCCGCCGAGAATGATCGGCCGGCGCCGCTGACCATTACCACCTTCAGGTCGTGGTGCTCGTCGAACCAGCGAGCCGCCAGCTCGATCTCGTGGAGCGTGTGACTGCTGAGCGGGTTCAGCTTCTCGGGACGGTTGAGCCGCAGCTCGCCGCGAGCGCCGTCGGCGGTGGCGACGATCGTGTCGAACTCAGCTGTGTCGAAGTCGGCGGTGTGCACGTGGGCTGCCCGATCAGTCGCAGCAGCTGTCGCGCCAGCCGCAGCCGCCACACTTGAAGTGCGCGTGTTCGGCGTGCAGCGAACCGCCGCACAGCGGACACTCCGGGTAGGTGCCGAACCGGGCGCAGCGGTCGGACGCGACGGGCGCGGGAGTGAGATCGAGGTCGGACTGCATGCCTCCAGTGTGACAGGGGCCACAGCGTGAGTCGCGGACAGCCACTCACCGACCCGGCGTTCTAGTCTTGACCCTCGGGTCAAGATGACGAGCACAGCCACCGCCCCCTTGCCACACGGCCACCGCCCCGGAAGCGCCCGCGCCGCACTTGCGTACCCGCGATTCCGGCGGATGTGGCTGGCGTCGTTCTCGTCGAGCATCGGGTCGTGGATGCAGAACGTGATGCTGCCGGTCTACGTGCTCGACCGCACCGACAGCGCGTCGATGGTGGGCGTGATGGTGTTCGCCCAACTCGGCCCGCTGCTGTTCCTGTCCATTCCCGCCGGCGTCATCGCCGACCGTTTCGATCGCCGCAAGTGGCTCATCGCGATGCAGTTCGTGCAGCTGTTCTTCTCCGCGCTGCTCGCCCCGCTCGCCGCGGCCGACGCACCCATCTGGTCGATCTTCCTCGTCGCGCTCGGCGTCGGCATCGGCAACGCGCTCAACGCGCCCGCGTGGTCGGCGCTGCTGCCCACCCTGGTGAGCCGGGAGGACCTGCCCGGCTCCGTGTCGCTCAACTCGACGATGATCAACGGCTCTCGCGTGGTCGGCCCCATCATCGTCGCCGTGCTGCGCTCCGCGGGGGTGTCGATCGCGCAGATCTTCCTCATCAACGCGGTCACCTACTTGTTCGTGGTGGGCGCGTTGCTGCGCACGCCCATCCCGCCGCCGGCGAAGGTCGCGCACGCCGCGGGCTGGCGTCAGCTCACCGCCGGCGTACAGATCGCACGCGCCAACCCGGCGGTGTGGCGACTCCTCATCACGCTGTTCACGTTCTCGCTGCTCTCGCTGCCCTACGTCGGGTTGTTCGCCGCGGTGGTGCGCCTCAACTTCGGAGTCGAGAAGAACTCCACCACCTACGAGTGGATCTATGCCACGTGGGGTCTGGGCGCAGCGCTCGGTGGACTCGCCATCGGCACCATCTTCGTCGGCTTCGACAAGCGCACGCTCATCCGCTACGGGTTCGCCGCGTTCGCCGTGTGCCTCACGCTGTTCGCCGCCGGCCGCACGCCCACTCACGCGTTCGCCGCGGGCGCGGTGCTCGGCTTCGCGTACTTCGCCACCACCACGTCGATGAACACCGTGCTGCAGAGCCGGCTCGCGGATCACGAACGTGGTCGCGTGATGTCGCTGTGGTTCATGGCGTTCGGTGGCACGGTGCCGCTCGGCAACCTCGTGTTCGCTCCGCTCATCGACGTCGTCGGTGCACGGTGGGTGCTGTTCGGTGGCGCACTGTGGGCGCTGTTCCTGGCGTGGTGGTGCAACATCGAGCGCGTCGACGCGCTAGCCGAGCAGCAGGGCGGCCGCCACCCGCTCGAGCCCGACCACACGGCTAGCTTTGACGAGCACGGCATCTCCGCCGGCGAGTGAACCCAGCGCGACCACCGGGTCGGGAACCGGCGTGATGCCGTAGAGGTCGGTGCCCACCGCCAGCACGTCGATGCCGCGGCCGTGGGCGTATTCGACGATGGCGCGGTGCTCGGCCGCCGCGTCGGAGATCTCGGCCATCAACCCGAGCACCGCGATGCGACGCGTGGCCGGCAGGTCGGCCAGCGCATCGAGTGCCGCTCGCATGCTGGTGGGGTTGGCGTTGTAGCTGTCGTTCAACACCGTGGCGCCGCCGGCGGTGCGCAGCACCTCCATGCGCATCGCGGTGAGGCCGATGTCGGCGAGCGCCGCAGCACCTTCGTGCAGGTCGCCGCCCACCGCGCCCACGCACGCCAACGCCGCGGCCGCGTTGTGTGCCATGTGCCGGCCGCTGACACCGAGGTGCACGTTGCACGAGCCCCACGGCGTGTGCAGTTGGAACGACGGGCGCGCGATCTCGTCGATGTGCAGGTCGGTGATGCGCACGTCGGCGTCATCGCCCTCGCCATAGAGGACCACCGGCGCGGCCGACAGCGCGGCCATCGCTCGTACACGGAGGTCGTCGGCGTTGAGGATGGCGAGGCCGTCGGCGGGCAGCGCCGTAACCAGTTCGGCCTTGGCGCGGGCAACACCCTCGATGCCGCCGAGACGATCGCTGTGCGCTTCTGCCACTCGGGTGACGACGCCGATGGTAGGCCGCGCGATGGCACACAGCTCGGCGATCTCGCCGAGTCCACGCATGCCCATCTCCAGCACCAGCACCTCGGTGAGCTCGGGTGTGTTGAGCAACGTGGTGGGCAGGCCCTGCTCGTTGTTGAAGCTGCGTTCGTTCGCCCAGGTGCGCCGGCTGGCCGCGAGCGCCGCCCACGCGAGGTCTTTCGTCGACGTCTTTCCGACCGAGCCGGTGATGCCGATGACCGGCCCGTCGAACGATGCCCGTTGCGCGGCGGCGAGCGCCATGAGGGCGCGCAGCGTGTCGGCCACCTAGATCTCTGTGCCGCCGCGCGGCGGCCGTGAGGTGAGCGTCGCGACGGCGCCGCGCTCGATGGCGGCGTCGATGAAGTCGTGGCCGTCGCGCTCGGCGACCAGCGGCACGAACAGCTGGCCGGGCTGCACGACGCGCGAGTCGAACGACACCCCGTCGATCTCGACGTCGGGTCCGTGCAACCTGCCACCGGTGGCGGCCGCCACCATTTCCGCTCTGAATCGCATCGCTGCCTACGGTACCGTCGGGGTCGCATGGCTGCCTCCGCCTCCGACTCGCCGCCCGATCCGCTGAACGACCCGCTGAACGACCCGACGCACGACTCGCGCATCAACCTCATCGTCATCTTCGGTGGCCAGTCGGCCGAGCACGACGTCAGCTGCACCACGGCGGCGCACGTGCTCAAGGCTGCCGACCCGGCGAAGTACCGCATCACGCCCATCGGCATCTCGCGTGACGGCAGCTGGGCCATTGCCGCGCAGGCACTCGCCGCTCTGGGCGAAGGCCCGCACGCGCTGCCGGGCCGGCTCGACCCTGCGGGCGACGCGGTGGCGCCCACCGCGGCCATCTCCCCCACCACCTCGTCCGGGCTCCCTGCCGCCGGCGGGCGCACCGTGGTGCTGCCACTGCTGCACGGACCGCTCGGCGAGGACGGCACGGTGCAGGGCATGCTCGAACTCGCCGGCGTCGCCTACGTGGGCACCGGCGTGCTCGGCTCCGCGGTGGCCATGGACAAGGCGATGGCGAAGCAGGTGGCCACTGCCAACGGCATTCCCCAGGCCCGGTACGTGGCACTGCGGGCGCACGAGATCACGCCCGGCACGCCGGCCCGGCTGGCCGAAGAGCTCGGGCTGCCCGTGTTCGTGAAGCCGGCCAACATGGGCTCGTCGGTCGGTGTGAGCAAGGCCAAGACCGTGGAGGCCATTCGCGGCGCCATCGACCTCGCGCTCAGCTACGACGAGTGGGTCGTGGTGGAGGAAGCCATCGTCGGTCGCGAGATCGAGGTGGCGGTGCTCGGCAACCTGGAGCCGAGGGCCAGCGTGCCCGGCGAGATCGTGCCCGCCGCGGAGTTCTACGACTATGCCGACAAGTACGTCGACGACGGGTCGCAGTGCATCATCCCGGCACCGCTCACGGCGCAGCAGACCGCAGAGGTGCGCGCGCTCGCACTGTCGACGTTCCGTGCCATGCGCGCCGAAGGCTTGTCACGGGTCGACTTCTTCTTCGAGGAGGACGGTCGCGGCTTCCTGCTCAACGAGATCAACACCATGCCCGGCTTCACGCCCATCTCGATGTACCCGAAGCTGTGGATGGCCAGCGGCCTCACGTATTCGGAACTGATCGACGAGATGGTGCGCTTGGCACTGGAACGCCACGCTCGCCGTCGCCGGAACACGGCTCACTGATCATGATCCGCGCCGACACTCGCCTGCCCTCCGCGTGCGTCGCAGCACTGGTGATGTTGATGTCGGGCAGCTGCTCATCCGACACCAGCAGCAGTTCCTCGAATCCGGCGCCCAGCGGAACGGTCAGTGGCGCCGGCAACAACTGCGTCGACGATCCAGGCACCGCCAGCGGCACGCTGCAGGACTGGTACTCGGAGGTCTACAACGGCCAGAGCTGGTTCGACGCTTCGCTCGAACCGACGGTCTCCGATCGAGGTGCCGAGTTCGCAGCCAGTGTCGCGCAGGCCGTCGCCGATGAACTGCCTGCATTCGAGCCCGCCGGCGTCGGCGAACTCGTCGACTTCGACGGCACCTGTCCGTCGGTGCGATGGGTCACCCTCGATCGCGCCGATGGGGCCACCATCAGCATCACGGTCTGGCGCCCAGCCCAACTCGGACAGCGAGTCGGTGTGCCGATGGCTGTGTCACCGTCGTCGCCGGACGAGCGCACCATGGTGTCGGAGTCCACGAACTTCACCGCCGCCCTCACCGTCGCCGACGACGGCACCACCGTGAGGGTCGTTGCCTACGGGGCATTCCAACAGGAGCGAATGGGAGGCTGGCCCACCACCACGACGGCGCCCGCCAACATGCCGCCACCCGGCCCCACACCGGCCACCGCCGAGCAGGCTGCGGCGATCGCAGCCTCCGTCCTGGCGGCAGCGCTCGAGCGCTGACTTCGCCGATCGCGGTCGCGCCCGGCGAGATTGGTAGACCATCGGCATGGAATCCGAACTGGCGTGCCCGATCTGCACCATGACCGACATCGTGATCGGAGACGACCGTGCAGAGTGCATCACGTGCGGCCACGAGTGGGACATCGTCACCGATGCGCGCGACAACCCGGGTGCCCTCGGCGAGATCCGCGACGCCAACGGCACCGTGCTGCACGACGGCGACTCGGTCGCAGTGATCAAGGACCTCAAACTCAAAGGTTCGTCCGACACGCTGAAGGTCGGCACCAAGATCAGCAACATCCGCCTCGTCGCCGGCGACCACGAGGTGGACTGCAAGGTCGCGGGTCGGGGCATCCTGCTCAAGGCCAAGTTCCTGAGGAAGGTCTGACCTGCGCGCAGTACTGTTCGGCGGATGACGTCCGCTGACACCGCTGCCCCCACCGCTCCCGGCTTCGATGCACAACGCGCCATCCGCGATCTGCGCGAACTGGCCAACCGCACCGGCGGCCCGGCAGGTTCACGCCGGCTGTGCTGGACCCCGGAGTGGGCCGAGGCTCGGGCGATGCTGCGCGAGGAGCTGTCGACACTGCCCGTCGAGGTGGAGCAGGACGAAGCCGGCAACCTGTGGGCGTACCTGAAGGGACGCAGTGCCGAGACGGTGGTGGTCGGCTCGCACCTCGACTCCGTTCCTGCGGGCGGCTGGCTCGACGGCGCGCTCGGCGTGATGGGTGGGCTGGAAGTGCTGCGCTCGCTGGCTGCCGCACCTGAACCGCCGCAGCGCACGTTCGCGCTGGTCGACTGGGCCGACGAGGAGGGCGCTCGCTTCAGCCGCAGCCTGTTCGGTTCGGCGGCGGTGGTCGGCACGCTCGACGTCGACATCGTCCGCGAGCTGAAGGACCGGTGGGGCAACCTGCTGCCCGAGGTGGTGGCCGAGCACGGCGTGTCGCTCGACGCCATCGAGGGCTGCCGCACCCGCATGACCGACGTGGTGGCGTACCTCGAGCTGCACATCGAACAGGGGCCCATCCTGGAGCACGAAGGCCTCGGCATCGGCGTGGTCACCGGCACCTACGGCATCGAGCGCGAGCGGTTGATCTTCAGCGGCCAGGCCGCGCACGCCGGCACGATGCCGATGGGCATGCGCCGCGACTCGCTGCGCGCGATGAGCCGCTTCGCACTCGAGCTCGCCGAGATCGGCGCTCGTCACGGAGGCGTCACCACCGTCGGCAGCGTGTCGTGCTGGCCGGGCGTGGTCACCGCTGTCCCCGGCACCACCACGTGCACGATGGACATGCGTCACATCTCGGCCGAGCTGCTCGCCACCATGTTCGAGGAGATGAAGGCAGCCGCGCACGCCGCCGCCGAGGCGGAGGGTTGCACGGTCGAGCTGGAGCACATCTTCCGCATCCCGCCGATGATCTTCGACCCGAAGCTGGTCGACAGCGTGCGCCGCGCGGTGAAGGCCGTCGAGGGCCACGAGTTCGAGCTGCCCAGCGGCGCGTTGCACGACGCGTCGGAGATGGCGCGCGTGGTGCCCACCGCGATGGTGTTCACGTCGTCCATCGCCGGCCTGTCGCACACCAAGGAAGAGGACACACCCGACGAGCATCTCGCGATGGGCATCACCGCCTTCCACCAGGCCGTGATGGAAGCCGTCAACGCCCCGTCGTGAGCGAGATCGTGAGCGAGTTCGAGTTCGACGCCGTGGTGTGGCAGTGGCAGGGCGATGGTCCTGCGACATGGCGGTTCGTGACGCTGCCGTTCGACCTGACCGACGAGATCGACGACCTCACCACCGGACGTCAGGGCGGTTTCGGCTCGGTGAAGGTGGAGGTCACCGTCGGCCGCACCACGTGGTCCACGTCGGTGTTCCCGTCGAAGGAACAGAAGTCGTTCATCCTCCCGATGAAGGCCGCCGTCCGCAAGGCCGAGGGCCTCGCCGACGGCGACACGGCACGCATCACGCTCCGCCTCGTCGATTTCACCTGACCGGGTCAGGGGGCGAGGGCGGCGGTGAGGAAGGCGAGGAGTTCGGTGCGCAGGCGGCGCAGCTCGGCGGTGGTGGGCGACCAGCCGACGGCGCGCAGCACCTCCGGCTCGGTGGCGATGCCGGTGACCGTGGCGTAGCAGAGCGCGGCCACCAGGCGCGGGTCGCCCTGGCGGAGGCGACCGCGGTCCATCTCCTTCTGCAGGTACACGACCGCGCGGTCGACGAGCGGCGACAGCTCCGCGTGGAAGCGCTCGCCCACCGCGGGCGACAGGCGGCTGACTTCGCGGATGAGCCCGAGCAGCGATGGTCGACGGACGGCAGGGCGGAACACCGCTCGCACCACCGCGTCGATGCGGTCGAGCGGGTCGTCGGTGGTGGCGCGGATGGCCGCTTCGATCGACACGGTGAGCTGCAGAGCGGCCTGCACGAGCACCGCCTGCACCAGGTCGTCCTTGGAGGGGAACCAGTACAGCAGCGTCTGCTTGGCCACTCCCACCTCGGCGGCGATGACGTCGAGCGACACGGCCTCGACGCCACGCAACCCGAACAGGTCGGTGGCCGCATCGAGGATGCGCTCACGCGTGTCACGTGCCATGGACACTCTCTCTACCACATGGTAGAGAGATGTGCTAGACATGTCGTTCGGAGAGGGGCCGCATTGATTGCCGAACAGCTCGCGAACAAGCGAATCGCCATCACCGGCAGCACCGGGTTCGTGGGCACCGCGCTCGTCGAGCGGCTGCTGCGCAGCGTGCCCGACTGCACGCTGGTGCTGCTCATCCGTCCCAGCAAGCGCCACGACCCCACCGAGCGGGCGCGCCGCGAGATCTTCAAGAACAACGCGTTCGACCGACTGAAGGCCGAGCTCACAGCGGCTGCCGGCGAGACCTTCGATGAGATGGTCGCCCGCCGCGTCGTCGCCATCGGCGGCGACGTCAGCGCCGATGGGCTGGGCCTGAACGACGTCGACGCACCCATCTTCGCCAGCTGCGACACCATCATCCACTCCGCCGCCGCGGTCAGCTTCGACAGCCCGCTCGACAGCGCGGTGGAGATCAACCTGATGGGTCCGGTGCGCATCGCGCAGACCTGCCACTCGCTGGGCATCACGCCGCACATGGTGGGCGTCAGCACCTGCTACGTCGCCGGCAACCGTCGCGGCAACGCACCGGAGGCACTCGTCAGCGAGGGCCACTGGGACATCGGGCTCAGCTGGAAGAAGGAAGTTGCCGCCAGCCGCCGCCTGCGTGGCGACATCGAGGCGCAGAGCCGCAGCAGCGAGCAGCTCACCCACTTCCGCAACGAAGCTCGCAAGGAGCTCGGCGCGGCCGGCGGTCCCGCACTCGCGGGCAAGACCGAGAGCCTGCGCGAAGCCTGGGTGAAGGCGCAGTTGGTCGAGGCCGGCCGTTCCCGCGCCGCCAGCGTCGGCTGGCCCGACGCGTACGCCTACACCAAGGCGCTCGGCGAGCAGGCCCTCACCGAGGTGAAGGGCAACGTGCCGGTCAGCATCGTGCGCCCGAGCATCATCGAGAGCGCGCTGGCCGAGCCGTTTCCGGGCTGGATCCGCGGCTTCCGCATGGCCGAGCCGGTCATCCTCAGCTACGCCCGCGGTCTGCTGAAGGAGTTCCCCGGTGTTCCCGAGGGCACCGTCGACGTCATCCCGGTCGACATCGTGGTCGCCGCCATCATCACCGTGGCCGCAGCCGGTCCCGAGCGTGCGGCTCCCATCACGCAGGTGGCCAGCGGCGGCATCAACCCGTTGAAGTACAAGCTGCTCGTCGACAACGTGCGCGCGTGGTTCACGAAGCACCCGCTGTACGACAACGAGGGCCAGCCGATCGTGGTGCCCGAGTGGCAGTTCCCCGCACGCGGCCGCGTGAAGGAGCAGCTGGAACGCGCGCAGAGCATCATCGGCACGACCGAGCGCGTGCTGCAGGCGCTGCCACTGCGCGGCAGGCAGGCGGCGTGGGCGGCGAACCTGGAGGAGAAGAAGAACGAGATCGACCGCGCGTACGAGTACGTGCAGCTCTACGGCCTCTACACGGAGTGCGAGGCCATCTACCAGGTCGACAAGCTCATCGCGATGTGGGACACGCTCGACGCCGTCGACCAGGCGGCGTTCAACTTCGACCCGCGCAGCGTCGACTGGCCCACGTACATCAGCACCATCCACCTGCCGTCGATCGTGCACCACTCACGTGCGAAGGTCACACCCGGCAAGAGCAAGATCGACCGCGCCGCACGGCTGCGCAAGTCGGTGCTCTCCCCCGACCGGCACGTGGCCGCGTTCGACCTGGAGAACACCCTCATCTCCAGCAACGTGGTGGAGAGCTACTCGTGGCTCGCCACTCGCCGCCTGAACACGCCAGAGCGCATCCGCTACGTGCTGCGCACGCTGGCCGAGGCGCCCACGCTCAGCAAGATCGACCGCAAGGATCGAAGCGACTTCCTGCGCTTCTTCTACCGCCGCTACGAAGACGCGCCGGTCGCCCAGATCGCCGAGGACTCGCAGGAGCTGCTCAGCCAGCTCATCCTCGCCAAGTCGTTCCCCGCCGGCCTGCGCCGTGTGCGCGAGCACCGGGCGCTCGGCCACCGCACCATCCTCATCACCGGCGCACTCGACTTCGCGGTGGAGGGCCTGCGCCCGCTGTTCGACGAGATCGTCGCGGCGAAGATGACCGTGCGACCCGACGGCACGTACAGCGGCAACCTGGCCGAGGTGCCGCCCACCGGCGAGACCCGCGCCGAGATCCTCGCCGACTACTGCGCGAGCGAAGGTCTCAAGCTGGAGGAGAGCATCGCCTACGCCGACAGCACCAGCGACCTGCCGATGCTGGAAGCCGTCGGCTTCCCGGTGGCCGTGAACCCCGAGACGCGCCTGGCCGCCATCGCCCGCAAGCGCGGCTGGCTGGTGGAGGACTGGTCGAAGGCCAGTGGCGCCCCCAAGATGCTGCTGCCGCTCGGCCCGATGATGGCCGAGCACGAGCGTCGCAAGTCGTTCACCGGCAAGTCGTTCACCGGCGGTTCCCGATGAGCCCCCTCCAGCTTTGGCGTTCACACGCCCACATCGGGCACCCCACCGCCAAAGTTCACCGGGGAGTGCAGCGATGAGCCGGCTCGTGTTCTCCCGCAAGCCGGCGCGATTCGCGATGGCACGCCTCGCGGGCGCCATCATGCCCGGCGCCGGGGCGTCGGTCGGGCCGCTCGACCTGGAACCCGACGAGCAGCTGCCGCTGCCCACGCCCGAGTGGGTGCGCCTGCGCACGCGCATGGCCGGCATCTGCGGCAGCGACCTGTCGCTCATCGACGGCACCGCGTCGGCCTACTTCGACCCGCTGGTGAGCTACCCGTTCACGCCCGGCCACGAAGTGGTGGCCACGGTCGCCGGCAGCGACCGCCGGGTGGTGCTGGTGCCGGTGCTGTCGTGCGTCACGCGCGGCATCTCGCCCGTGTGCCACGCGTGCGAGGCCGGGCAGATCAACCTCTGCGAACGAGTCGCGTTCGGTCATCTGCAGCCGGGCCTGCAGAGCGGCTTCTGCGCCGACACCGGTGGCGGGTGGGCACACGAGATGGTCGCCCACCCCAGCCAGCTGGTCGACGTGCCCGCCGACTTCACCGACGAAGCCGCCGTGCTCATCGAGCCCACCGCGTGCGCCACGCATGCGGCGGCGCGGTACACCGGCGAGCAGACCGTCATCATCGGCGCGGGCACGCTCGGGCTGCTCACGC
>JAUXQB010000210.1 GCA_030685215.1 Actinomycetota bacterium
GGCCACCTGGACCTCGCAGCGAGTGGCAGCGCCGGAGGCCACCACGTGCTTGGCGACCCAGCGGGCCGCGTAGGCGGCCGAACGGTCGACCTTGCTCGGGTCCTTGCCGCTGAACGCGCCGCCGCCGTGGCGACCCATGCCACCGTAGGTGTCGACGATGATCTTGCGGCCGGTGAGGCCGGTGTCGCCGTGCGGGCCACCGATGACGAACTTGCCGGTCGGGTTGATGTGCACGTCGTAGTTGTCGCCGGCGAACTGCTCGGGAACGATCGGGCGGATGACCTGCTCGATGAGGTCGGGGCGGATGACCGTGTCGCGGTCGATGCCGTCCTGGTGCTGGGTGCTGATGAGCACGTGCGACAGGCGCACCGGCTTGCCGTGCTCGTATTCGATGGTGACCTGGGTCTTGCCGTCGGGGCGCAGGTACGGCACGGCGCCGGCCTTGCGCACCTCGCTGAGCCGCTCGGCCAGGCGATGCGCCATCCAGATGGGCATCGGCATCAGGTCGGGGGTCTCGTCGCAGGCGTAGCCGAACATCATGCCCTGGTCGCCGGCGCCCTGCAGTTCGAGCTGGTCCTCGGCATGGCCGGTGGTGCGCACCTCTTCGCTCTTGTCGACGCCCTGCGCGATGTCGGGGCTCTGCTCGTCGATGCTGACGATGACGCCGCAGGTGTTGCCGTCGAAGCCGTAGAGCGCGTTGTCGTACCCGATGCCGTTGATGGTCTCGCGCACCAGCTTGGGGATGTCGACGTAGGCGAAGGTGGTGATCTCGCCGGCGACCACGCAGAGGCCGGTGGTGAGCAGGGTCTCGCACGCGACGCGACCGTGGGGATCTTCCGCGAGGATGGCGTCGAGCACCGCGTCGCTGACCTGGTCGGCCATCTTGTCGGGGTGACCCTCGGTCACGCTCTCGGAAGTGAAGGTAAAGCTGCTCACGGGGTGAGGCTCCTCATGATGTGGGGTTGACTGTGTCGTTGGTGTGGTCGGGGCGGGCCGCATGGGCACGGATCTCGACCACAGTATCCAGAACCGCTGCCGCAACGGCTCTCTTGTCGGTGAGTGCCACCACCTGCACGGTGCCGTCGGCGCGGAGCAGGGTGACCGCGTTGGTGTCGTGCTGGAAGCCGACGCCAGGGGCGCTGACGTCGTTGGCCACCACGAGATCGAGGCGCTTGCGCTGCAGCTTGGCGGTGGCGTTGGCCAGCAGGTCGCTGGTCTCGGCGGCGAAACCGACGAGCACCTGGCCGGCCGGCTTGGCGGCGCCCAGCCCGGCGAGGATGTCGGGCGTGGCCTCGAGCACGATCTGCGGCACACCCTGGTCCTTCTTGATCTTGCCCTCGGCCGCCAGCACCGGTCGGAAGTCGGCGACGGCCGCGGCCATCACCACCACGTCGGCGGTGGGCGCCAGTTGCGTGAGCTCGGCCTGCATCTGCGCCGCGGTCTCGACAGTGCGCACGGCGACGCCGGCGGGTGTGGGCAGCTCGACGGTGGACACGAGGGTCACCTGCGCGCCTCGCGCCGCGGCTTCGGCCGCGATGGCGTAGCCCTGCTTGCCGCTGCTGCGGTTGGCGATGACCCGCACCGCGTCGATGGGCTCGCGAGTGCCACCGGCCGACACGACCACGTGCACCCCTGCCAGCTGGCCCTGCTCGATCGCGGCCGTGGCGAGCACGGCTTCGATGGCGGCGACGATGGCCTCGGGTGCGGCCAGGCGGCCGGCCCCGACATCGCCGCCGGCAAGTCGCCCGGACTCGGGTTCCACGATGTGCACGCCACGCGAGCGGAGGGTGGCGATGTTGGCCTGCACCGCGGGGTGCTCCCACATCTCGGTGTGCATGGCCGGGCACACCACCACCGGCGCACGCGTGGCCAGCAGCGTGTTGGTGAGCAGATCGGTGCTCAGCCCGGCGGCATAGGCGGCGAGCAGCCGTGCGGTGGCGGGCGCGACCACGATGAGGTCGGCGCTCTGCCCCAACCGCGTGTGCGGGATGGGGCTGGCTTCGTCCCACAGGCTGGTCTGCACCGGCTCGCTGGCCAGCGCGGACAGCGTGGTTCGACCGAGGAAGTGCTCGGCGCCGGCGGTCATCACCGGCACGACGTGCGCACCCGCATCGACCAGGCGGCGGCAGACCTCGACAGCCTTGTAGGCCGCGATGCCGCCGGTGACACCGAGCACGATGCGCTGTCCGGCGAGCATGACGGGCTGGGTGCCGTGAGTGTGAAGGATCAGGCCGTGGCGTCGGCGGGCTCGTCGACGACGACAGGCCGATCGGCGTGCGCGGCGCGCTCGATCTTGTCGGCGGCGATCTCTTCGAACGCGATGCTCAGCGGCTTCCGAGCGACCGAGCTGACCTGCGGCGGCACCATGTGGCCGAGGCCGTCGCCGAGCTGGTTGAAGTAGCTGTTGATCTGGCGCGCGCGGCGGGCGGCCAACGTGACCAGGGAGAACTTCGAATCGACGCGATCGAGGAGCTCCTCGATCTGCGGGTTGATCATGGTGTCGAACGAGCGCGTGGACATGGAACAGCCTCCTGAAAACAGCGCTGCAGCCTACCTTGAGGAATCAGCCGAGAACGCGATGGTGGCCGATGATCTGCATCATCTCCTCCACCGTGCGCTCCAGATCGTCGTTGACGACCACGTGGTTGGCGATGGCCATGCCCACCGGTTCCTCGTCGAGCGCCTTCTGCAGCCGCTGGTGCACCTTGTCCTCCGCGTCGCCGCGTCCGCGCAGACGGCGCTGCTGCTCGTCGCGCGACGGGGGCAGGACGAAGATGAGCACGGCCTCCGGGTGCAGCAGCTTCACCTGCCGCGCGCCGTCGACCTCGATCTCGAGCACCACATCGCGGCCGCTGACGGCCTCCGGGCGGGGGGTGCCGTAGTAGTTGCCGAGGAAGTCGGTCCATTCGAGGAACCCGTCGGCGGCGATGCGGGCCTCGAACGCTGCTCGGTCGGTGAACACGTACGCCGTGTCGCGCTCCCCCGTCCGTTGCGCACGCGTGGTCCACGAGCGGCTGAGCCACAGCTGCGGATCGCGCTCCACGAGGGCGTTGACGATGGTGCCCTTGCCCACACCGCCGGGGCCGGACACGATGAAGATGCGCGATGAGGAGGGCGTGGCAGTGTGGGCTGCCATCTCCCTCACTTACCGAGCGTGTCGAGCAATGCCTGCTTCTGTTGGGCGCCGAGGCCCTGAACACGACGATTGTCGGCGATGCCGATGTCTTCGATGATCTTGCGTGCCTTGACCTTGCCGACGCCCGGGAGCGATTCGAGCAAGGACACGACCTTCAGCTTGCCGACGGTGCTGTCGGTGGAAGCGAGGGCCTCTGCAAGCGTGACGGAACCGATCTTGAGCTGATTCTTCAGCTCAGCGCGAGCGGTGCGGGCCTCAGCTGCCTTGGCGAGAGCATTGGCACGCTGTTCGGGAGTGAGTTGCGGAGGTGTTGCCATGTGCCGACCCTAGCGCCGCCCAGCTACTCAACTGTGTCAATCAGCCCGCCACGGTGCGCCAGGCCGGTGAGCTCGGACGGCGCGAGGCCACGTGCGGCGCACCACGCGAGCAGTTCGCGCTGCACCGTCAGCGGCGCGCGAGGGTCGGCGAAGGTGGCCGTGCCCACCTGCACGGCCGACGCGCCGACCAGCATCAGCTCCGCTGCGTCCCAGCCGCTGGCCACGCCGCCGGCGCCCACGATGGGCAGGTCGGGCAGCGACGCGTGCACGTCGAAGACCGTGCGCACGGCGACGGCGTGCACCGGGCGACCGCTGTAGCCCCCGCCGCCGGCACCGAGTGCGGGCAGACCGGTGTGCGGGTCGAGCACCATACCGAGCAGCGTGTTGGAGAGCGTGACGGCCTCGGCACCTGCGGCCCGCACGGCGGCGGCCACCTCCACCACCCTGTCGGTGTTGGGGCTGAGCTTGGCCCAGCGCGGTCGGCCGCACGCCGCGGTGGCGGCGATGACCTCGGCGGACAGCTCGGCGTCGTGGGCGAAGATGCCGCGACGACCCTCCAGGTTGGGGCACGACAGGTTCACCTCCACGGCCACCACGCACGCAGGCGCATCGGCGAGCTGCTCGGCCGCGAGCCGATAGTCGGTGACGCTGCGGCCCCAGATGCTGGCCACTACGCGCGCCCCGGTGGCCGCCAGCTCCGGAAGCTCGTGCGCCATCCAGAACGGCACGCCCGGCCCCTGCAGGCCGACCGCGTTGAGCATCCCTTCGCCGGCAGGGTGCACGCGCGGCGCCGGGTTGCCCGCCCACTCGAACGACGCCAGCGATTTCACCACCACCGCACCGAGCGCGGCGAGGTCGAAGTAGGGCGCCAGTTCGGCACCGTGGCCCGCCGTGCCCGACGCAGTCATCACCGGAGCGGGCAGCTCCAGCGACCCGACCCGCACGGCGGAGGCGGTGGTCACGCGTGGTACTCCTGCAACGGCCGCACGCTGAGCTCGTGGCCCACCATCTCGGCCATGCCCTGCACTGCTGCCAACGCGGCTTCCACGGTGGTGACGGAGCTGACGTGGTGGGTGTTGGCCGACTTGCGGATCTGCTCACCGTCGGTTCGCCCTCCACGGCCCTGCGGCGTGTTGATGACGAACGCGATCTGGCCGCTCTCGATGAGCTTCACCGCGTTGCTGCCGTGGCCCTCGGAGATCTTGCCCACGACCTGATCGACGGTGATGCCGAACTTGCCCAGGTAGTCGCCGGTGCCGCGAGTGGTGGCGATGCCCAGCCCGAGCTCGCGCAACCGCTTGGCCACCACCAGGCCTGCGGGCTTGTCGCCGTCGGCGAGCGACAGGAACACCGTGCCGGTGGTGGGCAGCAGCGTGCCCGCCGCGAGTTCGGCCTTGAAGAACGCCTTGCCGAACGTGGTGTCGATGCCCATCACCTCGCCGGTGCTGCGCATCTCCGGCCCCAACGCGGTGTCGACCTCGGGGAAGCGGCTGAACGGCAGCACCGCTTCCTTGATGGCCACGTGCCCGTGCTCGCTGGGCGGGCGTAGCAGGCCCTCGGTGCGCAGCTCGGCCAAGGTGGCCCCGAGCATCACGCGGCTGGCCACCTTCGCCAGCGGCACGCCGGTGGCCTTGGCCACGAACGGCACCGTGCGGCTGGCACGTGGGTTGGCCTCGATGACGTAGACGGTGGTGCCGAGCACCGCGTACTGCACGTTGATGAGGCCGCGCACGTCGAGCGCCATCGCGATGGCACGGGTGTAGCTCTCGATCACCTCGACGACCCACGCGGGCAGGGTCTGCGGCGGGATGGCGCACGCCGAGTCGCCGCTGTGCACGCCGGCTTCCTCCACGTGCTCCATGACACCGCCGATGAGCACCTCTCCGGTGTGGTCGCGGATGGCGTCGACATCGACCTCGGTGGCATCTTCGAGGAAGCGATCCACCAGCACGGGGCGCTCGGCGGAGAGGCCGCCCTCCTTGCCGAGGCTGCCGAAGCCGGCCAGCTCGGCCATCGCGCGGGCCAGGTGGTTGCGGTCGTGCACGATCTGCATCGCGCGACCGCCGAGCACGTAGCTGGGACGCACGAGCACCGGGAAGCCGACCTCGTCGACGATGGTGAGCGCCTGCTCGAGATCGGTGGCGGTGCCGCCGGGCGGCTGCGGGATGTGCAGCCGGTGGCACAGCGCGCTCCACTTCTCGCGGTCCTCCGCCAGGTCGATGCTGGCGGGCGAGGTGCCGGCGATGAGCTCGCGCGGCAGCAGGCCGGCCAGCTTCAGCGGGGTCTGGCCGCCGAGCGCGACGATGACCTTCGGCGCCACTCCCCCGGCCGCCGCGGTCTCGGCGGCGATGACGTTGAGCACGTCTTCGCGGGTGAGCGGCTCGAAGTACAGCCGATCGCTGGTGTCGTAGTCGGTGCTCACCGTCTCCGGGTTGCAGTTCACCATCACGGTCTCGAAGCCGGCGTCGCGCAGTGCGAACGAGGCGTGCACGCAGCAGTAGTCGAACTCGATGCCCTGGCCGATGCGGTTCGGCCCGCTGCCGAGGATGACGACGCGCGGCCGATCGCTGGGGCGCACCTCGTTCTCGTCCTCCCACGTGCTGTAGTGGTACGGCGTCTCGGCTGCGAACTCGGCCGCACAGGTGTCGACGGTCTTGTAGGTCGGGAAGATGCCGGCGGCCTCGCGAGCCGCGCGCACCTCCAGCTCGTCGATGCCCCACGCGAACGCGAGCTGCGCGTCGCTGAAGCCGAACTGCTTCACCCGCTTCCAGGTGCGCGGGGTCATCCCCGCCATGCCGGCGGCTTCGAAGACCGCCCGCTCCTGCATGATCTGCAGCATCTGGTCGAGGAACCAGTGGTCGATGCGGCACGCGTGGTGAATGCGCTCGGGGCTGACGCCGCGGCGCAGCAGCTCGCCCACCTGGAACACGCGCTCGGGCGTGGGGATGGCCACCGCGGCGAGCAGGTCGTCGTCGGTGCGCTCGGCCAGGTGCGCTTCGGCGGGGTCGCAGCCGAGGCCGTAGCGGCCTTGCTCGAGCGACCGCAAGCCCTTCTGGAGGCTCTCGGTGAACGTGCGCCCGATGCTCATCGCCTCGCCCACCGATTGCATCTGCGTGCCGAGCACGCCCTTGGTGCCGGGCAGCTTCTCGAACGCCCAGCGCGGGATCTTGGTGACCACGTAGTCGATGCTCGGCTCGAAGCTGGCGGGCGTGGCCGAGGTGGCGGTGGACGTGATGTCGTTGGAGATCTCGTCGAGCGTGTAGCCCACCGCGAGCTTGGCGGCGATCTTCGCGATGGGGAAGCCGGTGGCCTTGGAGGCCAGTGCGGACGACCTCGACACGCGCGGGTTCATCTCGATGACCACCTGCTCGCCGTTGGCGGGGTTGACCGCGAACTGCACGTTGCTGCCACCGGTCTCCACGCCGACACGGCGGATGCAGGCGAACGCGGCGTCGCGCATCTCCTGGTACTCCACATCGCTGAGCGTCTGCGCCGGAGCGACCGTGATGCTGTCGCCGGTGTGCACGCCCATCGGATCGAAGTTCTCGATGCTGCAGATGATGACGCAGTTGTCGGCGCGGTCGCGCATGACCTCGAGCTCGTACTCCTTCCAGCCGGCGATGCTCTTCTCGATGAGGATCTCGCTGATCGGGCTGGCGTCGAGGCCGTTGGCCGCCACCGCTTCGAACTCCTCCGCCGTGCTGGCGATGCCGGTGCCGCGCCCGCCGAGGATGTAGGCGGGACGGATGATGCACGGCAGGCCGATGGTCTCGAGCACGGCGCGCGCTTCGGTCATGTCGTGCGCGATGCCGCTCTCGGGCACCTTCAGGCCGATCTCGATCATGGCCTGCTTGAACTTGTCGCGGTCTTCCGCAGTCTCGATGGCGAGCGCGTTGGCACCGATCATCTCCGGGGTGCCGGGCACGCCGATGATGCCGCGCTCGTACAGCGCCATGGCGGTGTTGAGACCGGTCTGGCCGCCGAGCGTGGGCAGCACCGCGTCGGGCTTCTCGCGTTCGATGATCTTGGCGACCACGTCGGGAGTGATCGGCTCCACGTAGGTGGCGTGCGCGAAGTCGGGATCGGTCATGATGGTGGCCGGGTTCGAGTTGACCAGGATGACCCGGTACCCCTCTTCCTTCAGCACACGGCACGCCTGCGTGCCCGAGTAGTCGAACTCACACGCCTGGCCGATGACGATGGGGCCGGAGCCGATGATGAGGATGCTGTGGATGTCGGTGCGCTTCGGCATCAGACTCGCACCGCCGTGCCGTTGCCGTTGCCGTTGGAGGGCTGGCCCATCAGTTCGGAGAACATCTGGAACAGGTATCGGCTGTCGTGGGGGCCTGGCCCTGCCTCCGGGTGGTACTGCACGCTGAACGCGGGTGCGCCGATGACCTTCATGCCCTCGTTGGTGAGGTCGTTGAGGTTGAGGTGGGTGACCTCCACCTTGCCGGCGAGGCTCGCCGGGTCGACACAGAAGTTGTGGTTCTGGCTGGTGATCTCCACATGGCCGGTGGCCTCGTGTCGCACCGGGTGGTTGCCGCCGTGGTGGCCGAACGGCAACTTGTAGGTCTCGCCGCCGAGCGCCCGCCCGAGCAGCTGGTGGCCGAGGCAGATGCCGAAGATGGGCACTTCCCCGAGCAGATCGGCGATGGCCGACACCGCGTAGGGCACCATCGCCGGGTCGCCGGGACCGTTCGACAGGAACACACCGTCGGGGCGCTTGGCCAGCACCTCCGCGGCGGTGGTGGACGCGGGCACCACTTCCACGGTGCCGAGCGTGCTGAGGTGGCGCAGGATGGTGGTCTTGATGCCGAAGTCGAAGGCCACGATGTGGCGGCCGCCGTTGCCGGTGCCACTGAACGACACGGTGTACGCCGCGTCGGTGGTGACCTGCGCGACGAGGTCGATGCCGTCGGTGCCCTTCTCGGTGCGGGCCGCGGCCAGCAGCGTCGCCTCGTCGGCGGTGCCGAACGCGCCGGGCATCGCGCCGGTGTCGCGGAGCACGCGGGTGAGACGGCGGGTGTCGATTCCGGCGATGCCGCTGACGCCGAAACGGCGCAGCATCGCGTCGAGCGAGTCGTCGGCGCGGTGATTGCTGTGGCGGCGGGCCATCTCGCGCACCACGACGCCCCGGCAGAACGGCCGGATCGACTCGAAGTCGTGATCGTTCACCCCGTAGTTGCCGATGTGTGGGGTGGTGAAGGTGATGATCTGCCCCGCGTAGCTGGGGTCGGTGATCACTTCCTGATAGCCCGACAGCACGGTGTTGAACACCACTTCGCCGCCCGACACGCCGTCGGCGGACTCGGCACCGATGGCCTCGCCCTCGAACACGCTGCCGTCGGCGAGGACGAGGAGCGCCTCACGCATGGCCGTTCCCATCGCGGTCACCGACTTCCAGAATCTGCATACTCATGCAGTCTAGTGCGTGATCATGCACAACGCAGGGCCTGGACACAGCAACCATCTGACAACTCCTGCCGTACGAGCCTCACGGGACCCGTTTCACGGTCGGGAGTGCAGGCTAGCTGCTGACGTCGACGAGATGCGGGAACTTCGCGCCGGGTTCGCGCACGCACTGTACGGAGTTACCGGTGCGCCGGTACAGCACCCACTCGTCGTTCTCCTCGGCCACCTCGAAGTCGACGGAGACCACCTGCCAGTCCTGCATCAGCTCGTCGCTGAGCTGGGCCTGCAGCAGCACGTACTCGAGGTCGTTCGCGGTCTCGAGGCACGCGCGGGCCTCTTCCGCCGAGGTGTCGACGCCGTAGAGCACCACTCGGAACGGGTTGGGGAACTGGTAGATCAGCTCGCGGTGCGCGAGGTGCGGGGCCAACGAGTGATAGGTCGAGACGGAGGCCGACGACGGCACCTCGCGGACGATCTCACGCGCCGCCACGGCCACCGGATGGTCGGGCGGCCAGTAGTACGGCTGCTCTCGGCCGATGGGGTCGTCGGTGCCGGGTGGCAGCAGTTGGCCGATGGGCACGACACCCCACATCAGGCACGCCCACGCCGACGTGACGGAGATGACGGCGACGAGCCGCCGGCGCCAACGGAGTTCGAACAACTCGAGCGCATACACGGTGCCGATGACGATGGCCGGCACGGCGATGAGCGAGTAGTGGTACTCGAGGTGGTACTGGTACCAGAACGTGCTGAGCATGTTGGTGAAGATGACCAGCGCGCTGATGGCAGCCACGCTGGGGCGGCGGGCGAAGACCCACGCCATCGGGAAGGTCATCTGCCAGAAGTAGAACGGCCGGTTGTCGCTGCGGAAGTGCTCGAACACGTTGCCCGGTCGCTCGATGGCTTCGCGCATCAGGCCCGTCGGCCCGCCGAACGGGATGCGCCACGCGTTGCGAGTGGGCACGCCGATGAGCGAACGCATCACCACGAACATCCCGAACAGCGTGGCCGCCACCGTGGTGATGGCCGTGGCGACGCCGATGCGCACATCGCGCTTCAGCGCCACCCACACACCCAACGGCAGCACGACCAGCGACACGTCTTCCTTCACCAGCAGCGTGAGCACGACGAACACCCAGTACAGACGCCACTTGCGTTCCAGCGCGCCGTAGATGGCCATGCCGAGGAAGAACGCGACGAACGAATCGGGGTGGTAGTTCTCGCGGTTGGTCCAGCCCACGGCCGGGTGCAGCAGGAAGCATGCCGCCAAGGCGAGCGCCATGCCCTCGCCGGCCAGCCGCTTGCGAGCCGCGAGGAACACGGGCACCGAGCCGAGCGCGATGAACAGGCTCTGCAGGAAGAACAGGGTGGAGACCGACGGGAACACCCGGTAGATGGGCGCGACCAGGATGAGGATGAGCGAGGCGTGGTCGCCGAGCATGTTGCGACCCATGAGGGTGACGAACGGCGCCTCGCCCTGCGAGAGCAGCCACACGCCCTGCTGGTAGAGCCCGACGTCGTAGCTGGAGGTGCCGAGCCCGTTGTGCACGTCGAGGCTCACCCGCGTGAAGTACACCGTGTAGAACGCGATCATCGCGACGAGCGCGACCTGCCAGCCGGTGACGCGCGCGAGCCGGTGCACCAGTCGCGTCAGCCACTCCCGCACGCGGCTGGTGATCATCAGCCGCGCAGCACCGGTACCAATGCCGACAGCACGCCGTTGACGAATCGTCCCGAGTCGTCGGTGCTGAAGCGCTTCGCGAGTTCGACGGCTTCGTCGAGCACCACCGCCACCGGCACATCGGGCCGGCCGAGCAGTTCGAACGCTGCGATGCGCAGCACGTTGCGGTCGATGGTGGGCATGCGCTGCAGGGTCCAGCCCTTGGCATGCGCGGAGATGGCCGCGTCGATCTCGGCCTGGTTCGCGGCCACGCCTTCCACCAACTGCGTGGTGAGCTCGTCGGCCGGCGAGATCTGCGCGGCGAGCACGTCGGCCGACGCGACGCCCTTCGACTCGGCTTCGTAGAGCAGGATCAATGCACGTTCGCGGGCATCGGTACGTTCGTCCGTACGCCAGGACATGCGGTCAGACCCGCGTGATGTAGTCGCCGGAGCGGGTGTCGACCTTGACCTTGTCGCCGGGGTTGATGAACAGCGGCACCTGGATGACCTTGCCGGTCTCGAGGGTGGCCGGCTTGCGCGCACCGCTGACGCGGTCGCCCTGCACGCCGGGATCCGTGTCGGAGATGGTGAGCTCGACCGACGGCGGGATCTCGACGGTGACGATCTCACCGTTGTAGAACGCGATGAGCGCCACCATGTTCTCGACCATGTAGTCGGCCGCGTCGCCGAGGGCGGTGGGAGCCACGTTCTGCTGGTCGTAGGTCTCCTGGTCCATGAACACGTACTCGTCGCCGTCGCGGTAGAGGAACTGCATGTCCTTCTTCTCGAGCATGGCCTGCTCGACGCGGACGCCGGCGTTGAACGTGCGGTCGATGACCGCACCGTTGCGCAGGTTGCGCAGCTTCGAACGGACGAACGCACCGCCCTTGCCCGGCTTGACGTGCTGGAACTCGACGACCTGGAACAGGACGTTGTCGATTTCCAGCGTGATGCCGTTCTTCAGGTCGTTGGTGGAGATGGCGGGCACGGTGAATCCTTCGGAGATGCGGTGAGGACGCGGCATCCGTCGCTGGTGACCACCACCAGGTCTTCTACACGAATGCCGCCGAAACCTTCACGATAGACGCCCGGCTCCACGGTTACTACGTCGCCGACCTGCAGGATGGCGTCGCTCGCACGGTTGAGGAACGGGTCCTCGTGGATGAGCAGCCCCACGCCATGCCCGGTGCCGTGCGTGAACCAGTCGCCGAATCCGGCATCGGCGATGATGCCGCGACACACGCCGTCGAGCTGCTTGGTGCTGACGCCCGCGGCCACTGCGGCCACGCCGGCCTGCTGCGCGGCGAGCACCACGTCGTACAGCTCGCGCTGCAACGCGGACGGCTCACCGATCACGTACGAGCGGGTCATGTCGCTGTGGTAGCCGTCGACGAGTGCCCCGACGTCGATGATGACGGTGTGGCCGGGCTCGATGAGTGTGTCGGTGGGCCGGTGGTGCGGCAGTGCCGCGTTGGTGGGGCCAGTGGCCACGATGGTCTCGTAGCTGGGACCGGTGGCCCCCAGCTCGCGCATCGCGATCTCGAGCCGGTTGCGCACCTGTGCCTCGGTGAGTCCGGTGCCGAGCAGCGGCGCCACCTGCGCGAGCGCTCCGTCGGCGATGCGGCAGGCCCGCGCCATCGCTTCGATCTCGGCGTCGTCCTTCGTGCGCCGCTCCACCTCCACCAGGCCGGTGGTGGGCACCAGCGTGGTGTCGAACGCCTCGGCCCATGTGGCGTGCTGCTGGAAGCTGACGTGCGTGGCTTCGAACCCGGTGGTGGCGAACGGCGCGCAGGTGGCTGCGAGGTGGGCGAGGGTTTCGCCGCCGGTGGCGCCGACCAGCACGGTGGCGTCGACACCTGACGCAGCCATCTGCTGCGCGGCCTGCTGCCCGTACCGGCCGTCGGTGACGAAGGTGAGCGCATCGGGACCGAGCACCACCCACCCGTTGGAGCCGGTGAAGCCGGTGAGCCAGCGGATGTTGGTGAGGTCGCTGACGAGCAGCGCCTCGCAGGTGGACAACCGGCTGCGCACTCGGCCGGCACGGGCGGCGAGGCTCACTTCGCCCCCAGCCGTGCCGCCACGGCCTGCACCGCCAGCTGGTACCCGTGCATGCCGAGACCCATGATGGAGCCGGTGGCGACGGGCGCGACCACGCTGGTGTGCCGCCACGGCTCGCGTGCGTTGGGGTTGGAGATGTGCACTTCGATGATGGGTCCGTCGAACGCGGCGAGCGCGTCGTGCACCGCCCACGCGTAGTGCGTGAAGGCGCCGGGGTTGATGATGATGGCGTCGGCCTCGTCGCGGGCGATGTGGATGGCGTCGACCAGCGCACCTTCGTGGTTGGTCTGGAAGCAGGTGACCGCCATCCCGTGCGCGGCGGCCGCTTCGGTGGTGGCGCCTTCGTAGTCGGCCAGCGTGGCGCTGCCGTAGATGTGCGGCTCGCGTTGGCCGAGCAGGTTCAGGTTGGGTCCGTGCAACAGTGCGATGGTGGCCACGCCGCCTATCGTGCCACGCCCGCCTGCCAGGTCGGTCGATCAATGCAGAAGACGACGTGGCGCTGCTCGGCCCAGCCCGGGGTCATCGGATGATCGAACTCGCGTGCCGGGTCCACCGTCATGCCGATCTTCTGCATCACTCGCTGCGACTTGTGGTTCTCGGTGGTGGTGAAGCTGACCACCTCGTCGTTCGGCAGGTCGACCTGTTCGAACGCGAATCGCAGCGCCGCGGCGGCCGCCTCCGGTGCGAACCCGTGCCCCCAGTGCTGCGACGCGAGACGCCATCCGACCTCGACGCACGGGGTGAGCCCGTCGACGTGCCACCCAGGTGCAGAAAGACCGACGAATCCGACGAACTGGTGCGTGTCGACCCGTTCGACCGCCCACAGCCCGTATCCGCGTTGCTCCCACGCGGCAGCCAAGCGCTCGACCATCTCGTCGCTCTGGTCCTGGCTCAGCGTCGACGGGAAGTGCCGCATCACGTCGGTGTCGGCGTTCAGCAGCGCGTACGGCTGCTTGTCGGTCTCGCGCCACTCGCGCATCAGCAGTCGTTCCGTCTCGATCCGCGGCGTCACCCGCCCAGCCTCACACATCACTCCATGAGGGCGAGGGCGGCGCGGGCGTCGGCGGACGCCACGCCGGGCACCACTTCCACGCCGTCGGGTCCGTCGAGCACGAAGGTGAGCTGATCGCCGAGCACCTTCTTGTCGCGGCTCATCAGCTCGACCAGGTGCTCGGCCGACAGGCCGGTGGGCAGCGACGTGTCGAGCTCGTAGGCGCCGCCGACCACCTCGTAGTGCTGCTGCACCCGCTCGGCGGAGATGCGGCCGAGGTGGTGCGCGAGGTGAGCCGCATAGATGAGCCCGATGCCGACCGCCTCACCATGCGCGAGCGCGTGATCGGTCTCGATCTCGAGTGCGTGCGCGAGCGTGTGGCCATAGTTGAGCAGCGCGCGGCGGCCGCCCTCGCGCTCGTCGCTGGCCACCACGTCGGCCTTGATCTGCACGCACCGCGCCACGCGCTCGACCTCGCTCATCGCGAGCAGGTCGTCGCCGGTGAGGAAGTGGTACTTGGCGATCTCGCCGCGACCGCACCGCACTTCACGTGGCGGCAGTGTGGCGAGTGCGTCGAGGTCGCACACCACGCCGCTGGGCTGCCAGTAGGCGCCGATCAGGTTCTTGCCGCCGACACCGTCGACGGCGGGGATGTTGACGCCGGTCTTGCCGCCGATTGCCGCGTCGACCATGCCCACGAGCGTGGTGCTCACGTGCACCACGGCGGTACCGCGGTGCCACGACGCGGCCGCGAAGCCGGCGACGTCGGTGACCATGCCGCCGCCGACGCCGATGACCACGTCGTTGCGGGTGAGGCCCATGCGGGCGAACTCGCGGCACAGCGACTCGATGGTGGCGAGCGACTTGTGCTGCTCGCCGTGGCCGATCTCGAAGCGTTCGAACGGCAGCCCCGGATCGACCTCGAGCGGGATACCGGACTGGGTGACGATGGCGGCGCGCCGCGCGGACGCCGGCAGCAGGGCCGTCAGCTCGCTGCGGGCGCCGTGACCGACGAGCACGTCGTAGCTGCGGTCGCCGAGCGGCACGCGCACGGTGATCATCGCAGCACCGCCTCGACGACGTCGCCGATGGAACGGTTGTCGACGAGCACGATGGCATCGGCCACTTCTCGGTACAGCGCTTCCCGATCCCGGAACATGCGCTGCAACGTACCCGCGGGATCGTCGTCGAGCAGCGGTCGATGGCCACCCGACTTCACCCGCTCGACCAACGTGGCCGGATCCGCGCACAACCACACCACGCGAGCGCCCGACGACTTCAGCGCCTCGCGGTTGGTGGCGCTGAGCACCACTCCCCCGGCGCCGGCGACCACCACCGGCTCGGGCGAGGCCAACGCCTCCAGCAGCACCTCGGTCTCCAGCGCGCGGAACGCTTCCTCGCCGTCGTCGGTGAAGATCTCGCGCACCGTGCGACCCTGGCGGCTCTCGATGATGGCGTCGCTGTCGAACACGCGCCGGCCGAGGCGGTCGGCCACCACGCGGGCCACGGTGGTCTTGCCGACGCCCATCATCCCCACCAGCACCAGATGCTGATCGGCCCTGATCACGACCGGACCTTGATCACGGCAGTGTTGCCTTGAACGCCTTCGCGTTGCCGACGAACTCGGCGACGCTGTCGCCACCGAACTTGCGTTGCGCTTCGGTGGCGAGCACCAGCGCGACCATCGTCTCGGCCACCACCGCGCACGCCGGAACTGCGGTGACGTCGGTGCGCTCCTTGAAGCTCACCGTGGCCTCCTTGGTGACCACGTCGACGGTCTTCAGCGTCGGCCGGTTGAGCGTGGCGAGCGGCTTCATCGCCGCGCGCACCACGAGCAGTTCGCCGGTGGTGATGCCGCCCTCGGTGCCACCGGCCAGCGACGACTCGCGGCGGTAGTCGCCCGAGCCGCCGTTGAGCGATTCGTCCCACACGATGGCGTCGTGCGCGTTGCTGCCACGGCGGCCGGCGACCTCGAATCCGTCGCCGATCTCGACGCCCTTGACGGCCTGGATGCTCATCACGGCCTGCGCGAGCGCGGCGTCGATCTTGCGATCCCAGTGCACGTGGCTGCCGAGACCCACCGGCACGCCGTAGGCGAGCACCTCGACCACTCCTCCGAGCGAGTCGCCGTCCTTCGCCGCTGCCTTCACCTCGTCGATCATCGCGGCCGACGCGGCGGCATCGAAGCAGCGCACTTCGTCGGCGTCGACCGCCGGGAGATCGGCCGGCGTCGGGCGAGCGGTGCCGGTTGCGCGTGCTGCACCCATTTGGATGACGTGCGAGATGACCGACACGCCGAGCTCGGCGAGCAGCTTCTTGGCAACGGCGCCGGCCGCCACTCGCGCCGCCGTCTCGCGCGCCGACGCACGCTCGAGCACGTCGCGCGCATCGGTGAAGCCGTACTTCTGCATGCCCACCAGATCGGCGTGCCCGGGGCGAACCGACGTGAGCGGGTCGTTGGTGACACCCGGTGCGGGCGACATCTCCTCGTGCCACTTGTCGCTGCGGAACCACTCGCTGTTCTTGATCTCGATGGCCAGCGGCGACCCGAGCGTGCGACCGTGCCGGACCCCGCCGATGAGGGTGACCTCGTCCTGCTCGAACCGCTGCCGCGGCCCACGGCCGTAGCCGAGCCGGCGACGAGCGAGCTCGGACTGGATGTCGGCGACGGTGAGCTCCAGGCCGGCCGGCAGCCCCTCGAGGATGACCACGAGCGCCTGCCCGTGCGATTCGCCGGCGGTGAGGTAACGAAGCATCCTGGGCAGGCTACTGGCGGCGCGCGGCCAGTTCCCGTTCTGCCGCAGCGGCCATGACCGCCGCGTCGGGCACCAAGCCGTGCCACAACTGCTGCTGCAACGCAGCTTGGTGCACGAGCATCCCGAGTCCGTCGACCGTGGTCGCACCGCGCTCGCGCGCAGCCCGCAGCAGCGCGGTGTCGCGCGGGTGGTAGACGATGTCGGCCACCACCTGGCCGGCGCGCAACTGGCCGATGTCGCACGGCAGATCGCGGCTGCCCATGCCGACGGACGTGGCGTTCACCACGATGTCGGCGTCGGTCAGGTCGGCGGCGGCACCGAGCACGCCCACCGTGCCACCCAGTTCGACGGCAAGAAGTGCGGTGCCGACGGTGCGGTTGCGCACCGCGATGCGAGCCGCTCCCGCGCGAGCCAGTGCGTCGACGATGGACCGCGCCGCGGCGCCGGCGCCGAGCACGCACACCGTGCGACCCGCCACGCCGACGTTCGCCGCGGCGAGCGATGCGACGAAGCCGGCACCGTCGGTGCTGTAGCCCTTCAACGAGCCGTCGGCCTGCGGCACCACGGTGTTCACGCTGTGCAGGACAGATGCGGCCGGGTCGAGCGAGTCGACCGCGTCGGCGACGGCCTCCTTGTGCGGCATGGTGACCGACATGCCACCGAGCCCGAACGCCCGCATCGCGTCGACTGCCGACTGGGCGCGACCGGGCAGCACCTCGAACGCGGTGTACACCCAGTCGACGCCGAGCTGCTCGAACGCGGCGTTGTGCAACGCCGGCGACAGGCTGTGACGCACCGGGCTGCCGATGACCGCGGCCACCCGCGTGGCACCGGTGATCAATTCAACAGGCCCTTCTCGCGGGCGATGGCGACGTTCACCTGGTGCTGCTCGAACGTCGCGGCGAACACGTGGCGGCCGTCCTCGTCGGCCAACACGTAGTACATGAACAGGCACGGCGTGCCGTCGGGGAGGTTCACGCACAACGGGTCGCCGAGCGACGGGTTGGCGACCGGGTTGAGCGCTGCCTCGATGCTGGCGCGCCCGGGGTTGGCGATGGGCGTGGGCGGCAGGCCCGGGTAGAGGTAGGTGTTGTACGGATTGTCGAGTTCGCGCACCTCGGCGAACGTGAGCGATGGGTCCTGCTGGTAGAAGAGCGTCGCGTCGACCTGCAGCGGCGTGTTGAAGAACAGGCGGTTGTAGATGACGCGTGCGATCTTGGCGCGGTCCTCGGGCACGCGGGCTTCCCGCTCGATGATGCTGGCCACGATGAGGATCTGGTACGGCGTCAAACCCAGCTGGGCCGATCGTTCCTCGATGTTCTCCTGGCGGCCCACTCGCTCCATCAACGCG
>JAUXQB010000188.1 GCA_030685215.1 Actinomycetota bacterium
CACCGCGTGCACCGGCAGGCCGATGATGCCGCTGACGTTGCCGCGCACGCGTTGCACCAGCACCGCGCCGGCACCCTGGATGGCGTAGCCGCCGGCCTTGTCGAACGGCTCACCGGTGGCCACGTACCACTCGATGAGGGCTGGCGACAGCGGCGCGAACGTGACGAGCGAGGTGCTCACCTCGCTGAGGGTGCGATCGCCTCGGCAGAGTGCGATGCCGGTGTGCACG
The DNA here is from genome assembly GCA_030685215.1 of Actinomycetota bacterium. Classification (GTDB taxonomy): domain Bacteria; phylum Actinomycetota; class Acidimicrobiia; order Acidimicrobiales; family Ilumatobacteraceae; genus UBA668. The sequence continues at coordinate 230 of JAUXQB010000188.1, forward strand.
CGGTGCGTGCGTGCCGACAGGCGGCGCAGCATGTCGATGGCCTCGCCGAGGCTCTCCGGCTTGCCGAGGATCTCGCCGCCGAGATCCACCGTGGTGTCGGCCGCGATGACGAGCGAGTCGGCGGCGGCGGCCGAGCGCACCGCATGCGCCTTCTCCACGGCCAGGCGGTGCACGTAGGTGACGGGAGCTTCTCCGGCACGCACTGACTCGTCGATGTCGGGGGCGACGACGTGGAACTCGAGGCCGAGCTGCGTGAGCAGCTCACGCCGGCGCGGCGAACCGGAGCCGAGGACGATGGGCACCGGCACTGGTCAGCCGCCGCTGAGCGCCATCACGTCGGCGTCGTCGGGCACCGTCAGGTCGTCGAGGTGATCGAGGTAGCCGGCCGGCAGCGCGACGCGGATGGGGCCGTTGGTGTGACCGCGACGGATGCGCTCGCCTCCTTCGACCAGCGTGAGGGTGGGATCGAGCTCGGCGATCAGGTCGTCGAGCTCGGCCAGCGTCGACACGCCGCTGAACCGGCGACGGGTCTCGCCGCCCACCGGGTAGCCGGTGAAGTACCACGACGTGTGCTTGCGGAAGTCGCGCATCGCAATCGGCTCGGTCATGTGCGGCACCAGCAGTCGGGCGTGCTGCGCCATCACGTCGCACACCTCGCCGAGGGTGGGCGCGGCCGGCACCGGGCGCCCGTTGAGTGCCTCGACCAGGTCGCGGAACAGCCACGGGCGACCGAGGCAGCCGCGACCCACCACCACACCGTCGCAGCCGGTCTCGCGCATCATCCGCACCGCGTCGGCGGCTTCCCAGATGTCGCCGTTGCCGAGCACGGGGATCTCCGGCACCGCGGCCTTCAGCTCACCGATCGCGTTCCAGTCGGCGAGCCCCGCGTAGTGCTGTTCGGCGGTACGCGCGTGCAGCGCGATGGCGGCGATGCCCTCCTCGGCCGCGATGCGACCGGTGGCGACATGCGTGAGCAGTGTGGGGAACAGACCCATGCGGAACTTGATGGTGACCGGTACCTGGTACGGCGTGGCGGCCGCGACGGCACTGCGCAGGATGGCGCGCAACAGGTTGGGCTTCGCGGGCACCGCCGCGCCGCCGCCCTTGCGAGTGACCTTGGCGGCCGGGCACCCGAAGTTGATGTCGACGTGGTCGACGCGGCCCTCGGCACACACCTTGCGGATGGCCTCGCCGAGCATCACCGGATCGCTGCCGTACACCTGCAGGCTGCGCGGCAGCTCGTCGGCGGTGAAGGTCATCATCCGCTCGGTCTTCAGGTTGCCGTGCACCACCGCGGTGGCCATCACCATCTCGTTCACGTACACCAGGCCGGGTGCGAACTGCCGGCACATCGTGCGGAACGGCGCGTTGGTGACACCTGCCATCGGCGCCAGCACGACGGGCGCAACAGGGGTGAAGGAACCGATCTGCACGGACGTTCACGGTAGCGCTCGCCCCAGCGGAACCCATCTCGGGTAGCTGTTGCGACGCGTGGCAGCGGTGCGCCAGTGCAAGCAACGACGAATGGTCGCCTCACTGAAGCAGTGCACGAGCAACCGGTACGTCCCGCGCCCGACGACCTCGGCGCGCCCTGCACGAACCTGGTAGCGGAGCATGTCGCTGACCCGCCGACGAGGATCGACACCGGGCAACCGCGAGAGATCGACGCCCTCGTCGTCACGGGTGCGGCGCACCACCTCGCTGATCGTCAACGGCCCACCGCCGGCCCGGATCAACACCGCCAGCACCGCCCGGCGGATGTCGATCGGGGTGAGCGGGACCTCGGGACCTGCGGGTGTTGGCGCCATCACCTTTCCTGGGCACCGTGAGATCGCTCGACCGGCAAAATCGCCGCGACTCGGGGGACCATCACACCCTCCCCTGGTCACGTGTGTTCGATTCCGATTCCGATTGCGATTCCGATTGCGATTCCGATCGTGCGGGGTCGCCCGGTCCGCGCACGCCCGCGCCGCCCCCGGCGCCGACCCGGTCCTTCCGTCACGTGTGTTCGACTCCGAGTCGGGAGCGGGACGACCCTGGCTCAGAGCCTCCTCCTCACCTCCTCTCCCCACCGGGAGAAGTCGAAATCGAACACAGGTGACGGGAGCCACGGCAGCATCGGGAGCGGCCGTCCACCCACGATGTCACCGCCGTCACGTCACCGCCGTCACGACACCGCCGTCGCGACACCGCCGTCGCCGGCGTGGTGGCTGAGTCAGGCCGGGTCGGTAGGGGTCGCCCGGGCAGGGGTGGCGACACCACCGAGGCCGCCGATGAGGCCGGCGTGGACGTCGACGTCGAGGCCGCCGTTGAGCGTGCTGATGATCGGTCGCAACGGCAGCTTCATGCGCGCCACCGGAGTGTCGCGAGCGGCGAGCAGGGCCACGTGCCAGCCTGCGGCGCGCTCGCGCAGCACGGCCCCGAAGCGGTCGTAGAGGTTGCGCAGGTCGGTCGCGCCGCCGGGGCCGCCCACTCGATGGCCGTACGGCGGGTTGCTGACGATCCAGCCGGCGCGGGTGGGCAGCACCAGATCGCTGACGGTGCGCTGCATCGCGGTGATGTTGTCGCCGACACCGGCGCGCGCGGCGTTCTCGCTCACCGATGCGACCGCGCCGGCATCGCGATCGGCGGCGATGATCGGCGGGCACTTCTGCACCACGTCGCCGTCGGCGCCGCGCAGCAGGCGTTCCCAGCCGTCGGACTCGAACGACGGCCACTGCTCGAACGCGAACGAGCGGTTGCGGCCGGGCGCCATCCGACGAGCGATCATCGCTGCCTCGATGGCGATGGTGCCGGAGCCGCAGAACGGGTCGACGAGCGGTGTGCGCACGTCCCACCCGCTGGCCAGCACCAAGGCCGCGGCCAACGACTCGCGCATCGGCGCCTTGCCCGCCGGGCCACGCCAGCCACGATGGTGCAGCGGCGCGCCCGACGCGTCGAGGCTGACCGTGACCGCGTCGCGCAGCACCCGCACCTGCACCACCTGGCCGCCGAGCGGACGCCCGAGCACCTCGTTCACCCGCTCCTCGACCGCACCGGAGTGGTACAGCTTCGATTCCTTGTCGGTGGACACCGCGACGGTGACTCCACCGTCGGGCAACCAGGCCGACCAGTCGACGGCGCGCAGGCCCACCTGCAGCGAGTGGAACCCGTCGGCGTGGAAGCGAGCAACGCGCACGACCACTCGTGTGGCGATGCGCGACCGGAGGTTGATGGCCCACAGCTGCGGCCAGGTGAGGTTGCACTCCACCCCGCCACGTACCGCACGCGCCGGGCGCACACCCAGCTTCTGCACTTCGTCGAGCAGCAGCGGTTCCAAACCGGGAACGGCCACCACGAACGCGTCGACACGTGTACTCATCGGAACATCCTCATCACATGAACTGCAGACGCAGGTTGGGGTACGCCCCCGCGTCGAGGGCCGTCGGCCCGTCGCTGCGCAACCGGTGCCAGCCGACCGCGGCGATCATCGCGGCGTTGTCGGTGCACATCGCACGGCTGGGCAGGAAGCCCTGGATGCCGGCATCGGTGCACACCGACAGGAAGCGCTCGCGCAGCAGCGAGTTGGCGGCGACGCCACCGCCCAGCACCAGGCCGCGGGCGCCCGCCTGCTCGGCGGCCCGGCGAGCTTTCGTGACCAGCACGTCGACCACTGCCGCCTGGAAGCTGGCGGCGACATCGGCAGTCGACACGTCGGGGTGCTTGCGCACGTAGTTCATCACCGAGGTCTTCAGGCCGCTGAAGCTGAAGTCGAGCCCTTCGTGCAGCATCGAGCGCGGGAAGTTGATGGCCTCCGGGTCGCCGTGCACGGCTTCGCGGTCGATGGCCGGGCCACCGGGGTAGTCGAGCCCCAGGAACCGTGCCACCTTGTCGAACGCTTCGCCCGCCGCGTCGTCGATGGTCTGACCGAGCAGTCGGTAGCGGCCGTGATCCTGCATCTCGATGAGCATCGTGTGACCGCCCGACACGAGCAGCACGACCATCGGGAACTCGAGCGTCGGGTCTTCCAGGAAGGCCGCGTACAGGTGCGCCTCCATGTGGTTGATGCCGACGAACGGAACGTCCCACGTGAGCGCGAGCGCCTTCGCCGCCGACACACCGACGAGCAATGCGCCGATGAGACCCGGCCCGACCGTGCAGGCGACGGCATCGATGCGGTCGTCGGTGATGCCCGCCTCGACGATGACGCGGGCCACCATCGGGTTGAGCAGATCGAGGTGGGCGCGGCTCGCGATCTCTGGCACCACGCCACCGAACTGCGCATGCAGGTCGATCTGCGTGCTGACCGCGCTGGCGACCACGTCGTAACCGCCCATCACGAGCGCAGCCGCGGTCTCGTCGCAGCTGGTCTCGATGCCGAGCACCAGGGTGGAATCGGTGACCGTGAGCGGCTCGTCGGCGGTCATCGGCCGACCGCCGGGCACAGCTCGCGCAGGAGATCGCGATACTCGGGCAACGCAAGGTCGTTGCACCACATGACGATCGCGTCCTCCACGTTCTCGTAGTAGTTCCTGCGCACACCGGCCGGCACGAAGCCGAAGGTACGGTAGAGCGCCTGCGCGCCGACGTTGCTCACTCGCACCTCCAGGGTGAGGGCAGTGCAGTCGCGGTCGATGGCCGCCCATGCCAGCTCGGCGAGCAACCGCGTGGCGATGCCCTGCCGCTGGCGCTCGGGCGCAACGGCGATGTTGGTGACGTGCGCATCGCCGACGACGAACATCAGCCCGCCGTAGCCCACCACCTCGGTGCCGTCGCGGGCGACCAGGTAATGGCGCTCGCCGCGGCGCATCATCTCGATCTCGCTGTGGAACACGCCGACCGTCCACGGCCGCGGGTACGACACGCGCTCGATGGGCAGCACGTGTGCCATGTGCCGGCGGCGCAACGGCTCGATCACGAGACCGCCGCCGTCGGCGCGGCCGAGCAACCTGGCGAGCACGCTCATGTCGCACCGCCGGCGCGGCCGGCCGCGCGAGTGGCCCAGTTGATCTGTGCGTCGGGTGCGCGCAGGTACATCGGTTGGATGTCGCGCGGGTTCACCCAGTCCTCGCGCAACGCTCTGGCATGTGCCAGCTGCACCAGCGGCGCGGCCGAGGGATGCGAGAGGAACTGCTCGGCGAAGTCGCACATCGTGCCCGATGAGATCTCGTCGCGATAGCGCAGCGCACCGTCGCCCACGCACACGACGTTCTGCCCACGAGCCATCAGGTCGGCCACCAGATCGTCGACCGAGCTCACCTGCGGGTCGGTGACCCGCTGCACACCGCCCGGCACCGGGCGGTAGAACGCGTAGAACAGCTCACCCTTGCGCGCGTCGATCACCGCGGCGATGGTGCGATCCGCGTGCCGCAGCGGGAACGCCAGCAGATCCAGCGAGCTGATGCCGATCATCGGCACGCGCAGCGCCTGGGCGATGGCCTTCCCGGCTGCCAGGCCGACGCGCATGCCCGTGAACAGGCCGGGCCCGATGTCGACCGCGATGGCGCCGAACTCGCAGATCTCGATGTCGGCCTGCCGGCAGAGGAACTCGATGGCCGGCACGAGCGTCTCGGCGTGGCGCCGGCCGCGCGACACCTCGAACATGCCGAGCACGCCTTCGTGGCCGCCGATGGCGACACTGACCTGCTGCGTGGCGGTCTCGATGCCCAGGATCAGCATGCGAACGCCTGCAGCGCGGCTTCCACGCGGTCCCAGCGCGCCGCCCAGGACCGGCCGACGCCGCCGATGGTGACGAGTCGTGCATCGTCGTCGTCGGGCACCGGGTCGAGCTGCACGAGCAGGTGCTCGCCCAACGAACCGGCAACCACGTCGCCCCACTCGATCAGCACGATGCCGTCGTACTCGAGCAGCTCCGCCAGCGCCAGATCGGCCACTTCGTTGTGCGTGCTCAGGCGATAGATGTCGGCGTGGTGCAGTGTGAGCTTGCCGACCTCGTAGCTGTGCACCAGCGTGAACGTGGGCGACGTGATCGGCTCGGTCACCCCGAGTGCCGCGCCGAACGCCTTTGCGAACGCGGTCTTGCCGGCGCCCATCTCACCCGCGAGCACGATGAGATCTCCCGAACGCGCCAAGCCCGCCAGCGCAGCGGCGATGGCATTGGTGTCGGCGAGCGACGACGCGCGGAGGTGCAACATGACTCGGACATGCTAGAGGGCCGACGATGCAGCACTGCGTCGTCGCCGGCGCTCGCAGCGGCGTGCGTCAGACCGGCCGGCGTTCCACTCGCGCCGACAGCCCGCACACGATCTCGTACGCGATGGTGTCGAGCGCCTCGGCCCAGTCGGCGGCCGTGATCTCGTTGGCGCCCTGACGACCGATGAGCACCACGGGGTCGCCGGGCTGCACCGGGTGATCGCCGCAGTCGATCATCAGCTGGTCCATCGTCACCACCCCGACGATCGGATGGTGGTGCCCGCCGACGAGCACGGTGCCGCCCACCGCGTGCAGCCGTCGGGGCACGCCGTCGGCATAGCCGAGCGGCACCGTCGCCACCGTGGTGTCGCGCTCGAAGGTGTGCCGCAGCCCGTACGAGATGCGTTCACCGGCCGCGACCTGCTTCACGTGCGACACCCTGGCGCGCAGCGACAGTGCCGGTCGCAGCTCGGCGCACCACGCCTGCACCCCGGGCCCGGGTGCGATGCCGTACAGCGCGATGCCCGCGCGCACCATCGAGTGGCGCGCTCGTGGATGCGCCAGCGCACCGGCCGAGTTGGCGGCGTGCACCAGCGGCGGGTGGTGACCGGCCGCCGCGAGCGCGGCGAGCACCTCGTCGAAGCGGTCGAGCTGCAGATCGGTGAACGGGTTCTCCGGTTCGTCGGCCACCGCGAGGTGAGTCGACACGCCGGCCAGGTGCGCCGCAGGCGAGCTGGCGATGGCGTCGGCGAGCGCCACCGCCTGGTGTGCGGCGACGCCCACCCGGCGCATGCCGGTGTCGACCTTCAGGTGCACCGGGTGATCGATGGCACCGGCCGCGGCGAGCGCCGCCAGTTGTGCCTCTCCGTACACGGTGAGTGCGAGCGAATGCTGCACCGCGGCCGCCAACGTCTCCGCGGGTTGTTCGCTGAGCACCAGGATCGGGCAGTCGAGCCCGGCCTCGCGGAGCACGACGCCCTCCTGCACCAATGCCACGCACAACCCCTGCGCGCCGCCGGCCAGCGCGG
>JAUXQB010000197.1 GCA_030685215.1 Actinomycetota bacterium
GTGTGGCACTCGGATGGTCGTGTGGCACTCGGATCAGCGGCGTTGCCGCGGCGGTGCCGGGTGGTCAGCCGAAGGTGCTGACGCAGACGTTGAGGCCGCCCTGCACGCCGTCGCGGAAGGCGTCGACCTTCTCGAAGGCACTGCCCGACACGTTGGTGTCGGTGCTGGCATCGCTGCGGCCGATGGCGGTGATGATGGCCTCGTCGAGGTCGCCGGCCGACAGGATGATCGGGCTGTCCTCGGGCGCCGGCGGCACGATGCTGGCCGACCAGGCCCCGGTGAGGCAGTCGTTGAACAACGCCCGCGGCTCTCCGGTGCGGGAGGTGCGCAGCGCGGTCTGGATGGCGTCGCTGTAGGCGTTGGAGAACAGGTACCCCACCGACATGTCGCCGGTGAGCGGGTCGAGCGACAACGAGAGCATCGCGTCCTGGTCCCAGTAGATGACGTTGTCGCCGGGGCAGAACACCACGTTGCCCGGGTACTTGGCGTCGTCGACGCCCTCGCAGGTGGGGAACGGCCCAGCGGCGGCGAACGGTGAGAACGTCGGTGGGGTGAACGGCACTCCGTTGGCCTCGGCGAGCGGGATCCAGAAGTAGTCGAGCGACGCGGGGATGAGCGTGACGATGTCGGCGGCGCCGAGCTCGGGATCAGGTGCCGGATCGGTGAGCGGCAGGTTGCCGGCGTTGGGATCTTCACGGTCGAACACGATGTCGACGAGCGTGTCGAGGCGACCCTCGTCGAAGAACGGCTTGCAGCGGGTGACGCCGCCGACGAACCCGTCCTGGAACGCGCCGACGCGGTCGAACCCGGTGCCGTGCGCCTGTGGGTCGGCGAGGCCGTCGCCCTCGATGGGGTCGCGCACGTTGATCATCGCGATGATGCCGGCGCGCACGTCGGCGTCGTCGAACGAGATCAGGTCGCTGCCGCCGCTGGCCACGTGAGCGGCCCAGGCGCCGGCGAAGCAGTCGGCCTGCTGCTCCTTGAGCACCACCGGGTTCTCCCACTCGCCGGAGCGAGCCTGCACGGCGTGACCGAACTCGTGGGCGAGCACGATGGCCACGGCTTCCTGGCCGAGCTCGTTGACCAGTGAGGGCAGCAGGCTGGCGTCGTCGTAGGCCATGAAATCGCCGGCGATGCAGTAGAACGCGCCGTAGTTGGCCACGTCTTCGTACGAGGAGGCCTCCTCGGTGCCGCAGCCGGGGATGGGCTCCTGGCGTGCCGGGTAGGCGGCGAAGATGCCGCCCGACAGCTGCTCGAACGGCGACCCGTAGGTCTCGGGGAACGCGGAGTCCCAGAAGGCCTGGATGTCGCCGAACGCGGCCGTGAGGAAGCCGTCGTAGTCCTGGGAATCCTTGCTGGAGCCGAAATCGACCACGCCGGGGATGATCTCGTAGGTGCGATCGACGGGCGGCACGGTTCCGCCGGGCTGTGTGGTCTCGGTGGGGATGAGTTGGCCGCCGCCGCCACCACCTTGGCGCGAACGAGTGGCCGACACGCCCGGGTCGGCGGCACCGCATGCCACCGTGACGATCGACAACAGCCCGATGAGTCCCACCACACGAGTACGCACGAACCGATCATAGGCATGCGAGAAGGCGGCGACAGCGCGCCAGAATGGGCGGATGGAATCCACGACCGCCTCCTCGACGTCGACGGCAGTGTTCGCCGACCGCGTCGCTCGCGCCCGTACCAGCATGCATCGCGCAGGGGTCGACGCGCTGCTGGTGTCGGTGGGCAGTGATCTGCCCTACCTCACCGGCTACGAGGCCATGCCGCTCGAGCGGCTCACGATGCTGGTGGTGCCGCGCGACGGCGACGCCACGCTGGTCGTCCCACGCCTCGAAGCGCCCCGCGTGGTCGAGCAGCCGGGCGTGTTCACGCTGCTCCCATGGGGCGAGACCGACGACCCCGTCGCCCTCGTCGCCGGTCTCGTCGGCCGGCCGGCCGTCGCCGCGGTGGGCGACACGATGTGGGCACGGTTCCTGGTGGAGCTGCTCGGTCACTGGCCCACCGACGCCACTCGCTACGTGCGCAGCACGTCGGTGATGAACGACCTGCGCATGCGCAAGGACGTCGCCGAGATCGCCGCACTGCAGGCCGCCGGCGCGGCCGCCGATCGGGTGGCGGCGCAGCTGCATGCCGGCGACATCCCGCTCGTCGGGCGCACCGAGGCGGCGGTCAGCGCCGACATCTCGGCGCGCCTCATCGCCGAAGGGCACGACGTGGTCAACTTCGCCATCGTCGCCGCGGGCGAGAACGCTGCGTCGCCGCACCACCATGCGAGCGACCGGGTCATCCGCGAGGGCGAAGTGGTGCTGTGCGACTTCGGCGGCACCATGGCCGGCTACTGCAGCGACATCACCCGCTGCGTGTCGCTGGGCGAGCCGCCCGCCGAGGTCGCCGACGCGTACGCAGTGCTGCACGAGGCGCAGGCCGCCGGTGTGGCCGCGGGCGTCGTCGGAGCCGCGTGCCAAGACGTCGACCGCGCCGCGCGTCGCATCATCGATGCGGCCGGGCTCGGCGAGTACTTCATCCACCGCACCGGCCACGGCATCGGCATGGAGGCCCACGAAGACCCGTACATGGTGGAGGGCAACGATCTGCCCATCGAAGCCGGTCACGCGTTCAGCGTGGAGCCGGGCATCTACGTGCCGGGCAAGTGGGGGATGCGCCTGGAAGACATCGTGGTGGCCGCCGCCGATGGTCCGCTCAGCATGAACCACGCCGACCACGCGCTCGTCACGCTGGGCTGAGCCCACCCGCGCGAAGCTGGCGCGATGCTCGATCTGAAGATCACCGGTGGCTCCGTCGTCGATGGCACGGGAGCGCCCGCACGTCGCGCGGATGTCGCGGTGCGCGACGGTCGCATCGTCGCGGTCGGCGACGTGTCCGAGCCCGCCACGCGCACCATCGATGCGACCGGACTCGTCGTCGCACCCGGGTTCATCGACATCCACACCCACTACGACGCGCAGGCGTTCTGGGACACCACGCTCAGCCCGTCACCGCTGCACGGTGTCACCACGGTGATGGCCGGCAACTGCGGCTTCACCATCGCACCGCTCGTCGGTGTCGACGGCGGCCCGGTGCGCGCCGACGACGCCGACTACCTGATGCGCATGCTCGCCCGCGTGGAGGGAATGCCACTGGAGAGCCTGCAGCAGGGTGTGCCGTGGAACTGGAGCACGAGCGCCGAGTACTTCGACCTGCTCGACGGCACGCTCATGCCCAACATCGGGCTGATGGTGGGCCACAGCGCGCTGCGGCGAGTCGTGATGCACGAGGCGGCCAACGAGCGCGAGGCCACCGCCGACGAGATCGAGCAGATGAAGACCCTGCTGCGCGCCGGCCTCGCCGCGGGTGGCATGGGCTTCAGCAGCACGTGGTCGCCCAGCCACAACGACCACACCGGTCGGCCCGTGCCCTCACGGTGCAGCAGAGCCGACGAACTGATCGCGCTGTGCTCGGTGGTCGGCGAGTTCCCCGGCACGCAGCTCGAGTTCATCCCCGACGTCGGTGAGTTCTCCGACGACACGTTCCGCCTGATGGGCCGGATGAGCGCCGCGGCAAACCGTCCGCTCAACTGGAACCTGCTGCAGGTGTACGCGCAGAACTGGGACCTCGTGCAGCACCAGTTGGCCGGCTTCGAGATCGCCGCCGCTGAAGGCGGTCGCGTGCTCGCGCTCACGCTGCCCGACACGTTCCGCCTGCGGCTCAACTTCACCAGTGGGTTCATCCTCGACATCCTGCGCGGCTGGGACCAACTGATGGCGCTGCCGCTCGACGAGAAGGTGCGCCAGCTGCGCGACCCCACAGTGCGCGCCGAGTGGAACCGGCTGGCGCAGAGCACCGACGGTGCACAGCGGGCCATTGCGAACTGGGGTAGCTACCGGCTGCTGGAGACGTTCAGCGACACGTGGAAGCCGTACGAAGGGCGCATCATCGGCGACATCGCCCGCAAGCTCGACCGCGACCCGTGGGACCTGCTGTGCGACATCGTGCTCGCCGACGACCTGCGCACGGTCATCGCCAACCAGGACCGCGGGCAGGACGATGCCACCTGGCGCCGGCGGGTGGAGGTGTGGCGCGACCACCGCGCCATCGTCGGTGCCAGCGACGCCGGCGCGCACCTCGACATGATCGACAGCTTCAGCTTCAGCACCACCCTGCTCGCGCGGGCGGTGCGCGAGCACGGGCTGATGGAGCTGGAGGAAGCCGTGCACCACCTCACCGGCGCGCCGGCCGAGCTCTACGGCCTGCACGACCGCGGGCGCGTTGCGGTGGGCATGTGCGCCGACGTGCAGGTGTTCGATCCGGCCACCATCGGGCCGGGTCCGGTGTCGATGAAGTTCGATCTGCCGGGGGGTTCGGGGCGCGTCTACGGCGAGGCCGAAGGCGTGCACCACGTGGTGGTCAACGGTGTGCCGTGCGTGGAGCACGGCGAGCTGCTGGCCGCACGGCCGGGTCGGCTGCTGCGCAGCGGCACCGACACGCACACCGTGCCGGTTCGCTGAACCGCCGGCGGGTCAGGGCGCCGAGGCGGCGGGTATCTGCAGCCGGCTGTTGTCGGCCAGCGCGCCGTAGAGCGTGAGGTTGATGGCCACGTCGCCGTCGTCGAGCTTGGCGAGCATGCCGTCGTCGAGCGCGCAGTACATGGCCACGCCACCCGCGAGCGGCACGCTCACGCAGGTGGCCACCTGCTCGGCGACGTTGAGCGACGATGCGGTGGGCGGTGCGATGGCCGCACGAGCATCGCGGCGCAGCCGAGTGGCGGCTTCGGCGGCGTAGAAGTCGATGGTGATGCCGATGTCGCTGACGCGGGCGGCATCGAGGCCCTCGGTGCACGGCACGGAACCGTCCTCGGTGCAGGTGACCGACTCGGTGGGGGTCTGCACGTAGCGCACGTTGCCGATGGTGACGCTGCGGCTGCCGCTGTCGAGCACCGCGACGGCCTGGCTGGTGGTGTTGCCGAACTTGGTGAGCACGCTGTACGCCGCAGTGACGGGCCCGGGCGTGACTGCATCGAGCTTGGCGAGCACGGCGTCGGCTTCGGCGTAGCCGGTGGGAGCGCCGGCCGGGAACGGGTCGTCGTTGAAGTACGGCCGCTTGCCGGTGAAGCACCCGGTGAGCACCAGCGTGGACAGGACGAGTGCGACGGCACCTCGGCGAAACATCGTGACGAGCGTACGGCGAGAAAGAACGGGAGGTTTGGAGAACCGGGAGAAACCTTCTCTAACCTTCGGGGCGTGATCCGACTCGATGCCGCCACTGTGCTGCTGCAGTGGGCGGCCGGCGGGCTGTTCTTCCTGTGGTTCACCACGCGCCGGCGGGTGGTCGGCGTCGGGTACGGCTGGTTGCTGCGCGGCACCTACCTGCTCATGGCCATCGGTGCGGCGCTGGTCGGCTTCCGTTTCGGCACCGTGCCGCTGCGTGAGGCGTCGTCCATCGGTGTCGCCGTCGCGGCCGGTGTCGCGCTCGCGGTGTCGGTGGTGCGCCGCAAGGCGGGCGTGTCGGGGCAGGACGCCGAGCACGACCGGCGCAGCGAACGCGTCGCGGCGATGACCGGCATCGATCGCACGGTCGACGAACGTCCGGCGGCCGCCGAGCGCGGGCCGGAGTTCCCGCCCGCGCTCGACCTGGTGGCGCCGGCCATCGCTGTCGTCGGTCTGGTCGCGGCGTCGGTCGATGCCGGCGGCAGCTTGGCCGTCTCGCTGCTGCGCAGCTTCGCCGGGGCCGCGTTCCTCGGGTCGGTCACCGATGCGATGCTGCTGGGCCACTGGTACCTCGTCCAGCCCGGCCTGCCGCGCCGTCACCTCAACGAACTGGTGCGCGCGCTCGGTTGGGTGTGGCCGTTCGAGGTGTTGTCGCTACTGCTGCCGATCGGCATGTTCGCGGTGTGGTCGGGTGAGGTGAACGACGGGTGGGGTGGCCAGCTCGGCTGGTTCTGGGCGGCCTGCGCCGTCGGCACGCTGGTGCTCGTGTTCGTCACCAAGGCTGCGCTGAAGGAGCGCTACTACTCGGCGGTGATGGCGGCCACCGGTCTGCTCTACCTCGCCATCCTCACCGCCTTCGGCACCGACCTGGTGGCCCGCGCGATCCTCTCCGGCTGACCGCCGGCAGCTCGACGCTGTTTATTTCTCGCGGTTTCGGGCAGACTTTCGTTCATGCCGAGACCCATCTGGAGCGGAACGATCAGTTTTGGACTCGTCGCGATCCCCGTGAAGCTGTACAACGGCGTCAGCAAGAAGAGCGTCTCGTTCAACCAGCTCGACGATCGCACGATGAGCCGCATCAAGCTGAAGAAGGTGTCGGCCGAGACCGGCGACGACGTGCCCGACGAGCACATCGTCAAGGGCTACGAGATCAGCAAGGGCCGCTACGTGGTGGTCGACCCCGACGAGCTGGAACCGTTCATCCCCAGCGTCACCAAGAGCATCGACCTCGAGGAGTTCGTCGATCTCGACCAGATCGATCCGGTGTACTTCGACTCGCCGTACATCGTCGCCCCCGACAAGACGCCGAAGCCGTACATGCTGCTCGCGCGTGCGATGGAGCAGTCCAACAAGGTGGCCATCGGTCGCTTCGTGATGCGCAACAAGCAGTACGTGGCCGCGCTGCGCGCCGTCGACGGCAAGTTGATGATGAGCACGATGGTGTTCGCCGACGAGGTGGTGCCGGCCAGCGCGATCGACGAGCTCGACGACCTCGACGGCGTGAAGGTGAGCGACAAGGAAGTGCTGATGGCCGAAGCGCTGGTCGCCTCGCTGTCGGCCGACTTCGAGCCGAAGAAGTACCGCGACAACTACCGCGAACAGGTGCTCGACCTCATCGAACGCAAGGCAGCGGGCGAGCAGTTCGAGACGCCCGAGGTCGCCACCAGTGCACCGGCCGTCATCGACCTGATGGCCGCGCTCGAGGCCAGCGTGAAGGCCGCCAAGGACGCCCGCGGCCGTCACCCCGCGGGTGGCCCCGATTCCATCGCGACGGTCACCAAGGTCGACAAGGCCACCAAGGCCACGGTCGCCAAGAAGGCCGCCGCCAAGAAGGCCGCCGCGAAGGATGCCGTCGCCAAGGACGCTGACGACGACGCGCCGGCCAAGCCCAAGCGCGTGCGGAAGTCGGCGTGACCGAACGCACCACCGTGAAGGTGGGCGAGCGCGAGCTCAGCGTCAGCAACCTGCACAAGGTGCTCTACCCGGCAGCGGGAACCACCAAGGCAGAGGTCATCGAGTACTACGCCCGCATCGCACCGGTGATGCTGCCGCACCTCGCCGGTCGCTGCATCACGCTCAAGCGCTTCCCCGACGGCGTGGAGCACGACGGCTTCTTCGAGAAGCGCTGCCCCAAGCACCGCCCGGAGTGGTTGCAGACGGCGCTCGGGCCGGGCGATCGCAAGGGCGACCTCGCGTACTGCCGAATGGACGAGGCCGCGTCGCTGGTGTGGGCGGCCAACATGGCCGCACTCGAGCTGCACGTGCCGATGGCGCTCGCCGACGACCTCGACTCACCGCGCGCTGTGGTGTTCGACTTCGACCCCGGCGCGCCGGCAGCGATGAAGGAGTGCTGCGAGGTGGCGGTGCTCGTGCGCGACATCCTGGCCGCGGTGAACCTGCAGGGCTTCGCGAAGACGTCGGGGTCGAAGGGCCTGCAGCTGTACGTGCCGCTCAACACGCCGTGCACGCACGAGCAGGCGGCCGACTTCGCGTTGGCGGTCGGACAACTGCTCGAGCACCAGCATCGCGACCGGGTCACCACCACGATGGCCAAGGCGGTGCGGCCGGGCAAGATCTTCGTCGACTGGAGCCAGAACGCCCGCTTCAAGACCACCATCGGCGTCTACTCGATGCGAGCTCGCCCGGAACCGACCTGCAGCACGCCCGTCACCTGGGACGAAGTGCAAGCCTGCGCCGACGGCGCCCCCGAACTGCGCTTCACCTGGCGCGACGTGCTCGACCGCGTCGACCACCACGGCGACCTGTTCGAACCCGTCCTCTCCCTCGAGCAGACCCTCCCCACCAACTGACCGGGGTCCTCCGGATTCTGGACAGGAATCGTCCCATTTGGGCTTCTGGACAGGCTTCGTCCCGGTCAGCGAGACGATTCCTGTCCGGATCGGCAATCACTCGGTCGTGTCGGGGCTGAGGAAGCTGGGCAGCATGTCCTCTTTGGTCTGTTCCTCGGGCTCCTTGTGGCTGTCCCACACGAGCACCGTGTCGCCGAGCTCGATCAGGGTCGGCAAGTACTCGGCGACGTGCATGGGAACGCGCACCCCGCCGTGCGACGCCGGGAGCACGGGCACGTTCTGCGCGCCGTGGATGGCGATGCCGTAGTTGAAGTAGATCGGGTTGGACATGCTGCCGAGCGGACCGATCCGCTCACCCTCGTAGCGGCGATGCACCTCGAACACGCCGCCGGGCGTCTTCGACTCGGAGCACACGCCGCGCACCTCCGGCTCGGGCATGGGGTTCCCCAGCTCGTCGGTGTCGATGGTGATCTCCTCGCAGAACGTCACGGGCATCCCGTCCGGGTTGAGCTGGCCCGACGAGATGTGCGTGACGAGCACGGCCACATCGTCGGTGAACACCACCGCCACCTGCAGGTCGAGGTAGATCTCCACGTGCGTGCCGGGCATGGTGCGACGAGGCTGGATGGTCACTTCCTCGTGCAGGCGTTGCCAGAGCGCAACGTCGACAGTGCCGGTCTTCTCCACCGGCGTGCGACCGAGGATGAGTGCTTCGGCCGCCCACACCGCTTGCTCGGTTGAGCGGCCGAATTCGCCGTCACCCGGACCGGGATCGAAGCCGAGTCGACGCAGTTGCCGCTGCAGGGCCACCACCTCGTCGCCGCTGCTCCCGAGAGCGAGCGGAGCGCCCAACTGAGTGGTGGGCACCGCCGAAGTTGTAGCCGGCGGCGCGGTCGTGGCGCTCGC
>JAUXQB010000203.1 GCA_030685215.1 Actinomycetota bacterium
ACGTCTGGCCGCGCCAGAAGTCCTGGTACGGCGAACGGACGCGCAGCACGACGGCGTCGCCGAGGTCACCGCGCAGGCTGATGTCCATCGTCGGGCTGAAGCCCGGGTAACCGCCGATCCCCGTGCCGTCGGCCCCGTTGCGATCCCTACTCACCGAGCCACCGAGCAGCGGTGAACCGTCGGCCGCGACGAGTGCACCGTCCTCGGGTGTGCCTCGGTACTCGTCGAGCCAACTGGGCAGCGTGAGTTGCGCGGGTCCCTCCGGGATCGGCACCGCTGCCAGCAGGACCAGCACCGCGAGGGCGCCGCCGACCAGCGACAGCGAGGGGCGCACGGCCCGGCGCACTCTGGTGCGGAGCCGAACCGGAACGACCACCGTGGCCACCGCCGACGTCTGTCGATCCGGGCTGGTGACCGCCTGCGTCGCGACGGCCAGACCGACCAGGGCCACGCCCAGCCAACCGGCAAGGGTGCCGTCGACGCGGATTCCCGAGGCGTAGGCGGTGAGCATCGCCGAGCACGCCAACGACACTCGCGCAGAGCGCCGGTCGTTGCACTCGAAGCCCTGCATGATCACCAGCGTGACGAGCACCTGCGGGAGCAGGTAGCGCAGCGAGGTGACCACGCTGTTGATGGCACCGAAGTCGATGAGGGAGACCGCGACCAGCAACCCCACCATCAGCCCGAGGAGCTGTCGGAACACTCGCCGGTCGCCGGTCGACCGCAGCGACACGACGGCGCCGGCGGCGACGCCGGCGAACACCACTGCGAGCTCGAGCACGCCGTAGTCGAGCGGCTGCAGCAGCATCACGAGCGGTGGCAGCGCGGCGGCGGCGACCATCCAGCGGGCTCTCGGCGTGAGGGCGGCGTCGGGTTCTGCCGAGCCTTCGCCGATTTGACGGTGCCACCAGCGCAGGCCGGTGCGCGACGCCCGCTCCGGTTCGAAGGCGGCCGTCCACTGCAGCACCGCCCGCCGGTCGGAGAGGTCGGTGTGCCCGCTGCCGTTCACCTGCACGGCGACGCGCGCACCAGCGGCGAGCCCTTGCTCGGCCGCAGTGCGCACCCTGGCGGCTTCGGCGCGTGAGTCGCCGGTGCCCGTGGTCGCCTGCACCAGCCAACGTTCGTCGATGTCGCGGCGCCGTTGGCGCATCACGAACTCGCCGGCGCGGAGCGTGGCCGGCCAGTGCACTGCACTCACCTCGTCGCCTTCGCGCCAGGTGCGCACGCCGTCGACCTCGTCGCGGCCGGGCGCCGCGCTCGCGCGCAGCTGCTCGGGCCGGTCGGAGTGCAGTCGCGCGAGTGGCGCGGCCTTGTCGGCGGGCCGCGGCGCCACCGCGAGCGGCGTGATCGCCACCGTCGCGCGCTTCCGCCACCACACCAACCCCAACCGCCCGGCCGACGACCACTCGGCGACCACCGCGCGGTGGATGCCGCGACTCGGCGCGGTGCCGGTGAGCACCGTCGATCCCGGCTCCACCCATCCGGCTGCGACCACCGTGTCGGCCACCTTCAGCTGCACGTGCACGCGCTGTGCCCCGGTGGCGCGCACCTGCCACGAGATGGTCTCGCCTTCCTCGGCCAGTTCGGCGCTCGTGACCGCGACGACGTTCGACCGCGCGACGACGCGGCGCCCGCTGGCCAGCGCGGCCAGGAACGCGACCAGCCCGACCGCCATCATCATGATGACGGCCGCGGCACCGGTGAGGAGCGAGATGGCCGCGGCGATCAGCCACGCCATGCCCAACGAGGTGACGCCGCGCGCGAGGCCCGCAGGTCGCGCCGGGCCGCTCCGCCGCGTGGTTGCTTCGGGCGGCATGGCCGACGATCTCAGCGCCGCGGCGCGGGAACGGAGGTGACGCACTCGGCCACCACGTCGGCGGCCGGGTCACGGTCGCTGCCGGTGAGCACCAGGCGGTGCGCCAACCCGCAGTTCGCCGATCTGGCGACGTCGTGCGGCGCCACGTAGTCGCGGCCGTCCATGACTGCGAACGCCTTGGCGAGCGCGATCATCGCGACGCCGCCGCGCGTGCTGGCCCCGAGGCGCACCCGCGGGTGTTGACGGGTGGCGTGCAGGATGGCCACGGCGTACTCGGCCACCGCATCGGCCAGGTGCACCCTGCGCACCACGGCCCGACCGGACTCGAGATCGCTCAGGTCGCCGACTTGCGCGATGCCGCTCAACTGCGTGCGACCGCGGCGGCCGGTGAGCACCTCCAACTCCTCCGACGCGCTGGCGCGACCGAGGCTGATGGCGGCCATGAACCGGTCGGTGACACCTTCCGCGAGCGCGTACGTGCCGGCCATCTCCACCGGGTTCTGCGTGGCGATGACCATGAACGGTGACGGCACCGGGTGCGTGACTCCGTCCACGGTGACGTGGCCCTCCTCCATCACCTCGAGCAGTGCGGACTGCGTGCGCGCGTTGGTGCGGTTCAGTTCGTCGAACAGCACCACGTTGGTGAACACCGGGCCCGGCCGGAAGTGGAGACCGAAGCCGTCGGCGTTGGGCGCGAGCGATCCGACGACATCTGCGGGCAGCAGATCGGCGGTGCCCTGCACGCGCGAGAACGAACCGCCGATGGTGGCTGCCACCGACTGCGCGAGCAGCGTCTTGCCGACGCCGGGGATGTCCTCGGCGAGCAGATGGCCGCCGGCGAGCACACAGGCCGTGGCGACCTCGATCTGCGACTGCCTGCCCGCCAGGACCGACGACACGCCGTCGACGATCGCGGCCGCCAACGAGGTCGCGTTCGATGGCGCGTTGGGGCGGTCGGAGGCCAGGGCTGAAGTCATGCCGTGAATCATCGGTCGTGGAGCACCGGTTCTCAAGCCGGCACCCTGCGACTTCTACACCTTGACGAACCCTTGACAGTCGCTCCGACGGTTCGGTCGGTCCGGCACGTCCGGTCAGTCCGCCGTCGCGGCGCGGATGACGTTCACCGTCTCCACCGCCGACAGCGCGGCATCGGCACCCTTGTTGCCGGCCTTGCTGCCGGCGCGCTCCAGTGCCTGATCCATGGTGTCGACGGTGATGATGCCGTTCGTCACCACCACGCCCGACTCGTGCGCCACACGGGTGAGCCCGGCCGCACTGTGGTTGGCGATGACCTCGAAGTGATAGGTCGCACCGCGCATCACGGCGCCGAGCCCGACGATGGCGTCGTAACGCCCGCTGTCGGCGAGCGCCTTGGCGGCGAGGGGGATCTCCCAGGCACCGGGCACCCACACCGTGTCGATCGCGGCGTCGTCGGCGCCGTGACGAGTGAGCGCGTCGCGCGCGCCTGCCTCGAGCCGGCCGACGATGAGATCGTTGAACCGGCTGCACACCAGCGCGACTCGCAGGCCGGCGGCGTTCATCTGTCCGTGGAAGGTGGTCATGTCGTGGTCCTCATGTCGTGATCGCTCATGTCGTGCTGGTGACGGGGCTGGTGCCGACGAGCTCGGCCCGGCGGCGATGGTCGATCAGGTCGGCGATTGAGATCAGTGGCAGGTGGTGCGTGCGGGCGAACAGCTGCAGCTCGGGCAGGCGAGCCATGCGCCCGTCGTCGAGCACCAGCTCGCTGAGCACCCCGGCCGCCGCACGCCCCGCCAGCCGGGCCAGGTCGACCGCAGCCTCGGTGTGGCCCGGTCGTTCGATCACCCCATTGGGGCGAGCACGTAGCGGAAAGATGTGGCCGGGTCGGTTGAAGTGGTGCGGGCGTGCAGTTGGGTCGGCCAGGGCTCGCAGCGTGGCGGCACGGTCGGCGGCGGAGATGCCGGTCGACGTGCCGCGGGCGAGGTCGACCGACACCGTGAACGCGGTGCGGAACTGGTCGCTGTTGGCAGCGGGCGGCACCATCAGGGGCAACTCGAGCGCGTCGCAACGGTCGCCGGGGAGTGCGGCGCAGATGACGCCCGAGGTGTGCCGCACGAAGAACGCGATGGCGGCGGGCGTGGCCGCGTCGGCGGCCATGATCAGGTCGCCTTCGTTCTCGCGGTGCTCGTCGTCGGCCACCACCACGATGCCCCCGGCGGCGATGACCGCGACCGCGTCGTCGATGGAGTCGAACACGCTCATGACGTGCCACCCGCAGGTGCGTCGGTGTGACCGGCGAGCAGTCGTTCGACGTACTTGGCCAACACGTCGACCTCGATGTTCACCAGGTCGCCGGGCTGCTTGCCGCCCAGTGTGGTGACGGCCGACGTGTGCGGGATGATCGCGACCGTGAACGTGTCGGCCGAGGGACGCACCACCGTCAGGCTCACACCGTCGACGGTGATCGAACCCTTCTCCACCACGTAGCGCATGAGGGCCGACGGGATGCGGACCTCAAGGTCCGGCACCGGTCGCACCACCTCGCCGACACCGTCGACGTGGCCCTGGACGAGATGGCCGCCGAGCCGATCGGCGAGCCGCACCGAGCGTTCGAGGTTGAGCGGCGCGCCCACTGCGATGCCGCGCAGGCTGGTGCGGGCGAGCGTCTCGTCGCTCACCTCCGCCTCCCACCAGCCGGGGCCCTGCTCCACCAGCGTGAGGCAGCACCCGTTGACCGCGATGGAGTCGCCGAGGGCGACGTCGTCGAGCACCAGCGACGCGGCGATGCGCAACCGCGTGCCGTCGAACGCCTCGACCGTTCCCATCTCTTCCACGATGCCCGTGAACATGTGTGCCATCCGTTCTGTCGTTGCGAGGTGCGGCGGCGCACGGCAACGCGAACAAGACGGCTGAGCCGCCTGCCCGTGGACGGACATGGCGGCGCGACCGAATCGCATGCGAAACCCTGCTCCCATCCGGACTTTGACCGTCGGCCCCGGAATCTCACCGGATCGGCCCCACACGATGTTGCTGGTGTGGGGTTCGCGGGCTCTCACCGCCGATTGGGAATTTCACCCGACCCCGCAGGGGGTTTTTCAGTTGTGCGGAAAGGCTAACGGCGCAGTGCCGCTAGGGCACAGTCGTGACGCGCTCGGCCTGCGACTCGGCGTCGGCCACGCCGATCGGGAACCAGTTCGGAGCAGGGCCGGTCGTGCTGGTGGAGGTGCTGCTCGTGCCGCCCGATGTGGTGGTGGTGGCCGGTGTGCTCCCGGTCGTGACGGTCTGGTGGCTGAACACGGTGGGTGCGTCGCAGTCGACGGCGACCTTGATCCACTGGTCGACGGCTCCGGCGGCGCCGTAGGTCTCCCAGCGAGTGACGTTCGGCCGGCCGAGGTAGTTGGGAGTGACCGTGTACACGTGGCCGTCGCCGTGCGCGACGATGACCGGCTTCGCGAAGTCCTGTGCCCGCGTCGAGATCTCCGTACGGATCGCCGCGAACGGCGCCGAACTCGAAGGTGCCGCTTGCATGAGCAGGAACACACCTTCGCTGCCGCGGGCGACCGCAGCATCGAACACCTCGCCCACCCAGGCCACGTCGGCGGCGGTGCGCGCGGCCACCTCCGCCTGACGTGCGGTGGTCTGCTCGGGCGTCTCGTCGGTCCACGGATCGGTGCCGTTGTTGCTGCCGACCATGTGGATGGCGCCGAAGCTGACGCACTCCTCGTGGAACATCGTGTTCTCCACGAAGGTGGAGTAGGCGGGTGTGGCCGACTGCGGCGTGACCGCGCGCGGTGTGCCGCCGGTGGTCTGCGCGGGCACCGGGTAGAACAGCGCACGCAGCGCGGCCAGCCGATCGAGCGGCGGCGACGGCGGGCTGGCGCGGTGGCAGTCGGTCCATTCGTTGTCGCCCGGGGTGAACCAGAAGGCGTCGTCGAACCCCTGGAACAGGTTGAAGCGCATCTGCAGTTCAGCGTCGGCACAGGTGGTGCTGCCGTTCTTGATGTCGCCCGCATGTGCGACGAACTGCACGTCGGGGTCGTTGTTGATGTCGGCGATCAGCGCAGGCATCGCAGCGGTGTCGGCGGTGGTGTACGGCAGGTCGCCGATGAGCGCGAAGTGGAACGTCGGCGCCGCCGACGAGGTGGTGGTGCGCGTGACCAGTGGAACGGCGACGGCGCCGGCCAACGCGGCGACGGCCATGGCAGCAGTTCGACGCGAAAGGTGCGTCACGTGGCCACCGGCGAGCGCCTCGCGACGAGCCGTTCGTAGAGCTCGACGTAGGCGCCGGCGGCGACTCCCCAGCCGACCTCGCGGGTCATTGCACGCTTCACCACGCGCTGCCAGGCGAGCGGGTCGGCGAACAGGTCGCAGGCTCGCTCGATGGCCTCTGCCAACGGGCCGACGTCGACCGGGCTGAACTGGAAGCCGGTCGCGACGCCGTCGCGCAGTGCTGCACCGTTGGCATCGATGACGGTGTCGGCCAGGCCGCCGACACGCGCCACCACCGGCAGCGTGCCGTAGCGCAGGCCGTAGAGCTGGGTGAGGCCGCAGGGTTCGAACCGCGATGGCACGATGATGGCGTCGGCCCCCGCCTGCATGCGGTGCGAGAGCGGTTCGTCGTAGCCGACGTGCACGGCCACCCGGCCGTGATGCTGTTCGGCGGCGCGGCGGAAGCCGTCCTCCAGCTCGCGATCGCCGGAGCCGAGCACGGCCAGCTGCCCGCCGGCGGCGAGCAACCGCGGCAGCGCGCCCAGCAGCAGGTCGAGGCCCTTCTGGGTGGTGAGCCGGCTGACCACGCAGAACAACGCTGCGTCGGGTCGAGCGTCGAGGCCGAGCTCGGTCTGCAGCGCGGTCTTGTTGGCGGCCTTCGCGACCAGCCGCCGGGCGGAGTAGTGCGCCACCACGTCGGGGTCGGTGGCCGGGTTCCACACGGTGTCGTCGATGCCGTTGGCGATGCCGATCAAACGGTCGGGGCGAGCGCGGAGCACCCCGTCGAAGCCCATGCCCTGCTCGGGTGTCAGCACTTCGCGCGCGTAGGTGGGACTGACGGTGCTGACCGCGTCGCACCATTGCACGCCCGCCTTGAGGAAACTGAGGTTGCCCCAGTACTCCATGCCGTCGACGTCGAGTGCGGCCGGCGGGAGACCGAGCGTGGGCAGGAGGTGCGCGCCGAAGAGACCTTGGAACGCGAGGTTGTGGATGGTGAGCAGCGTCGCCGGACGGACGGGATCGGCGACGACCGGAGCCGCCACCGCTCTCGCCGGCTTCTTGCCCGACGACTTCGCGGGGTGCGAGCGACCGAAGCGCAGGTACGCGGCGGTGAGGGCGGCCTGCCAGTCGTGCAGGTGCACCACGTCGGGGCGCCAGTCGGGGAGCAGGCCGTCGGCGAGCTGCGCGCCCACCCAACTGAGGGCGGCGAAGCGCAGATGGTTGTCGGGCCAGTCGTGGCCGTCCGGTCCCAGGTAGGGACCGCCGCCGCCGCGCTCGTAGAGGTGCGGTGCCGCGACCAGCAGCACGCGGAGCCCGTTGCCGGCGGTGCCCGCGACGAGCGCACCCTCGCCGCCGAACAGATCGGGCAGCGCGGCGACCATCTCGGCGCCGGTGAGCTGATCGCGCACGCCCGGGTACGCGGGCAGCAGCACGCGGGCGTCGACGCCGTACGGGGCGACCGCCAAGGGCAGCGCGCCGGTCACGTCGGCGAGGCCACCGGTCTTCACCAACGGGTAGCACTCCGGGGTGACGAACAGGACCTTCACGGCAGTTGACCGTAACTGATCGACCCGATCGGTGCAGGCGACGCGGTACATTCCGAGCCATGGCAGAACCAAAGGTGCTCGTCATCGTCCTCGCCGGCGGAGAAGGCAAGCGAATGCTGCCGCTCACCGAGGACCGTGCGAAACCGGCGGTGCCGTTCGGGGGCAGTTATCGCATCATCGACTTCGCGCTGTCGAACTTCGCGAACTCCGGCTACCTCAAGATCGTCGTGCTCACGCAGTACAAGAGCCACAGCCTCGACCGGCACATCAGCCAGACCTGGCGGTTCAGCGGGCTGCTCGGCAACTACGTCACCCCGGTGCCCGCGCAGATGCGTCGCGGGCCGCACTGGTTCGCCGGTTCCGCCGACGCCATCTACCAGAACCTGAACCTCATCACCGACGAGATGCCCGACGTGGTGTGCGTGTTCGGTGCCGACCACATCTACCGCATGGACGTCAAGCAGATGGTCGAGCAGCACCTCGCGTCGGGCGCGGGTGTCACCGTGGCCGCCATCCCCGTCGGCTACGAGGAGGCGAAGTCGTTCGGCGTCATCGAGGCCGACGAGACCGGCAAGATCGTCGCGTTCCACGAGAAGTCGGCCAATCCGCCCACCATCATCGGCGACGACTCGCGCTGCCTGGCCAGCATGGGCAACTACGTGTTCACCACCAAGACGCTCATCGACATCGTCACCCCTGCGGGCCAGGACGACCAGCACACCGATCTGGGTGGGCACATCATCCCGGCGCTCACCGCGATGGGTGTCGCCGAGGTCTACGACTTCTCGAAGAACGACGTGCCCGGCCAGGACGATCGTGAGAAGGGCTACTGGCGCGACGTGGGCACCATCGACTCGTACTACGACGCCAACATGGACCTGCTGTCGCCGGTGCCGGTGTTCAACCTCTACAACGACAAGTGGCCGGTGTTCACCAGTCACCAGCCACTGCCGCCGGCGAAGATCTCGCGTGGCGCCGGCGGCGAGCCGTCGTACGTCGATGGCAGCCTGCTGTGTGCCGGCTCCATCGTCTCGGGCTCGCACGTCGAACGCTCCATCGCATCGCCGGGTGTGCGGGTGAACCACGACGCGCACGTCACCGACAGCCTGCTGTTCCCCGGTGTCGAGGTCGGCCCCGGTGCACGCATCAACCGCTGCATCGTCGACAAGAACGTCGTCATCCCGCCCGGCACACGCATCGGGTTCGACGCCGAGGCCGACTCCGCTCGGTTCACCATCAGCGACCACGGCATCGTCGTCATCCCCAAGGGCTTCGTCTTCTAGGCTGCGCGGGTGGCCGGCTCCCTCATCGTCGTCACCGGCAGCGTCACCGCTCGAGCCGGTGCCCTCGACGAGGTGGTGCGTCTCGGCCTCGAGCACGTGCATCGGTCGCGCCTCGAACCAGGATGTCTGCTGCACTCGATGCATCGCGACCTCGAGCATCCGAACCGGGTCGTGTTCCTCGAGCACTGGGCCGACGCGCACGCGTTGCGTGCGCACTTTCGCGTGCCCGAATCGCACGCATTCGTCGAAGCGGTCACCGCGCTCGCGGACGAGCCGCCCACCATCGAGATCTACGAAGCCACGCGCACGTCGCTCTAGCTCGTGCTCCGACCCGCGCCACTCATCCGGTCGCCGAGTCCATGACTGGTCGCATCGGATCCACCTCGAGTGTGGGATTCGTGTGACCAGACAGCGCGGCGGGGCGCGGTGGGGTTGGCAGCGCGAGTCGGCATACTGTTCGGCGGCCACCGGGGTACGGCGATGTGCAGTTGATCCTCACGGACGACTTGGCGGTTCGACTCCGCGCTTGGCCACCAGGATTCACTCCGTCGCGGTGGTGTCGATGGGCGCCGCGTCGATGACCCGCTGGCCCATCTGCCCGCGGAAGTCGGGTGGCAGCGGCGCGTTCTGACGGCTGAGCGCACTGCTCACGCGCTGAGCCAGGTCGCGGTCGTTCATGATGGCGCGGGCGACGGTGCTGCCGGCCTTGCCGCCGATGCCCAGGTGGCCCGACGCGACCGCAGCGATGAGCGCGCTCGACACCTTCGCCGCAACGGGCTGCACCTTGCCCCAGTCGACCTCTGCTGCCATCGACTTCATCGCCTGTGCGGCCTCGGCGCCGCGCTCGCTGGTGGTCGCTCGCACCTTCGCCCAGTCGACGCCGCGGATCGCCTCGGCCACCTCCTCCGCATCGGCGGCGTCGTTGGCCGGCTCCGCGGTGGGATCGGCGGCGGCCTCGGCGGCGACCTCGGCCTTGCCTGCCTCGTACTCGGCCTTCAGCCGGTGCGCGAACTCGGCGGCCCGTGCCTTCGCGGTGGAGGCGTCGAGCGCACGACTGAGACGAGCGACACCACGGCCGAGTCCGCGAGCGGTCATGCGGGCAACGCTACCCCCGGCTGTGCGACGCTGGACCGATGAGCATCGGCGTGTGCACCCATCCAGATCGACCACGGCGCCGAACGAAGGGCATGTCGACAACAGCCGGGAACCTGTACCGAGGGGCGTCATGGGCGTCCTGAGAGTGCTGCGACCCCGACCGATCGAGACTGCAACTGACCTCGACGACCCCATCGGCGTGCTCCTGCGCCGTGCCGGTCGTGGTGATCAAGCTGCCTTCGCCGAGCTCTACGACGCGCTCTCCCCCCTGGTGTACGGCGTGGTGCTGAAGGTGGTGCGCGACCCTTCTCATGCGGAGGAGGTCGCCCAAGAGGTGTTCGTCGAACTGTGGCGGCTCGCCGCCCGGTTCGACGGCACCAAAGGTTCTGCTCGCACATGGGCCGCCACACTCGCCCACCGGCGAGCGATCGACCGTGTGCGCAGTGAGCAGTCCACGCGCAACCGGCAGGACCGCGATGCCAATCAGGTGGTGCGCGAGCACGACGTGGTGGCCGCCGAGGTCGAGTCGACGATGGACCAGGCACGAGTGCGCCGAGCACTCACGCAGCTCAGCGACCTGCAGCGGGAGGCCGTGGAACTGGCCTACTTCGGTGGCCACACCTACCGCGAGGTGGCCGTGCTGCTCGGCATCGCCGAAGGCACCGTGAAGAGTCGCATACGCGACGGAATGATCCGACTACGAGATGAACTGGGAGGTGTGTCATGACCGATATCGACGTGCACCACCTCGCGGCCGCGTACGCGCTCGACGCGATCGACGAGCGCGAGCGTGCTGCCTTCGAAGCCCACTACGGCACGTGCGAGGTGTGCCGCACCGATGTGCTCGCCTTCCGCGACACCATCGCGCAGGTCGCTTCGTCGCTCACCCTGCCGGCACCTGCGTCGTTGAAGAACAAGGTCATGGCCGAAGTGGCCACTACCCGCCAACTGTCGCCGCTGCTCGTCGCACCGATCGCACTCGATCAGCGCCGCCGAGTGCGCACGTTCGCTTCCCTGGCCGCCATGGCTGCTGCACTGGTGATGATCGTCGTCGCGGTGTCGGTGTTCCGCGGTGACGACGACGACGCCTTCGCCGACGACCTCGCTCGGGTCATGGCCCAGACCGACTCGCAGGTGCTCACCCTGGAGAACAACAGCGGGGCCGACGGCACGTTCAAGGTGGCGTGGTCGAACACGCTCGGCGAAGCGGTGCTGATCGGCGAAGACCTGCCGGCCGCACCCGCCGACAAGGCGTACGAGCTGTGGTTGATCACACCCGACGACTCGATGGCGATGTACGTGCTCGACCCGGCCGAGGACGGCAACGTGCACCAGCGCCTCGACGCACCCGCCGAGCCGTCGGCCTGGGCCATCACGGTCGAGCCGAAGGCGGGCACCCCGGTCGCCACCGGCGACATCATCTTCATCTCCAACGTCTGAGTTCCCGTCGGCCCGACTCGGCGCGGGCTCTTCCGGTCGGCGACGGCGCCGTGGCTAGTGTCGCCACGCATGGAACCGGGCGACCTCGACGCACTGCTCGCGGAGCTCGCCGTGCACGCGACGTTGCCGTACGACCGGGCGACGCTGCTGCCGCCGGCCGCCTACACCGACCCGGAGATGCTCCGTCGTGAGCGAGCGACCATCTTCGCGAGCGAGTGGTTGTGCGTCGGTCGCACCGCCGACGTCGCATCGGTGGGCGATCACGTCGTCCGTGAGATCGCCTCGCCGCACGACGACTCGCTGCTGTCGATCCTGGTCGTGCGAGGCGACGACGGCCAGGTGCGAGTGTTCACCAACGTGTGCGCGCACCGCTGCGCGACGCTGGTCGACGGCGATGGCAACGCACCGCGGCTCACGTGCCCGTACCACGCATGGGTGTACCGGCTCGACGGTCGGTGCGTCGCGGCCCCGTACATGCAGCAGAGCGTCGAGCTCGACGGCGCGCCGTTCGATCCCGCCAACCATCGCCTCCACGAACTGGCGACGACGGAGTGGGAAGGGTTCGTCTACGTCAGCCAGTCGTCGTCGCCCGCGCCGCTGCTCCCGGCGCTCGTCGGGCTCGCCGACGTGGTCGTCCGGTACCGCATGGCCGACTACGTGACGGTGGCCGGCGGCACCGATGTGTGGCACACGAACTGGAAGTGCCTCGCCGAGAACTTCCTCGACGCCTACCACGTGTTCAAAGTGCACCGGAACTCGTTCGCGAAGGAGAGCGACAGCACCGCCGGCACCACCGTGCACCCGGGCGGCGCGGGCTACACGTACCACGTGGCGGTCGACGACCCGGCGAGCTCGTACGGCGTCGCGCACGCCGACAACGCGACGCTCGAGGGCACGTGGCGGCACAGCACCGTGCTCGCGGCCACCTATCCGTCGCACGTCGTGCAGCTGCAGCCCGACTGGCTCTGGTACCTGGTGCTCACCCCGCTCGGCGTCGGCCGGGTGCACATCCGCTGGT
>JAUXQB010000204.1 GCA_030685215.1 Actinomycetota bacterium
GGGCAAGGGCTACGAGTTCGTCGACAAGATCAGCGGTGGCCGCATCCCGCGTGAGTACATCAACCCCACCAACCAGGGCATGCAGCAGGCGCTCGATTCGGGCGTGCTCGCCGGCTACCCGACGGTGGACGTGAAGGCCACCCTGGTCGACGGTCAGTACCACGACGTCGACTCCTCGGAGATGGCCTTCAAGATCGCCGGTCAGATGGCGTTCAAGAAGGCTGCCGAGATGGCCAAGCCGGTCATCCTCGAGCCGATCATGTCGGTCGAAGTGGTCACCCCCGAGGACTACATGGGTGACGTGATGGGCGACCTCAGCAGCCGTCGTGGCCGCATCGAGGGCATGGAGGCCCAGGGCAACGCGCAGGTCATCCGTGCGCAGATCCCGCTGAGCGAGATGTTCGGCTACTCCACCGACCTGCGCTCGCGCACCCAGGGTCGCGCCACCTACACCATGCAGTTCGCGCTGTACATGGAAGTGCCGCCCAACATCGCCAGCGACATCATCAAGCGCGTCCGCGGCGAGTAATCGCCCGAACGTTGTTCGAGTTGCGGCCCGGTCCCTCCCTGGAGGGCCCGGGCCGCTGCCGTTTTCCGGTGGGCACCACCTCGGACGACCACATCTCGTCGTCCGCTCCGAAGCACACGCCCGCGTGAGGTAGGTTCGCTTCCTGGTACCCCGAACACATCCTCCGAAGCTCCTGTGCGGAGGTTGTTCACCAACCGAGATGGGAGTGCCATGCTGCACCGTCACCTACTCGCGGTCGTCACCGGCCTCGTCCTTTCGGTCGCCGTCGTTGCTCAGCCCGCTGCTGCGTCGAGTCCCCAGCCGCAGCTGTCGTCCATAGACCTGTACTACACCTGGCGAACGCCACCCGGAACGGCGATGACCATCGGTCTCTACGACCCGGCGAATCAGAGCTTCAACGTGAGCCTGCAACCGGCGCACGGCACCCTCACGGTCACGCTCACGTCCATCACCTATCGACCCGCCGCCGGATACAGCGGCAGCGACGCCTTCGTCGCGCAGGTGTGCACCGCGGTCGACTGCACGACGTACGCCATCAACGTGAAGGTGGAAGGCAGCCCCGTCGTCCTCACCGCCGCGTCCGGGGAAACCATTCCCTTCGACCCGGTCGGCGGCGGAATCTGGCGGCAGCCCTACCACGGCTCACTGACCGTCGACCAGTCGATCACCTCCCACTTCTACACGTCGAACCCAGGGTTCAACGGCCTCGATTCGTTCGTCGCCACCACGTCCTGCCCCGAGAACGCCCAGTCGGTGGCAGACCAATGCGTCGTGGAGACCATCTGGGTCAGGGTGGGCAGCGGCCCGAGCAGCAGTGGGTCGGGTATCCCCTCGACAGGCGTCACCAGCGGGCCCATCGTGTGGTCGGCGCTCGGATTGCTCGTTGCCGGCACGGGGTTGCTGGGGCTGACTCGCCGGGGCGAGGTACATCGTCGAGGACGGGTTGCCCAACGGCGGGGATGAGCGGAGATCACGGCGGTCGCGTGCGTCGTCTTTCGGAGCCTGCGTGCGCGATGTGTCGCGTTGGGCGCGACGAATCGCGCACGTACTGCTCACTCGGAAACTGCCTGAACACAGTCGTGATCCGTTGTGGGAGTGGCCTGCACAACCGCTAGGCTCGTGACGTTCTTTGACAACCCACATGAATCCCCGACAACGGAGACTGCAATGAGCAAGGCGAAATTCGAGCGCAACAAGCCGCACGTGAACATCGGCACCATGGGTCACATCGACCATGGCAAGACCACCCTGACCGCAGCGATCTCCAAGACGTTGGCGGATCGTGGGTTGGCCTCCTACACGCCGTTCGATCAGATCGACAAGGCGCCGGAGGAGAAGGCTCGTGGTATCACGATCTCGATTGCTCATATCGAGTACGAGACCGCGAATCGGCATTATGCGCATGTCGACATGCCGGGTCACGCTGACTACATCAAGAACATGATCACCGGTGCGGCGCAGGTCGATGGTGCGATCCTGGTGGTCGCCGCGACTGATGGTCCGATGCCTCAGACGC
>JAUXQB010000213.1 GCA_030685215.1 Actinomycetota bacterium
GGCACCAGCGGCAGCTTGCTGCGGAACAGCGCGACCACGTCGGTGTACTTCGGTGCCGGCCCGGCGAAGCGGGCGCACGACGCGATGTGCATGTGGTTGACGCCGTCCTCGATGTGCAGGAACGTCGCGTCGAGTGGGCTCAAGCGATCCACGGGGTCACCTCCTCGCCGCATCGTCGCGCGCTGCCGCACGCGATGCGAGGGGCGAAGGTCACGCGTTGGGGTCGGGCACGAGGCGGCCGGCCTCGATGGCAACCATCGGGTTGCGGTTCGGGTCGCCGGCGACACCGAGCGACTCACGGAACAGGGTGATGGCGTGCATGCGGCCCTCTTCGTGCAGCTCCGCGTTCATGATGCGGTTGACCGACGGTGCCAGGTCGATGAACTCCTGGCGGATGGCGTATGCCACGGCCTCGCTGGGCGTGTGGTCGTCGGGCAGCGGGGCGTCGGGCTTCGCGCCGCGCTTGGCCGCAGCCTTGCGCGGCTTGGCAGCGGTCTTCGGTACGGGCTTGGCGATCGGTGCGTTCGGGACGGTGGTCATTGGGAATCCTTCGATGACAGGAGGAGGGACGACCCCTGGCGGACGGACTGAAGGACCGGCATGAGACACATGGAGTCTACCGCCGCGCGGTGAGGACGGGTTCCGGGGAGCGTCGCCCCAGGTCAGCGCCCGGATCGAAGTGACCTTCGGCTCTGCGCGAGCGCGGGCGGCCGCGCCACACTGGAAGTGCACCGAGAAGTTCACAACAGGTGCACAGAAGTTCGAACAGAGGGAGGTTCCCATGTCGGACCTGCACACGAACGGCACGATCGTCGTCGGGATCGACGGCTCGGAGCTGTCGAATCGAGCATTGGAATGGGCGCTCGACGAGGCCGAGGCGCACGGCAAGAAGCTGGTGCTGGTGCACGGTGTCGAGCTCGGCCTGTCGGTGGCCGAACCGTACGGCGGCGGGTACGTGTTCGAGCAACTGCAGGAGGCGGGTCGTCTCGCACTCGCCGACGCGGAAGCTGTGGCCACCGCCCGCGGTGTGCCGGTGGAGAGCCGGCTCGAGACCGGTCCGCCCGCCTACGCACTGGTCGAGGCGTCGAAGCACGCCGACCTGGTGGTGGTGGGCAGTCGCGGGCACGGCGGCTTCGTCGGCCTGCTGCTCGGCTCCGTCTCGGCGTCGTGCGTGCACCACGCACACTGCCCGGTGGTCGTGATCCGGCCGCCCGACAAGACCGACCGCTGACCCCACTGACTGACCTCGGCCTCGGCCACCGCGGAGACCTGCGGATACGGTGGCCGCATGACCGAACAAGCCTGGATCATCGACGCCGTCCGCTCACCTCGTGGCAAGGGCAAGGACACCGGTGCACTCCACAACGTGCACCCGCAGCGCATCCTTGCTCAGGTGCTCAACGCGCTGCAGCAGCGCAACGGGTTCGACACCGCCGCGGTCGATGACGTCATCATGGGCTGCGGCGCCGGCAGCGGCGACCACAGCATGGACATCGCCCGCATGGCCGCGCTCGACGCGGGCTGGAGCATCCACGCACCGGGCGTCACGCTCAACCGCTTCTGCGGGTCCGGGCAGCAGGCCGTCAACTTCGGTGCGGCGGGCATCCTCGCCGGCTTCCAGGACCTCGTCGTCTCGGGCGGCGTGGAGAGCATGTCGCGTCCGTCGCCGATGCACGTCGACGGGTTCACCGCCAACAACAACCACCTGCGCGACCAGTACGACATGGTGCCGCAGGGCATCAGCGCCGACCTCATCGCCACCGTCGAGGGTTTCCAGCGTGAGGAGCTCGACCAGTTGGCCGTCGACAGCCAGGCTCGCGCCGCCACGGCCATCAGCGAAGGCCGCTTCGACCGGTCGCTGGTGCCCATCTTCCACGACGACGGCACGCTCGCACTCGATCACGACGAACACGTCCGCCCCGGCACCACCCTGGCCGACCTCGGCAAGCTCACCCCCAGCTTCCAGGGGATGGGCGGGCACACGATGGCCGGCCGCGAGCTGAGCATCGACGACACCGCGCGCAAGGCCTACCCGCACCTCACCGAGATCCGTCACGTGCACCACGGCGGCAACTCGTCGGGCGTCGTCGACGGTGCGGCAGCGGTGCTGCTCGCCTCACCCGACTACGCCACCGCGCAGGGGTTCACAGCCCGCGCGAAGGTCACCATGGCCGCAGTGGCCGGCGACGAGCCTGTGATCATGCTCACCGCTCCCGGGCCGGCCGCGCAGCTGTGCGTGAAGAAGGCCGGGATGACGCTCGACGACATCGACCTGTTCGAGGTGAACGAAGCATTTGCCGCGGTGCTGCTCAAGTTCCTGCGTGACACGGGCGTGCCGTGGGACAAGGTGAACGTCAACGGTGGCGCGATGGCCCTCGGGCATCCCATCGGCGCAACCGGTGCGATGCTCATCGGCACGCTGCTCGACGAGCTCGAACGCCGCGACCTGCAGACGGGTCTGGTCACCATGTGCACCGGTGGAGGGATGGCGACAGCCACGATCATCGAGCGCATCTGAGCAGGACTGGCTCGGGCTTCGGTACCGTGCAGATCCTTGTGGCCGTTGCTGATGTGCGTCGCGGCCTCTGCGCGCTGTGGCTGCCGCGCAGGTCGTCGGCCCCCTCAGCCGCTGCCTGTGGCGGCCTCCAACTCGAACATCGGCACGGTGCCGTGCTTCACCCACAGTCCGGCGCCCACCTGCCGGAAGTGGCGTGCGAGGCGTGATCGGTACCACTCGCCGCTGCGATGGTGCACCGCCATGTCGGTGCGATCCGGGTCGACCACTTCGGCCAGGTCGTGTGCAGTCGGCAACTCGAGGTACATCACGACGCTCGTCGCCGCACCGAGGTGGTCGATGGCGGCCTCGGCAGCCAAGTCGTCGAGGTAGTGCACCACGCCGTGGCAGATCACCAGGTCGTGCGGCTCCGCGGGTGCCCAGGTGGCGATGTCGCGCAGTTCGTGACCCCATCGCTCGCACGCGTATGGGCTCACGTCGACCGACAGCACGTGCACCGTCGGGTGCGTGCGCCGGTACCAGTCGCGCCACATGCCGACGCCCGCGCCCACGTCGAGCACGGTCTCGGGTGCGGTGCCCCACCAGCTGCACAGCTCGTGCACCGCGGTGGCGAGGTGTGCGATCTGGGCCGGGTCGTGCACGCCGTCGGCGTCGCCGTAGAACCGTTCGTAGTAGCGAGCGTCGAACCGAGTCATGCCCGCTCAGTCTCGCGGCACGGCACCCGACTGTTGCGCGACCGCGGTGAGTTCGTGGAGCTCGCCGACCCCGAACACGTAGCGGTCGGGACGGACGATCGTGGCGACAGCGCCGTCGCCGAGCAGCGGCAGCAGCGTCGGATGGTCGTGGGCCGACAGCACGGTGGCGCCGGTGCTCGACCACCACTGTGCGGGCCCGTCGACGAGCGCTGCCGTGTCGGCGACGATCACCAACCAGTGCGGCCCGACCAGGTCGTCGAGGCGCTGGCCGTCGACGATCGGTTGGACGGCGGGCTTCCCTCCACCGGTGGCGACCAGCGAGCCGTCGAGCGCGGGCAGTGGGATGCCACTCGGCGCGGGAGCGGGTGAGTCGGCGGCCGCGGCACGCTCCGCAAGCATCGCGGCATCGCGACCCGCCGCCTGTTCGGCGTCGAGCGTGCAGATGATGCGACCGAACCCGACCGCTGCATCGACGATGGCTCGCACGTGCGGCTCGCGCTCGGCCTGGTAGCTGTCGAGCAATGCGTCCGGAGCACCGTCGAGCACGGCCCGCAGCTTCCACGCGAGGTTGGCCGCGTCGCGCATGCCGCTGCACATCCCCTGACCCAGGAAGGGCGGCATCTGGTGTGCTGCATCGCCGGCGAGCAGCACGCGACCGGAGCGCCACTGCTGTGCGACGAGCCCGTGGAACGTGTACACCGCGCACCGCTCGAGGTCGGCCACGCCGGCGGGCAGCCAGCCGGCGGTGAGCTCGGACACCATCTCCGGCGTCTGCATGTCGGCCGGGTTCTCGCCGGGGAGCAGCATGAACTCGAACCGGAACCGAGGCTCGGGCATCGGCACCAGCGTGTGCGGGCGCGCGGGGTCACAGACCTGCAACGCCGTGGTGGGTAAGGAGGCAACCGGGCGGTGCAGCACCAGGTCGACCACCAGCCACGGTTCTTCGAACTGCAGGTCGTGCATCGATGCACCGATGGCGCGGCGGGTGAACGATCGCGCGCCGTCGCACCCGACCACGAAACGAGTCGTGAGGAGCGTGCCGTCGTCGAGCGTGACGCGCACGATCGAGCCATCGGCGTCGATCTCCGCCACCCCGCTGCCGAGGCGCACGTCGGCGCCGAGGCGCCGCACGGCGGTGCGCAGCTGCGCCTCGAACCGAGGTTGGTTGATGAACAGCGAGGCCGGCCATCCGAGCACCGTCTCGCCCGGCGATCGCATCGACAGCAGCACGTCGTGCGTCGCGGAGAGGAAGTCCATGCCGCTGTTCGGCCGCATCTCGGCGAGCATCTCGTCGGCGCAGCCCAGCTCCTGCATGATGCGCATGATCTCGTGGTCGACGTGCGCCGCACGGGGGAGCGGGTAGATGTCGATCTCGCGATCGACCACCACCGTGCGCACGCCACGCTTGGCCAGCAGCCCGGCCAGCGTGGCACCGACCGGGCCGAACCCGACGACGACGACATCGGTGTCGGTGTCGGTGTCGGTGGTTGCGCTCGTGTCGCTCATGTCAGCGCGCGGCCCACGCTGCTTGCAGCTCTGGCAGGTCGGTGGGAGCGATGAACTCCATCGGGATGTTGGGGCCCCACGAGTTGGCGACGTGCTCGAACGCCAACGGAGTGCGCTGTGCCTCCCACGCGTCGTCGTCGTCGATCAGGTCGAGGTCGCTGTAGAGCTCGATGAACGAGCCCGACGGGTCGCGCAGGTACCAGTAGAAGTTGGAGCCGGCGAAGTGTCGGCCGAGCCCCCACGTCTGGCGGGTCTCGTCGGTGCGCAGCAGTGCCGTCGCGGTGTGGCCGACGTGGTCGACGTCGTCGCACTCCCACGAGTAGTGCTGCAGGATGGGGACCGGGCTGTGCACCAACCCGATGTTGTGGTGATCGGTGCTGCAGCGCAGGAACGAGATGATGCCGTCGGCCTGGTCGCTCACCTTGCAGCCCAGCCCGTCGACGAGGAACTGCTGCGTGGCCGCGATGTCGGGTGTGCCGATGACCAGGTGGCCCAGCCGGCGCGGTGGCCGCGGGCCCTGGAACACCGCACTCGCTCGTGCGTTGCGGCGCACGATGGCGCCGGGCCGGTTGTCGACGACGACCGGGGTGGGCTGCTGGGAGATCGGCGCCGCGACCGACACGCGTATACGTACGTGGCTGGTCGGGTCGACGGCGGAGAGCATGCCGTCGTGCCGATCGGCCGCGATGCCCAGCTGCTCGAAGCGTGCGTCGATGAGGTCGAGGTCGCGCTCGTCGGCGGCGCCCACGTCGACACCCACCAGTCGGCGGAACGGGGCCTCCTCGATGATCACCTGGGTGCCGCCGTCGGGGCTCGACACCTCGCCGGTGGCGTTGGTGGTGAGTCCGACCTCGCCGTAGAACTCGGCGAGTTCGGTGGGCCGCGGCACGCCGACGGTGATGGACAGCAGTCGGTGCAGGCTCATCGTGCCACGCACCGGTTGTGCAGGGTGCCGATGACCTCGGCGCCGCTGTCGATCAGCTCGCCGGGTTGCAGGAACCGACCTCGGGAGCCGCCGACACCCGACGGGGTACCGGTGAAGATGAGGTCGCCCGCGGTGAGCGTGCAGATGGCCGACAGGTACTCGACGATCTCGGGCACGCTGAAGATGAGATCGTTGGTGCGCGCCTCCTGCATGCGCTCGCCTGCCACGTCGCACCACAACCCCACGTCGTCGGGGTCGGGGAAGGCGTCGAGGCTCACGACCGCCGGGCCGATGGGCCCGAAGGTGTCGAAGCTCTTGCCCATCGAGAACTGTGGCGGCGCACCGGTGAGCTGCACCACGCGGTCGGAGATGTCCTGCCCGAGCGTGAGGCCTGCCACGTGCGACCACGCGTCGGCGCGAGCGATGTGCCGGCCGCCGGTGCCGACGACGGCGACCAGCTCGACCTCCCAGTCGACCGCTGCGCCGGAGAGCACCACGTCGGCGGTGGGGCCGACCAGGCAGGTCGGGAACTTGGTGAACGTCATCGGCGCCGGAGGGATGGCCATCTTCGACTCCTCCGCGTGCGAGCGGTAGTTGAGGCCGATGGCGAACACCTTCTGCGGCCGCGGCACGCACACACCGAGCGTCGCGTCGGCGAGTGCACCGCCGGGAGCGGCCGAGGCGCAGGCGGCCTGTGCGGCGTGCAGTTCGGCGTGGCGGGCAATGGCGACCATCGGGTCGGCCAGCGACTGATCGCCGGTGACCGTTGCCAGGTCGAACCAGGAGGTGTGGTCGAGCAGGACGGCTCGATCGTCGAGTTGGGCGAGGCGGAACATGGCCTCATGGTTCTATAGATTATTGAAAACGTCAAGCGATTGTGCGAGACTGGCCGTCGTGACCGAAGCCGTGATCGAAACAGCGCTCGCCGACACGCCACCCACGCTGTCCGAGTTCGTCGACGCTCGCCTGCGTTCGGCCATCCTCAGCGGCGAGCTCGCTCCGGGTCAGAAGCTCCGCGGCGAGCACCTGGCCGCGCAGTGGGGAGTCTCGCCCACTCCGGTGCGCGAGGCGTTCCAGCGCCTGGCCGGCGACGGGCTGGTCGTCATCGAGGCACAGCGCGGCGCACGCGTGGCCGCCATCGACCTCGTCGAAGCGGCCGAGTTCTACGAGCTGCGGCTGATGCTCGATCCTCGGGCCCTGAAGTCGGCGATGGCCAACTCGTCGGATGCGTATCGCGCCAGGGTCACCGGCGCGTACGAACGGTTGGTCGCAACGCACCGCACCGTGCCCGACTTCCTCGATGCCCACCGCGAGTTCCACCTCACGCTGCTGTCGGCGTGCACGAATCGTCAGCTGTATCGCACCGTGGTGCAGCTGCACGATCACACGCAGCGCTTCCAGGTCACCGGCTCGGGTCCCCGCCGACGGGGCGATGCCGCGGCCGAGCATGCCGAGTTGTTCGAGGCAGTCATGGCCGGCGACACCCGCACCGCCACACGTGTGCTCACCGCGCACCTCCGCGACACGCTTCGCGCTGTGCAGACCTGGGCCGCGCATCACCCCACCTGACCCGAGAGTCTTGTCTGGACCTACGAATCCCACATCGAGTGTGGGATTCGTAGGACCAGACGGCGGACGAGTGAGGCGGTGGGGGAGTCAGCGGGAGTGTTCGAGTTGCTGGAGCGCGGCAAAGGCGAGCTCGTACGACTCGTCGCTGTCGTCCCACTCGGCGGCGAACGCGGACCGGTCGAGCAGCTCGGCGAGTCCCGAGGCGACGGGTTGGTCGAACACTGCGGCCAGCTCAGCGTTCGACGCGGTCGTCGACGCGCCCTGCTGCAGCGCGGCCGCGACGAAGCGGTCCTGCAGCACTCCCCATCGACCGCGCCGGCGACGTTGCCACGAGGTGCGAGCGGCCCGGAGCGCGACTGCGAGGAACGCGACCGCGGCGGCACCCACCAGCAGCAGCACGAGGTGCTCCGTGATCGCCTCGGCGATCGCCCTGGCCAGGTCGCCGCCGATGGTGCTGCGCTCGGCGTCGCCGGCCAGCGGCACCGTCGCGGTCGGATCGAACGCGACCCAGCCGAAGGTGGGGAAGCGCACCTCCACCCACGCGTGCGCATCGCTGGCACGGCTGACCCACACGCCGGCGACCTCGTCGCGCTCGCTGGGCACGTACCCGGTGGCCACTCGGGCAGGAATGCCCAGCGATCGCAGGAGCATCGCGGTCGCGGTGGCGATCTGCTCGCAGAAGCCGAGCCGCGACTCGAACAGGAAGTGGTCGACTGCATCCGCGCCGGAAGGCGGCACCGGAGCATCGAGGTCGTAGCCGACGTTGGCGGCCAGCCAGGCCTGGATGGCGCGGATGACGTCGTAGGTGTTGTCGGCACCGGCGGCCAACTCTGCTGCCAGCGCGCGGGTGCGGCCGGTGATGGACGGTGGCAGTTCGACGAACTGCGGCGGCGACTGGATGAGTGAGATGTCGCCGTCGGCGCGCAGGCCCTCGGCGGTGGTGTCGGTGCGACGTGACACCACCGTGTACGCGCTGCCCGCCGGCAGCACCACCGTCGCCCGCAGCGCGCCGTCGGGTCGGGCGAACAACGGCGCCTCCAGCAGCACTCGCTCCACACGGGTTGCGGCGAAGACGATGTTGGGCAGGTCGACCTCCGCGTAGAAGGTCTGGATGAGCGTGTCGTCGGAGACGCTCGGCACGTCGCCGTTCGTGGGTGAGATCGCGTGGTCGGGACCTTCGGTGCGCAGGCCGGTCC
>JAUXQB010000218.1 GCA_030685215.1 Actinomycetota bacterium
TGCACCACCACTGCGCCGAGCAGCGCGGCGGTGATCGGCTCCAGCAGGGTGAGCGTGATAACCGTCGGCGCGGGCAGCGCGCGCAGTGCGATGCCGTACAGGGTGTACGCCGCGCCGACCGTCACCACCCCCAGGTACAGCGCCACCCACGGGCCGCCGTCGTGCAGCACCCAGTCGGGGGAGTGCGAGAGCAGCAGTGGGCTGAGCAGCAGCGCGCCGCCGCAGAACATGGCTGCCATGCTGGCGGTGCTCTCCACGCCCTGTTCGATCTGGTGCTTGCCGACCGTGGCGAACACAGCCCACCCCAGACCAGCGAGCACGGCGAGCAGGATGCCGACCGGCTCGGCCGCCGACGACTGGCCGGCCAGCCCGAGCAGCGCGACACCGACCACACTGACGGCGGTGCCGACCAGCCAGTGACGCGCCGGTGCCCGCCGCGCCATGGCAGCGTGGATGACGCCGCTGAGCACTGGCCCGGAGCCGATGGTGACCACCGTGCCGACAGCCACGCCCGTGCGCTCGACCGCGAGGAAGTAGCCCAGCTGGAACACCGCCACGCCCAGTGCCCCGAGCGCGGTGACCGGCATGCGCCACGGCGCCCACGCGCAGCGGCCGCCGTGCCATGCCGCGACGGCGAGCAACGTGGCGCCGCCGATGAGCAGCCGGACGGCTCCCACCGAGTACGCGTCGGCCGCGTCGGGTGCGTTGACCAGCACCGTCCCGGTGGTACCGAACAGCGTTGCCGAGGCCAGCACTGCGAGTGTTGCCGCCAGATTTCCGTGTGATGAACCCCGCACGGCTCGCACGCTACAGATCCGCATCTGTGCCAGACTCTCGCAGATTCGGGCGCCCGAATGGCGGGGCTCGTCGACAGTTGACCGTACCGGCGCACCCGCGCTTGAATACCGCCCTACCCTTGACCCGCTAGGTGGCACGTTGGCTTCCTCACCCATCCGCACATTGACCCGGCTCGTGCTCGCGGCTGTCGCGTTCACTGCGCTGTTCAGCGACACTGCCCACGCCGACGAGGAGACGTTGCAGGTCAGGGTGCAGTTCACCCCCGAAGGCGCCAAGAAGGAACCGGTCGAGGGTGTCGGGTTCACCATCACCGACCCGTCCGGCGCCGTCGTGGCGGAGGGTGTCACCGACGACAAGGGCGTTGCCCGGGCCACTGTTCCCAGTGACGGCTCGTTCACCGTCACCATCGACACCGACACCCTGCCGGACGGCCTCGCCATCCCCGAGGGCCAGGAGAGCCGCACGGTCACGGTCACCGCCGGCCTCGGCGGCAACGCCAACTTCAACCTCGGCCAAGCACCATCTGAGCCGGCCTCGAAGATCAGCCTGCTGCCCAAGACCATCTTCAACGGCATCCGCTTCGGCCTGGTCATCGCCATCATGAGCGTCGGCCTGTCGCTGATCTACGCCACCACCGGATTGTCGAACTTCGCCCATGGCGAGACCGTCACGATCGGCGCGGTCATGACCGCAGTCGCATCCGGCTGGTTCACCATCTCGTCGGCCACCGGAGGGTGGGGAGGCTTCGCGCAACTGACGGCGGCCGCCATCATCGGCATCCTCTGCGCCACCGCCTTCTCCGGCGCACTGGAACTGGCCGTCTGGCGACCGATGCGGCGACGAGGCATCGGCCTCACGTCGATGATGATCGTGTCCATCGGCCTCGCGATGGTGGTTCGGTTCATCATCCAGATGTACTACGGCTCGCAGCCGAAGTCGTACGCCCAGTTCAGCTCGCAGACCAACATCAACATCGGCCCCATCGGCGTCACGCCGCGCGACCTCCTCACCGGCATCATCGCGCTGATCGCACTGTGTTCCGTGGCGTACCTGCTGATGAAGACCCGTGCCGGCAAGGCCATCCGGGCGGTGTCCGACAACCCCGACCTCGCGTCGACCACCGGCATCAACACCGAACGCGTCATCCTCAACGTGTGGCTGCTCGGTGGTGCGCTCGCGGGCCTCGGCGGCGTCATCTACGGACTCGACGAGCAGGTCAGCTGGAACATGGGCACCAAGATCCTGCTGATGATGTTCGCAGCCATCACGCTCGGCGGACTCGGGCGACCGTTCGGCGCGCTCGTCGGTTCGCTCGCCGTTGGTCTCTTCGTGCAACTGTGGGCGTGGTGGTTCAGTGAGTACACCGACCTGAAGACGATGGGAGCACTGCTGGCGATGATCTTGGTCCTGCTCTTCCGACCACAGGGCATTCTCGGCAAGAAGGAGCGTGTCGGATGAGCCAGACACTCTCCAACGGACTGTTCGGTGCCATCGGCGTCGTCGCCATCGCTTACTGCCTCGCGGCCATCGGCCTCAACGTGCACTTCGGGTACACCGGCCTGCTCAACTTCGGTCAGGCCGGTTTCGCCCTCGTCGGCGGCTACGCAGTGGCCATGCCGGTGATGAACTGGCAGTGGAGCATCTGGGCCACGATCCCGGTGGTGATCGTCGCCTCGTCGGTGTTCGCGCTGCTCCTGGGAATCCCGACGCTGCGACTGCGCAGCGACTACCTCGCCATCGTCACGATCGCCGCCGCGGAGATCCTGCGATTGCTCGTGTCCACGCCGAACCTGAAGAACGTCACCGGCTCCACCGACGGCATCAACTCGTTCACCAACGACATCCAGAACTCCATCCCAGGGTTCCTGAAGGGCCGCACGGTGCCGCTGTGGGAGAAGAACATCAGCGACTACGAGATGTGGGTGATGATGCTCGGCTGGTTCCTGGTCGCCCTGTTCTCGGTCGTCGTCTGGGCGCTGATGCGCAGCCCGTGGGGTCGTGTGCTGCGCTCGATCCGTGAGGACGAGGACGCCGCCCGCAGCCTCGGCAAGAACGTGTTCGCCTACAAGATGACCAGCCTCGTGCTCGGTGGTGT
Organism: Actinomycetota bacterium; assembly: GCA_030685215.1. Taxonomy (GTDB): domain Bacteria; phylum Actinomycetota; class Acidimicrobiia; order Acidimicrobiales; family Ilumatobacteraceae; genus UBA668. The sequence goes on from JAUXQB010000218.1 coordinate 2,894, forward strand.
CATCGGCGGCTTCGGTGGTGCCATCCTGGTGATCGGTCAGCGCAACGCCAGCCCGGGCAGCTTCCAGACGCAGTTCACGTTCCTCACCTACGCCATCGTGGTGCTCGGTGGCGTCGGCAAGGTGAAGGGTCCCATCGTCGGCGCGATGATGTTCTGGTTCCTCATCACCGTCACCGACAGCCTGCTGGCCGACTGGACCGATGGTTCGGGCTTCCAGCTCCCCACCTGGATCATGGACTCCTCCAACTTCAGCTTCTTCCGCTGGATCCTGGTGGGCGGCGGCCTGGCGCTGCTGGTGATCTTCCGGCCGCAAGGCATCTTCGGTGACAAGAAGGAGCAGGCGTTCGATGTCCGCTGACGTATTCGCCGACGTGCCGTGCGTGCCCGGCTCGCTCAAGCCCGACCCCATCCTGGTCGCCGATTCGGTGCGCCGCTCGTTCGGCGGTCTGGTGGCGGTCGACGTCGAGCACGTGGAGGTGCAGCGGAACACCATCACCGCGCTGATCGGGCCCAACGGCGCCGGCAAGACCACCTTCTTCAACCTGCTCACCGGTTTCGACGAGCCGAACGTGGGCACCTGGACGTTCAACGGCGTGTCGATGAACGGCGTCAGCCCGTACAAGGCCGCACGCCGCGGCATGGTGCGCACGTTCCAGCTCACCAAGAGCCTCAGCCGCATGACCGTCATCGAGAACATGCGCCTTGGCGCCACCGACCAGGCCGGCGAGCGGCTGTGGACGGCCCCGTTCAAGTTCCTGTGGCGAGACCAGGAGGCCGCCATCACCGAGCGCGCCGAGGCGCTGCTCGAGCGCTTCAAGCTCGACCACATGCGCGACGAGTTCGGCGGCTCGCTGTCGGGCGGCCAGCGCAAGCTGTTGGAGATGGCGCGAGCGCTGATGGTGGAGCCGGAGATGGTGATGCTCGACGAGCCGATGGCCGGCGTCAACCCGGCGCTCAAGCAGAGCCTGCTCGAACACGTCAAGGGCCTCAAGGACGAAGGGCGCACGGTGCTGTTCGTCGAACACGACATGGACATGGTGCACGAGATCGCCGACTGGGTGGTGGTGATGGCCGAGGGTCAGATCATCGCCGAAGGCCCGCCGGCGTTCGTCGGGGCCGATCAAGCCGTGATCGACGCCTACCTCGGCGCCCACCAGAACACCGACCTGGGAGTCACGCCATGAGCGAAGCGACCACCACGCCCAACGTCATCGAGATCACCGAGCTCGTGGGCGGGTACACCGCCGACGTCAACATCCTCAACGGCTGCGACCTCACGGTCGCCCCCGGCGAGTTCGTCGGCATCATCGGGCCCAACGGCGCCGGCAAGTCGACGCTGCTGAAGGCCATCCTCGGCCTCCTCAAGATCCGCTCCGGTTCCGTCTACTTCCACGGCGAGGAGATCACCGGCACCAAGGCGCACGAACTGGTCGGTCGCGGTGTGGGTTTCGTGCCGCAGACGCGCAACGTGTTTCCCAGCCTGACGGTGCGCGAGAACCTGGAGATGGGCTGCTACCTCAAGCCGTCGATGTTCCACGAGCGCTACGAAGTGGTGAGCGAGATGTTCCCCAAGTTGCGCACCAGGGCCTCGCAACCCGCATCCGCGTTGTCGGGCGGCGAGCGCCAGATGGTGGCGATGGGTCGATCGCTGATGCTGAACCCGACGGTACTGCTGCTCGACGAGCCGTCCGCCGGGCTGTCGCCGATGCTGCAGGACGAGGTGTTCATCAACTGCAAGACCATCAACGCCAGCGGCGTCGCCATCCTCATGGTGGAGCAGAACGCTCGGCGCTGCCTGCAGGTGTGCGATCGCGGGTACGTGCTCGACCAGGGCAGGAACGCCTACACGGGAAGTGGTCGCGAACTGCTGGCCGACCCGAAGGTCATCGGGCTCTACCTCGGCACCCTCGCTCGCGCCACCGGCGGCTGACCGCCGCTGCTGCTCTGTCACAAGTCGCTTGCCCGGTCACCCCGCGGCACCTCGGGGACACTGGCGGCGTAGATAGTTGTGCGCTCGGTATCGCTCAGCGATACAAATCGCGCAAGGAGAGCCATCGAGACGTCGTGTGCGCCGTGACCCGCCCAGCGAGACAGAGCGCCCACGACGTACGGCGGTCTTCCGGCGCTAGCCCTCGCTGCTCAGGCTGCCGTCCTCGCCGAGCACGGCACAGCCGGCAGCGGCCGTGGCGAGCATCTGGGAGTGCATCGCCGGCGGCGGCTCCACCACGTAGGGCCGCGGCGGCTCGCCACCGAGGCTCACCTGCATGACGAAGCGGAACGGCTGCTTGGCCTCGGCCACCGCATGCGCGTCGCACCGCGCCTCGAGGAACTGCACGGGCACCTCCACCTCGGTGGCGGCCGCCGGTAGCGCCAGGAGTGGTGTTGCGTTGCCCTCGCCGATCAACAGGTTGAACGGGATGGTGTTGCCCGACGACTGGACCTCCACGTCGCCCGGAGCCGCCAACCGGCGCATCCGAAGGACGGCGACCGTGACGTCGCGACCGTCGATGCTGCGGAGCGAGAAGTCGGCGAACTCCAGTGAGACCTGTTGACCGATCATCTCCCGCTCGCACGCATCGGCGTGGAGGCCGCCGAGCGTGCCGTCGGGGTCGAGCACCGCAGCCACCTCAGTGCTGCCGTCGGTGAGCGTGAAGACGACCGTCGCGGCATCGGTGTCCGGGGACGCACCGACCGCGGTGCCGTCGATCCGGCAGCTCGGTGGGCCGAGGCCGACGGGGAGGTCGACCCGTTGCCCGGGACCGATCACCGCATCCGATTCGGCCAGCTCGGAGTTCATCCCGCTCCACAGGAGCTGCACCGATGCGAGCGGAAGCTGCCGTGACAGACCGTTGGTCACCTGCAGTTGCACCCTATTCGCGACGATGTCGTCGCGGTACTGCAACGGCTTCACCGTCAGCGCCTCGGAACCCGCGACGGTGGTGTGAGCAGTGGTGCTCGAGGTGGAAGCGCCGCCACACGCGGCCAGCATCACCCCGCACGCTGCAGCTGCTCTCCACACAGCGACGCATCGTAGCCCTGGACGCGAAACTGCCCCGGGCAGATGCCCGGGGCAGTTCCAAGGTTCATCAGGGATCACGAGGATCCGATGACATCAGCCTTCTGCGTCGTAGCTCTCGCCGAGACCGTTGCCGATGTTGCCATCGCAGCCGTACACGGCCAGGTCGCGAGGACCGACACCGTTCTCGACCATGGTGCGCAGGATCTTCGAGGACTCCTCGAAGCCGATGACGACCACAGCGTCGGGCGAAGCGCCAGCAATTTCGTTGACTTCGGCATCGAACGTGCCGGCGTCGGGCTCGTAGATCTTCACGACCGACACGGTGATACCGGCGGCCTCGAGGGTCTTCTGCACGACGTCGGCCAGGCCGGTGCCGTAGGCATCGTTGCGGGCGATGATCGCGACGTTGGTGGCGCCGTCATCGGCGACCAGCTTCGCGATTGCAGCACCCTGCAGGAGGTCGGGCGGGGCCACACGGAAGTACAGGCCCTTGTCCTCGTAGGTGGTGAGCTTGTCCGACGTGTTGGCCGGGCTGAACTGCACGATGCCTGCGCCGGCGATCTTGTCGATGACCGCGAGCGAGATGCCAGAGGCAGCTGCGCCGACGATTGCATCGACGTTCTCGCCGAGCAGACGGTCGACCGTGGCGTTGGCGAACTCGGGCGTGTCGCCAGAGTCACCTTCGGCCAGTTCGACCGGCTTGCCGAGCACGCCGCCGCCTTCGTTGATCTCCTGGATTGCAAGGTTCACGCCCGCAATTTCGGGCGGCCCGAGGAAGGCGAGCGAGCCCGTCACCGGCAGCAGGGTGCCGATGCGAAGCACGCCGTCGCCGGCGCGGGTACCGACGACCGGAACGGCAGCCACGTCGGCGTCGTCAGAAGCCTTGGCGGGAAGGTACTCGGTCTGCTCGTCATCGATGCGGTTGTCCGCGCCCATGGTGAGCACGCCGTAGCTGGCCTCGAGCGGATCGCCCACGCCGTTGAGCGTGATCGGGCCGGAGTAACCGTCGTAGTCGGGGTCGCCGCCGGCGTCGATGATGGCCATGCAGCTCGCGAAGTCGGTGCACTTCTCACCGTCGCGGGTGATGCCCTGGATCTCGCTGGCGTAGGCAATGCCGTCGTCATTGGCCTTGGCGACTGCCAGGGCGATGATGAGGGTGAGGTCGTAGCCCTCGGCCGCGTAGTTGAAGTCGACGAGCTCGGGGTCCACCTCGAGGAGGCGGGCCTTGAAGTCGTCGCCCAGCGGCGTCAGCGGCGTGGTTCCCGTGAAGCCTTCCAGGTCGCCACCTTCAGCGGCGGCGCCGGTGGTCTCCGGTTCTGCGCCGGTGGTCTCCGGTGCTGCGCCGGTGGTCTCCGGGGCGGCTGCGGTGGTGTCGGGAGCAGCAGTGGTGTCGCTGCTCCCACTGTCATCGTCGCCGCAGGCACCGGCAACGAGTGCCAGGCCTACGAGCAATGCGCCGAAACGACGCACGCGGGTTTTCTGCATTTGGGTGTCTCCCCCTAGGAGCCGGGCCACGGGATGCGGCCTGGTTTGTTGCGAGACGCGCAGTGTAGGTCGGCTGCGGACAGGGGGACAAGCACCGGCCCGTGATTTCGATGACGGGACGACTACGGTTTCGTGCATGTCGAACCCTGCCGAAGTCGTGCCCGAGGAAGTGTTGTACGAGGTGGCCGACCACATCGCCACCATCACGCTCAACGCTCCCGGCCGGATGAACACCATCTCGGGCGCGATGCTCGACCAGCTCACCGAACGCCTGCTGCAGGCCGACCGCGACCGCGAAGTGCGCTGCATCGTGCTCACCGGTGCCGGCAAGGTGTTCTGCGCGGGGCTCGACATGGCAGCCCAGATGGGCGCCGCGAAAGGTTCGCTCGGTGGCCTGAGCGACGGCAGCGAGGGCATCCCTGGCGAGCTCGACCTGCGCGCCACGCCGCCCACCGTGCTGCACAACCTCGACACGCCCACCATCTGCGCGCTCAACGGCGGTGCCGCCGGCTACGGGCTCGACGTGGCATTGGGCTGCGACATCCGCGTGGCCGCCGAGAGCGCCAAGCTCAACCCCGGCTTCGCCAAGCGCGGCATTCTTCCCGAGAGCGGCGGCACCTGGTTGTTGCCGCGCATGGTCGGCTACGCCAAGGCCGCGGAGATCGCATTCACCGGTCGCACGCTCACTGCACCGCAGGCGCTCGAGCTGGGCCTGGTCAACCACGTGGTGCCCAACGAACACTTCCACGAAGCCGTGCGCGAGCTCGCCGGCGAGATCGCCGCCAACGCACCGCTGGCCGTGCGTGCCATCAAGCGGATGATGCGCGCCGCCGAGACCGAGACCTTCGACCAGAACGTGCACCACGTGTTCCTGCAGCTGCTGCCGCTGCTGCGCACCGACGACTTCCGCGAGGGCGTGTCGGCCTACATGGAGAAGCGGTCGCCGAAGTTCACCGGCAGGTGAACGACGTGCCGGTGACACAGCCGCACGCACCCGTGCCGCTGCTGGAGGGTCTGGCCACCACGCGCACCATCCGTCGCTACACCGACGAGCCGATCCCCGACGACGACCTTGCAGCCATCCTGTGGCACGCCACTCGCGCTCCCAGCGGCAGCAACCGGCAACCGGTGCGGTACCTGGTGCTGCGCGACGGTGCCGCGGCGCTGCAGGCGCGTGCGCTGCTGGGCAACTCGTTCCGCACCTCGTGGGCGGCCAAGCGCGCCGCCGACGGCTACGTGCCCGACGCGGCGACCGACGACACGGTGGCCGACGACACGGTGGCCGACACGCCGAAGGCGCGCATGGCGGCCACGATGCAGCACTTCGTCGACCACCTCGAGTCGGTGCCGGCCATCGTGCTGGTGTGTCTGCAGCGCTACCGCGGGCCCAATCCGTACGAGGGCGCCTCGGTGTACCCGGCGGCGCAGAACCTGCTGCTCGCGGCGCGGGCAATGGGCTACGGCGGTGCGCTCACGATGTGGCACCAGATGGTCGAGCCGCAGCTGCGTGAGCTGCTGGCCGTGCCCGACGAGGTGGCGCTGTCCGCCTGCATCACGCTCGGCCGCCCCGCCGGCTCGCACGGCCCGGTGCGGCGGCGGCCGCTGCACGACGTGGTGTTCCAGGATCGGTGGGGCGACAGCCCGACCTGGGCGGTCGATCCGCCCGGTACCGAGCACACGCACTGGAAGTAGGGTCGTGGTCATGCAGGTGGTTGCGGGAGTCGACTCGTCGACGCAGAGCACGAAGGTCGAGATGCGCGCGGTGGAGTCCGGTCGCGTGGTGGGCAGCGGGTCGTCGCCGCACCCCGCCACCACACCGCCGCGATCCGAGCAGGACCCCGGCGCGTGGTGGGCAGCGTTCCAGCGTGCCTACGACGCCGCGCTGGCGATGGCGGGCGAGCAGTCCGACGACGTCGAGGTGGTGGGCATCAGCGTCGCCGGCCAGCAGCACGGCATGGTGGTGCTCGACGAGGCGCGGCAGGTGGTTCGCCCGGCGAAGCTGTGGAACGACACCGAGTCCGCACCCGACGCGGGTTGGCTGTGCAAGCAGCTCCCGGGTGGTGCTGCCGACTGGGCCGCGGCCGTGGGCAGTGTGCCGGTCGCTGCGTTCACGGTCTCGAAGCTGTCGTGGCTGCATCGCAGCGAACCCGAGGCGTGGGCGCGCATGGCGCACGTGGTGCTGCCGCACGACTGGCTCACGATGCAGCTCACCGGCTCGCTCACCACCGACCGCGGCGACGCGTCGGGTACCGGCTACTGGTCGCCCGCCACCGGCGAGTACCGCTGGGACCTGCTCGCCATCGTCGACTCGGCTCGCGACTGGTCCCAGGTGGTGCCGCGAGTGGCCGATCCGTACGAGACGGTGGGCGACTGGCACGGCATCCCCGTGGCCTGCGGCACCGGCGACAACATGGGCGCCGCACTGGGACTCGGCCTCGCGCCGGGCACCGCCGTCATCTCGCTGGGAACCTCGGGCACCGCGTACGCGGTGTCGTCCGGTCCCACCGCCGACCCCACCGGTCATGTGGCCGGCTTCGCCGACGCCAGCGGCGGCTTCCTGCCGCTCGCGTGCACGCTCAACGCCACCAAGGTCACCGACACCATCGGTCGTCTGCTCGGTGTCACGTACGAGCAGTTCGATCAGCTCGCGCTCGCCGCCGCGCCGGGCGCCGGTGGTGTGACGCTGCTGCCGTACTTCGACGGCGAGCGCACGCCCGACCTCCCGAACGCCACCGGATGGATATGCGGTCTGCACAGCGACGCCACGCGTGAACAGCTGGCTCGCGCCGCGGTGGAGGGCGTGTGCTGCTCCATGCTCGACGCGCTCGACGCCGTGCGGCAGTTGTCGTCGGTCGAGCGCGTGGTGCTCGTCGGTGGCGGTGCGCGCTCGGCCGCCTACCGGCAGGTGTTCGCGTCGCTCTGCGATCTGCCCGTCGGCACCGCCGACGAAGCCGAGGCCGTGGCCACGGGCGCGTGCGTGCAGGCGGCTGCCGTGGCACTGGGCGAGTCGCACGCCGACATCGCCGCTCGCTGGGGCCTCGGCGAGACGGTGGCCATCCACGCCGAGCCGTGCCGCCAGGTTCGCGACCAGTACGCCGTGCTGCGCACCGCTGCCACCGCGGCCATCACGACGCCGTGAGGTCGGCCGCTCGATGAGCAGCGACCCGTTCGAGGTGCTGGGTGTCGCCCCCACCGCCTCGCTGCAGGAACTGGCTGCCGCCCGTCGACTCCTTGCGCAGGCGCACCACCCCGACCTCGGCGGCGACGTGGCCGCGATGCAGGCGGTGAACGCCGCCTATGAGCGAGCGGTCGAGCTGCGCCGAAGCTCGCCGCGCGTCACCGCGCCGGTCGATGTGCCGGCGCCGCCACCTCCTGCTCCGTCGCGGCCGCGTCGACCCGTGCGAGGCGTGCAGCACGACGCGCCGTCGTTCACCATCGACGTGCTGCCGGTAGAAGCGTTCGAGGCGCTGCTGATCGTGACGTCGTGGATCGGCGAGGTGCTCGTCGACGATCCGCCGTACGTGCTGGAGGTGTTCCTGCACGACCCGTCACCATGCTGGTGCCGTCTCGACCTCGTCCCCGACGCAGGTGCCACCACCGTCAGCCTCACCGTGGCCGCGGTGGAGGGTGCACCAGTTCCCGACATCGACGCCGTGCGCGACGTGTGGGTGGCGAACCTCAACCAGCCGCTTTGGTGAGCCGGTCGCGAATGGCGTGCCCGATGCCGGCTGCCGCCGGCATCACGGCCACCACCACCGCCACGCCACGGGTGTCGGCGTCGCGCAGCTCGGCGTAGAGGGTGCGGGCGTAGTCGACGAGGTCGTCGGTGCGGTCGAGCACCCAGCTACCCGGGGTGCCCGCCGCGACACGGTCGGCCTCGACCCGGGAGTCGACGAGCACGACCCGTGCTGCAGGCGCGTAGTGCGAGGCCATCATCCCTGCCGCGCGGCTGGGTCCGCTGGCGGCGGCGAGCCCCCCGTGCAGCAGCAGTTCGATCTGCTCCGCAGCGATGGCCCCCGGCCGCAGGATCTGCGCCGGTTGCACGGTGCAATCGACGATGGTGCTCTCCACACCCACGGGGCACGCGCCGCCGTCGAGCACGTAGTCGACCAGGTCGCCGAGATCGTCGAGCACGTGCTGCGCGGTGGTGGGGCTCACCTTGCCGAACCGGTTGGCCGAGGGGGCGGCGAGGCCCCCTCCGAAGCGCTGCAACAGCTCGCTCGCCAGAGGGTGTGCGGGCACGCGCACGCCGACCGTGGCGCGGCCGCCGGTGACCACGTCGAGCACGTGCGCTGCGCGCGGCACCAGCAGCGTGAGTGGTCCCGGCCAACAGGTGTCGGCGAGCACCGCCGCCGCCGGTGGGACGAAGGCGGCCCAGTCGGCCAGCTGCTCCGCGTGCGCGACGTGCACGATGAGCGGGTGATCGGCGGGGCGACCCTTCGCTCGGAAGATGCGGCGGACCGCTTCCTCGTTCGCTGCGTCGGCAGCCAGCCCGTACACCGTCTCGGTGGGCAACCCCACCAGCCCGCCGTTGCCGAGCACGTGCAACGCCCGCTCGATCGACGTGCCGACGCGGGACCGATCCGTCATGCGGGGACGGCGTCGATGAACTCGAGTGTGGCGTCGATGAACGAGAACGCTTCCGGCGTGGCGAAGTGATCGACGTTGCGCAGCACCTTCAGCGTGGCGTTCGGCAGGGCCTCGGCGAGCGGATCGCCGGGACCGGCGAAGTCCTTGTCGCCGATGACCACGAGGGTGTGGCAGGTGGCGGTGGCGACCGCGTCGGGCGTGAACTCGGCGCCGCGCGCACGCTGCATGACCGCGGTGAGGGCGGCGAGGTCGTTGCCCGGCTGGTTCGCGTAGTTCACGAACATGCGAGCGATGTTGTCGTCGGGGTCGCCGGTGCCCTGCAGCGCGGCAACGATGCGCTCGCCGGCTGCGTCGTCGCGCTCGAACAGCGTGGCGCCGATGCCCGCCAGCACCAGGTGACGGAAGCGGTGCGGTTGTGCGCACGCGATACGCAGCAGCGTGATGGCCCCCAGCGAGAAGCCGACCGCGTCGACCGGTTCGTCGGGTAGCGCGTCGAGCACCCGCTCGGTGAGGTCGGTGTAGGCCGCGGGGTCGTGCGGCTTGGGGGCGGTGCCGTGGCCGAGCAGGTCGACGCCGATGACCGGGCGACCGGCGTCGGCGAGCAGTTCGGTGAACCCACTTCGTTGCCAGGTGCTCTCGAACGAACCACCCCAACCGTGCACGAGAACCACCGGTGTCGTCATGGTCGCCACGGTAGCCTTGGGCGGCTGTTTCAACCGAAGGTGACGAGCACGATGAAATTTCTCGGCAGTACCCCGCCGTACGACCTCACGTACAGCGACGTGTTCATGGTGCCCAGTCTCAACGACGTGGCATCACGGTTCGACGTTGACCTCACCACGCCCGACGGGCTGGGAACCAGCATCCCCGTGGTGGTGGCCAACATGACCGCCGTCGCCGGCCGGCGCATGGCCGAGACCGTCGCCCGCCGCGGTGGCATCACCGTGCTGCCCCAGGACATCCCGCTCGACGTGCTCGAGTCGGTCATCGGCTACGTGAAGTCGCGCCATCTGCTCTACGACACGCCCATCACGCTCAGCGCCCACAACACCGTGGGCGACGCGCTCGGGCTCATCCACAAGCGGGCGCACGGTGCGGTCGTGGTGGTCGACGATGCAGGTCGACCGGAGGGTGTGTTCACCGAGCACGACGCCGCCGGCTACGACCGGTTCACGCAGCTGAAGAACGTGATGAGCCGCGAACTGGTGCTGCTCGACGACGGCACCGCGCCGGCCGAGATCTACGAGCGGCTCAGCGGGCAGCGGCTCAGCATGGCGCCGGTGGTCGACGGCGACGGTCGCCTCATCGGCTGCGCCACGCGCACGGGCGCCTTGCGCAGCACCATCTACCGTCCCGCCGTGGATGCCGACGGCCGCCTGCTGGTGGCCGCCGCCGTCGGCATCAACGGCGACCCGGCCACCAAGGCGAAGTCGCTGGTCTCGTACGGCGCCGACGTGCTGGTCATCGACACCGCACACGGCCATCAGACCCGCACGCTGCGGGCCATCGAGGAGGTGCGCGCGGTCGCTCCGGACGTGGTCATCGTGGCCGGCAACGTGGTCACGGTCGACGGTACCCGCGACCTCATCGCAGCCGGCGCCGACATCATCAAGGTGGGCGTGGGACCGGGCGCGATGTGCACCACGCGCATGATGACCGGTGTCGGCCGCCCGCAGTTCAGTGCGGTGCACGACTGCGCCGGTGAGGCGGCCAAACACGGCAAGGTGATCTGGGCCGATGGCGGCGTTCGCCACCCGCGCGACGTGGCGTTGGCGTTGGCGGCGGGTGCCGCGAACGTGATGTTCGGGTCCTGGCTGGCGGGCACCTACGAGAGCGCAGCCGACACGCTGCGCGACCCCGATGGCCGCCTCTACAAGGAGAGCTTCGGCATGGCCAGCAACCGCGCCGTGAAGATCCGCAACCGCAGCGAGACCGCGTTCGAACGTGCCCGCAAGGAGCTCTTCGAGGAGGGCATCAGCAGCTCGCGCATGTACCTCGACCAGTCGCGGCCCGGGGTCGAGGACATCATCGACGACATCGTCGCCGGCGTCCGATCTGCCTGCACCTACGCCGGCGCCGCCACCATCCCTGAGTTCGCCGAGCGCGCGGTCGTCGGTGTGCAGAGCGCCGCCGGGTACAGCGAAGGTCTGCCGCAGGGAACGAGCTGGTAGTGCGGGTCATCGCCATCGACGGCCCGGCAGGCGCCGGGAAGAGCACCATCGCGCGTGCGCTCGCGGAGCGTTTGGGCCTCGAGTACCTCGACACCGGCGCGATGTACCGCGCCATCACCTTTGCCGCGATGCGCCGCGAGATCCCTCTCGACGACCAGGCGGCGGTCGGTGCATTCGCCCGCACCGC
>JAUXQB010000225.1 GCA_030685215.1 Actinomycetota bacterium
TCGTCGGGCTCGCACTGGGCCAGGCCGCGCTGGCGCTGCTGCGCGCGGTCGGCTGAGGCTGCCCCTCCCTCGGGAACCGCGGGCTAGCCTCGCCCCATGGGTGACCTGCACTTCGACCGCAAGATGACCGATGCCGAAGGGCTGATGTGGCGGCTGGAGAAGGACCCGCACCTCAGCAGCACCTTCGCCAACGTCACCATCCTCGACAAGTCACCCGACTTCGACGTGTTCCTGCGGCGCATGGAGCGAGCCACGTATGCAGTGCCGCGGCTGCGTCAGCGGGTGCAGCCGGCGCCCGCCAACATCACCGCGCCGATGTGGGTCGACGACCCCAACTTCGACCTTCGTTACCACGTGCGCCACCTGGCCCTGCCGAAGCCGGGCACCATGCGCCAGCTGCTCGACCTGGCCAGCCTGATGGCGTGCGACGCGTTCGACCGCACGCGTCCGCTGTGGCAGTTCGTCATCGTCGACGGTCTGCGCGGCGGCAAGAGCGCGGTCATCCAGAAGATGCACCACACCATCGTCGATGGCGAAGGCGGCGTGCAGCTGAGCCTGCAGTTCCTCGACTTCGAACGCGAGGTCGACGAGCTGCCCCCGATCGACCCCGATGTCATCGCCGCCGCAGCCGAGGCAGCGGCCGCCGACACGCCGAGCCCCGACCTGCTGCGCGACCTGCTCAACGGCAGCATGCGCATGCCGATCGGTCTGCTCAAGCAGGTGAAGGAACTGCTCGCCGACCCCACCGGCATCCCCGACGCGGGTTCGGCAGCGGCCGACACGGTGCGCGGCGTGATGCAGCAGCTCGGCGACACGGAGAGTGCGCGCTCACCGCTGTGGACGCAGCGCTCGCTGCAGCGGCGGATGGAAGTGCTGCGCGCACCCTTCGGTGAGACCCGGGCCGCGGCGAAGCGGCTCGGCGGCACGCTCAACACCGCGTTCCTCGCCTCGGCCGCGGAGGCGGCCGGCCGCTACCACCGCGAGATGGGCACGCCCGTCGACCTGCTGCGGTCGAGCATGGCCATCAGCACACGCACCGAGGCCTCGGGCGCCAACGCGTTCTCGCTGGCGCGCATGCTGGTGCCCACCGGCGACATGCCCATCGCCGATCGATTCGCTGCCATCCAGGAGGCCGCCGGCGCTGCCAAGGAGGCGTCGGCAACGGCGTCGCTGGAGACACTGGCCGCGGTGGCCGCGGCGCTGCCCACCAGCCTCATCACACGTCTCGCCCGCCAGCAGGCGCAGACGGTCGACTTCGCCACCAGCAACGTGCGCGGCGCACCGATGGCGATGTACCTCGCGGGCGCGAAGCTGCTCGAGAACTACCCGGTCGGTCCGTTGGGCGGAGTGGCGTTCAACCTCACGCTGCTCAGCTACAACCACAGCCTCGACATGGGCGTCAATATCGACACGGTCGCGGTGGCCGATCCCGACCTGTTGCGCGTGTGCCTCGAACGAGCGTTCAAGGACTTGTTGGCGGCCTGAGGCGCGCCGGCAGCACCTGTCGGTGCCGGGTGCTCAGACCTCTGCGGCAGCGGCGGCGTGCGCCGGCATGGTGAGCAGTGTGCGCACGTCGAGCAGCACGTCGGTGATCTCGCCGGAGGACACCAACTCGCGGCTCATCATCTGCGACAACGCCTTGTCGATCACGCTCAAGGCCTCGTGGATGACGGCATCGGTGGTCTCGGTCCCGGTCTGGGTCACTGTGCTCTCCTTCGGCGACTGGCGTGATGCGAACGTACCTCGCGCGCACCGCTTCTGTCTCGCATGGTATCGGCCACGGTTGCGTTCCCCTTCGCGCTGCGCCCGCACGCGACCGTCCCGGCGTGTGGCTGCTGTCACCGCCTACGATCGCCGCATGGAACTTCAGGGGAAACATGCCGTGGTCACCGGTGCTGCGGGAGGCATCGGCGAGGGGTTGGCCGAGCGTTTCCACGCCGAAGGTGCACGGGTCGTGCTCGCCGACGTGCAGTCGGCCGGGGTCGCCGCGGTGGCCGAACGGTTGAACGCGGCACGGCCCGACAGCGCGCTGGCCGTCGCCGCCGACCTGGGCACCGAGGAGGGCAACCGCCACCTCGTCGAGGTCGCCGAGCAGGCCTTCGGGCCGATCGACCTGTTCTTCGCCAACGCCGGCGTCGGCATCGGCCGTGGGCTCGACAGCCCCGAGTCGGAGTGGGACCTCGCGTTCGACGTCAACGTGCACGCACATCGTTGGGCAGCGAAGTACCTCGTGCCCGGATGGGTGGCGCGCGGCGAGGGGTACTTCTGCTCCACCGCGTCGGCGGCGGGTCTGCTCAGCCAGATCGGCTCTGCGCCGTACAGCCTCACCAAGCACGCGGCGGTCGCGTTCGCCGAGTGGCTCAGCATCACCTACGGCGACGCAGGTGTGCGCGTCAGCTGCCTGTGTCCGCAGGGCGTGAACACCGCGATGTTGCGTGCCGGCGACGACCCCACCGCGGGCATCAGCAGCAGCGTCGTGCGATCCGCCGGCCGCGTGCTGGAGCCGAGCGAAGTGGCCGAAGTGGCGGTGCAGACCATCCGCGCCGAGACATTCCTCATCCTGCCGCATCCGGAGGTGCTCACCTACCTGCAACGCAAGACCGGCGACTACGACCGCTGGCTCGCGGGCATGCGCAAGCTGCAGGCGCGAATGCTGGCCGGGAACTGAGTCAGCCCGCATGATCGACGCGGCAACGCTGCAACGACTCGGCCTGCGCGCCGGCGAACCGGTGCGCTATCGCAAGGGCGAGACCGGCCGCTGGTTCGCGGGGAAGATGTCGGGTGTGGCCATCGACGGCAGCATCACCATCTACGACGCCAACGGCGGCGCGCGCAGCCTGCGCCCCGAGCGCGTCGAGGTCCGCCGACCCGGCGGTCGCGGTCGCCTGACGTGGCAGACCATCAGCGACGTCGCCATCACCTGGGAGCAACTGCAGCTCTGGTGAGCACTCAGCTGCGGGCCACGCGGATGTCGTGTGCGCTGTGTCCCGCCCAGCGAGGCACAGCGCACACGACGTCCGACAGTCTCAACGACCGACTTCGAAGCCTGTCGTCGGGTCGAACAGCGCCACCTGGTCGAGGTGCAACGACAGGCGTTCGCCCACCCGGTGCGTGTGCGGGCCGGTCGCGATCTCGAGGCGATTGCCGCCGTCGTCGAGCGAGACCCTGATCGTGCGGGTCACCGGCGACACGGTCTCCACGGTGGCCGCCACCGGGCCGTCGGCCGCGACTCGCACCCATGCCGGCCGCACTGCGACCACGACCGTGGAACCCACACGACCCGCGAGCGACGGGCGCCAGGCACGATGACGGAACGCGGGGTGCACCAACCAGAAGCCGTCGGAGTCGGCCTCCACCACGGCCTGGAGCAACGAGACGTGGCCGGTGCACGCGGCCGCGGTCAGGGTGGCCGGGTGCTCGAACACCTCGGCCGGAGTGGCCACCTGCACCACCGACCCGGCATCGAGCACGACCAGCCGGTCGGGCATGGCCATCGCTTCCAACGGGTCGTTGGTTGCCAGCACCGTGGTGACGCCGTAGCCCTGTTGCAACAGGCGCAGTTCATGGCGCATGCGGTGCGTGTGCGCGGCATCGAGGTTGGCGAGCGGCTCGTCGAGCAACAGCACCGAGGGCACGCGCACGAGCGCGCGGGCGATCTGCACCAGTTGCGCCTCCCCCGCCGACAGCTCGTGCGGCGCACGCGCGAGCAGGCCCTCGATGTGCAGCGCGCGTGTCTCGGCACCGACGCGCTCCGCGATCTCGTCGTCCGGCTGGCGACGCAGCTCGAGCGGGAACGCGATGTTGTGCTGCACGTCGCGGGTGGGGATGAGCACCGCGTCCTGGAACACCATCCCGACGTCGCGCGCGGCCGGGCCCACCTGGTTCACGTCGATGCCGTCGATGATCACGGTGCCCGCTGCCAGCGACTGCAGCCCGGCGATCACACGCAGCAGGGTCGTCTTGCCGGAGCCCGATGCGCCGACCACGCCGAGCAGCTCACCATCGTCGACGGTGAGGCTGACGTCGTCGAGCAGCGTGGCGCCCTCCCCCGCGTGGGACGAGGTCGCGTGCGGCGACGGCACCCTGACCGTGATGTGGACCAGTTCGACGGTGGACATGGCGAGCGCACCTCTCGCCGGTCACCGTAGTGGCTAGTTGCTCTTCGCCTTCGCGAGTGCCCGTTGCAGCACCACGTCGAGCAAGCTCAGCACGGTCTCCTTCACCGCGACGCGTCCGCGAGCGTCGGTGCTCACCACCGGCACGTGCGTGGCGATGCTGAGTGCCTCGCGCACTTCGTCGACGGTGTGGAACATCTGCCCACCGAACCGGTTCACGGCGACCACGAAGGGCACGCTGCGGCTCTCGAAGTAGTCGAGCGCGGGGAACGAGTCCTCGATGCGGCGGCTGTCGACCAGCACCACCGCGCCGAGAGCGCCCTGGATGAGGTCGTTCCACATGAAGCCGAAGCGGTCCTGGCCGGGTGTGCCGAACATGTACAGCACGATCGCATCGTCGACGGCCACTCGACCGAAGTCCATGGCCACCGTCGTGGTGGTCTTGGTGCCGACGTCGCCGCGGTCGTCGACGCCTTCGCCGTAGCTGGTCATCGCCGCCTCGGTGGTGAGCGGTTTGATGTCGGAGATGGCGCCGACGAACGTGGTCTTGCCCACGCCGAAGCCACCCGCGACCACGATCTTCACCGGGATCGGGCCTGTGGAGTACGAGCGTGTGGCTGTATCAGAGAGAGCGGACACCGGCAATCAACCTTGTGATCAGGAGCACGTCGTCTGCGACGTTCGTGCTCGGCTGGAAGGACTCCAACATCCCTTCGGACACCAGATCGGCGGCGACGACTCGCACCACGCCGATCGGCACCCGCATCTGTGCTGCCAGCTCTGCCACCGACAACGGTTCGGTCTGGCACAGCCGCAGGATCTCGGCACGCTCGAACTTGAGCGCCGTGATCGCTTCACGCCCAGCGGCAGTGCCCTGCAACATGGTCTCGAACTCGAGCACGGTGCTGGCGTGCGCGCGCCCGCCGGTCATCGCGTATGCACGTACCCCGTGCGCCGCGGCGGAGTGGTCGCCCTCCATCGGGTGACCGTCGAGCGGCCGCTTCCGATCGAGGAACGGACGCACGAGCTGGCCGTGGTCTTCCACCTCGGGCTCGTTCATCTCACACCGCGACCAACGAGTTCTTCAACTCGGAGATCAGGGTCGGGGTGAGCTGTGATCCCACGCGCTCCACGAGGAGTGTGATCTCGAAGCCGACGAGACCGAGGTCGCAGTCGCGAGCCGCCACCACACCCAGGGTCGAGCCACCGGAGATGGCACTGACGAAGAGGTAAGCGCTCTGCATCTCGACCAGCACCTGCATGACCTGACCCTTGGCCAGCTCGTTCGCCGCGCCGTGGGCCAGCGCGCGCATGCCCGTGATGATGGCCGCCATCTTGTCGGCCGACGCACGTTCCATGTGCGAGCTGAGTGCGATCAGCAACCCGTCGGACGAGACGGCGACCGCCTGCTCGACACCGGGTGTGCTGCGGACGAAGTTGGCCATCAGCCAGTTGACGTTGTTCGCCTTTTCTGAAAGCGCCATTGCGATTGCTCCTCGGTCCTTCAGGCTCGGTCAGCTGTCGGCCTGGCGCTGCCGACCGAGGTCGACGCCGCGCTGGAGGCTGGCAAGAGTGGTGCGGACTTCGTCGGCCGGCCGCGGAGCCGGAGCTTCCATCGGCGTCGACCCGACTTCGGGCATCTGCGCGCCGCGGACTCGCTTGGTGAGTCCGGACTGCGTGGTCAGCGGTTCCGACTGCGCGACCGGCGACACCGAGCCGACCGGCGCCGGGGCTGCCGGCACCGCGGGTGGGGCGATGCTGGGCGTCGGCTCCGACACCATCGGCACGGGCGTCAGCGGGACGGTCGGCGTGAGGTCGGTGATCGGTGCCGCAGTGGATGCGGATGCGGGTGCCCGCATGGCCTCCCACAGCGCCTCGTCGGTCATCTGCGTGGGCGACTGGTGCAGCGCCGGCGCGGCGCCCACCGACACGGTGAGCGGCAGCGGTTCGCTGAGACGCTCCGTGATCGCAGGCACGTCGACGACCGGCGCCATCGTGCCGGGCGCACCCATCACTTCCAGGATCGACTTCGGCAACCGAACGATCGCGGTCACACCGCTGCCACCGGGGGTGGTGGTGAGCATCACCTTGATGTCGTGACGGGCGGCCAGGCGGGCGACCACCTGGAAGCCGAGCATCTTGTTGCTCTCACGGTCGAACGACGACACCTGGTTGAGCCGGCGGTTGGCGTCGGCCAGCTCTTCGGAGGCCATGCCCAGGCCGTAGTCGAAGATGGCGAGCTGGTGCCCGTCGGGCACTGCCCGACCGACGACGGTGACGGCGCTGGTGGGCGGCGAGAAGCTCGTCGCGTTCTCCATCAGCTCGGCGAGGAGGTGAGCGACTTCACTGGCCACCGCTCCCTGCACACCGATGTCGCCGAGATCGGCGAGCTCGACCTGGCCGTAGTTCTCCACTTCCGAGAGTGCGGCGCGAACGACGTCGCCGATGGCAACGGTCGGCGCCCACAGGCGGGTCGGCTCGGCGCCGGCCAGCACGAGCAGCGACTGGGCGTTGCGGCGCATGCGAGTGGTGAGGTGATCGAGGCGGAACAGGTTGTCGAGCACTTCCGGGTCGCGTTCGCCTTGCTCCAGGGTGGAGATGAAGCCGAGCGTACGACCGAGGAGGTTCTGGTTCCGGCGAGCGATGTTGACCAGGTTCTCCGACACGATGCGGCGAGCCATCGCCTGCTCGGCGGCGAGATCGACGGCGGCGTCCTGCACCGAGTTGAAGCTCTCGCCCAGTTCGGCGAGCTCGTCCTTGGTGCCGACCTCGAAGCTGGGAAGGTGCGGCACCGGGCTGTCGGCGGGGAGATCCTGCACGGTCTGCACCACCTCCGGAAGATCCTTGGTGGCGACCGATTTGGCCTGCGTGGCGAGGCGCCGGATGGGTCCGACGATGGAGCGACGCACGAGGCCCGACAGCAGCACGGTGAGGACGAGGAGGCCGAACGTGGCGATGCCGGCGAAGAGGATGACGTTGCCGACGTAGCTGTCGGTGCTCTCCTCACGGGCGACCACTTCCGGCTCGACCCACGCGAGTGCTCGCTGGACACCGGTCTGCTGGAGGTTGTAGCGCCACTCCATGCTCTTGATCACGCGGATCACGTTCTGCGGAGCGCGGGAGGCAATGGCCGGCTTCAGTTCCTCCTGCACCTGCAGGAAGAACTTCTCGCCCTGGTCGCCACCGATCTGCAGCAGGCGGATGGCGACTCGTTCGTCGAGGTCCTGTTCGCGCCAGTAGGCCACCGACTCTTCGAAGCGAACCTGTGCGGCGTCGAGCTTCGCGAGCTCGCCGTCGATGATCGCGATGCCGTCGGGCGTGAAGCCGTCGATCGTGGCGCCGAGGATGCCGATGTGGTTGACGATCGCCCACGCCTCCAGGAGGCTGGCGGGCGGCGGCGCGGTGGAGGCACGGAGGTCCTGTGCCTTCTTCAGCGCCTTGTACTCCTCGCCGCGGACACTCACTCGCTCGAGTGCGATGTAGCTCAGCGCGGCGAACGCGATGAGTGCCAGCAGTGGTACGGCGATGAGCATGTTCACTCTGCCGCCGATCTTGAGTCGTCGAAGCATCGACCCGCCCCTTCCCGTTCAGTCACAGGGTCTCCACCACCCTGACCGGTTCCGTACGTGTGGAACCTCGGCAGCGAGTCATCGGTCCGCACCGTGACCAACTTGAGAGTTCCTTCCTCAATTCCTCAAGGTGCTCGCCCCTTTGACCGAAACCATTTTCCGAAGGATTCGAACCGGGAGGGTCTCTCGCATGATTCGCAGTCAACTCAACTCGTACAGCGGGAGCGACCCGATCTGGGGCTTCGTCGCGCTGGTCGGCAGCGAGCGCTTCAGCGGCGAAGCTGCGGTCGGTCTCGACCCCAGAATCCGACTCTTCGCGGTCGACGGGCGGGTGTACTTCGCTGAACGTGAGGGTGACGCCCCGATCGGTGCACTGCTCGTCGACTCCGGCGTGCTGTCGGCCGCTCAGCTCGAACAGGGCTCGGTACGCGTCGGCGACACCTCTTCTCTTGCGCGCCTCTTCCAGCGCGACCCGAGCGTCGATCGTGACGCCGTCGAGCTCACCATCGAATCCGCCACCGAGACGCTGCTCGCGTCGATCGCCAACAAGCCGGTCGGCATGCCCGAGGTGTTCCCGCTGCGACACCACTCGTCCGGGGTGCACCACTGGCTGCGCGGCACCACCGTCGCGGCCGCGCCTCCCACCCTCCCCGACGACGTGGTGGTCGACGACGTGGTGGTCGAGTCGGTCGTGGTCGAGTCGGTCGTGATGGACGCGTCACCCGTCGAGGAGATCGTCGTCGACGAACCGGCCGTCGAGGAAGCCGTCGCCGCAGCGGTCGTCGCCGAGGACCAGCCCGTCGTCGAGGAAGAGCCCGTCGTCGAGGAAGCACGTGTGATCGAGGAGGAGCCGGCCGCTGCCGAGATGCCGACCATCGAGATGCCCGTCACCGAGGAGCCTGTCATCGAACCGCTCGTCGCCGAGCCGGCCGTCGGACAGAGTCCGTGGCACGCGACGGTGCCGCTGGTGGTCGACAGCGAGCCACAGGTCAACGGCTTCGCCCACGCCCACTCCGAGCCGATCGTCGATGACGCCATCCACGAGCATGTGGTCGAGGACGACGTGGAACCGACCGCACCAGCACTGCTGTCGAGCTTGCTCTGGTTGACGCCCGCGGCCGCCGATGCGGCAGTGAGCGACGCTGCCGAGGTCGTGGCCGAGGAGCCGCCGACGATCGAGCCCGAGACCGCCGAGTCCGAGCCCGCGACGCCGGAGCCGGCCAGCGCGCTCCTCACACTCCCTTCGTTCAGCTCGCTACGCGCCCCCGACACGACGCCGACCGCTGTCGTGCAGGAGCCCGCCATCGAGGAGTCCGTCGTCGAGGCACCGGTCATCGCCGAGGCACCGGTCGAGGTGCCGACGATGCCGACGCTCAGTTCGTTCACCACGCTCGCGGCGCCCGTCCCCGCGGAGCCGACGCCGGTGCTCACCACCGACTTCTTCGGCGCACTCAGCGACCCGACCGTCGATTCCCCCGACGACCAGAAGCTGCCAGGTCTGCCGCCGCTCAACGCGTTCGAGCCGGCCGAGCTGCCCGCAGAACTCCCCAAGTTGGCCGCGGCCCCGATGTCGATGGACGAGTTGGTCTCGCAGAACACCCAGTCGAGCGCCGAGGCCCAGTCGTGGAGCGGCGCCACGCACAACCTCGCGGCAGTCGACATCTGGGAGATGGTCGACGAGATCGTCGACGACGGTCATCAGACCGACGAGCAGTTGGTCGGCACCGGTTGTGCCGAGAAGCGCAGCCGTGGTTGGTTGCGAGGCCGAAAGAGCTGATCGTGGTGACCGACCCGACCATCGACGACAAGATCGGACTGCTCGTTCGCTCGGTGCTCGAGGCTGTCGACGCGCGTCTCGGCGAGATCCGCCACGACATGCAGGCACTCGCGACCGACGTCCGTCGTCAGCAGGAGACGGTCGAGCAGCGACTCGATGCCCTTGAGCAGCGGCCCGGGGGCCACGGTGACGCGCAGCACCTCGCACACATCGAGGAGATGCACCGGCGGCACGCGATCGAGATCGACGAACGTTTCGCCGATGTGAACGCGGCCATCGATCGCCTCAGCGGTGCCACCGCGCGATCGCTCACACCGACCGACACCGGACCGATCCCGATGCTCGTCGACCTCGACTCGGTGTCCGCACCGTTGCTGGTGCCCACCATCACCGGTCAGCAACCCGTCATGCTGCAGGAGCCGCCGTCGATCCCCGCGCTCGACGACCTGCCGGCTCCGAGCGCATTCGACGCTCCGTCGACGACCGACGAGGATCGCGAACCGATCGATCTCACGCAGCTCGCCGACCTGCTCTCCGAGCGACTCGGCCAGTTGAGCCTGCCGCCCACACCTCACTGACGAACGGCGCTGACGACCGCGTCCGCTCGGTACGCCACGGCGATCGGGTGATCGTTACGGTGACGCGCATGGCAGTCCGTCTCGACCCGTCCGATGAGTTCATGCACGAGTTGGGTCCCGAGCCCAACTTCAACGAGAGCATGTACATCAACTGCTTCGACCCCGCGCATCAGGTGGGCGGCTGGTTCCGCATCGGTAACCGCGCCAACGAGGGCTACGCGGAGATGACCGTCTGCCTGTACCTGCCGCCCGATGCCGACGGCTCCCGTCGCAGCGTGGGCTTCATGTACAAGCGTCCCACCATCGACAACAACGATCGCTTCGACGCCGGCGGCCTCACCTGGACGATGGTGACCCCCTTCGAGGAACTGCGCATCGCCTACTCCGGCAAGGTGGTGCTGCTCGACGAGCCCGAGCAGATGGCCAACCCGAAGGAGGCGTTCACCAACAACCCCTATGCCGAGTGCGAGGTGCGGCTCACCTTCACCGGTCAGGGTAAGCCGAGCATGTTCGGTGGCGAGCCCGACACGCCGCACGAAGCCCCCGGCGAGGAGTTCGCGAAGGGCCACTACGAGCAGCTCGTCGCCGCACACGGCACCATCCGCGTGGGCGACCGCGAGTGGGAGATCAACGGCCACGGATTGCGCGACCACTCGTGGGGACCGCGCTACTGGCAGGCACCGTGGTACTACCGCTGGCTCACCGCCAACGTCGACGCCGACTTCGGTTTCATGGCCAGCCGCGTCGCGAAGAAGGACAGCCCGGGCACCCGCGGCGGATTCGTGTGGGAGCAGGGTCAGATGCACTACTGCGACCACGTCGAGATCAGCACCGAGACCTGCGGCGACGACCAGTACCACCAGCGCATCAACGGGCTGCTGCGCTCGTCGCGTTCGGATCGCGAGTGGAAGTTCACCGGTGAGGTGATGGACCTGATCCCGCTGCGCAACCGCCGCCAGGACCCCGACGGCAACTGGCTGATGACCCGCATCAGCGAGGGCATGACCGAGTGGACCGTGCACTCCGGGCCGTACGAGGGCAAGGTGGGCTACGGCCTCAGCGAGTACCTCGACCAGATCATCGACGGTTCCCCGGTGGGCATCGCCGAGTAGCGAGGGCTGTGTCAGGGAACGTCTGCCCTGTCACCCACCGGCACTCGGGGGCGCGGTGACATCGGGGGATCGGCCCGCGCCTCGAGCACGACGGCGGTGGCTCTGGCGGACCCCGTGGATCAGCCGTCGCGCTTGAAACGCTTGTAGTTCTTGATGGCTCGCCCAAAGCGGCGCTCGGCCGCACGCTGACCATGTTTGTCGGCTCGCAGCGCCGCGGCCGCCGCCTCCTTCCGAAGTGACTCCCACGCGGCGAACCGCTCGGCAGACACGTGACCGCCCGCCACCGCCGCCTGCACCGCGCAGCCTGGCTCGGACCCGTGGGTGCAGTCCCGATAGCGACAGGCCAGGGCGTGCTCCTCGATCTCGGGGAAGACAGAGTCGACGACCGACTCGTCAGTCCAGAGGCCGACCTCGCGCAGCCCAGGCGTGTCGACGAGCACGCCTCCACCGGGTAGCGGGTGAAGCTCTCGTGAGGTGGTGGTGTGGCGGCCCCGGTGGTCGGTGGCTCGAACGGCCGACACGGATGCGACCTCCCCGCCCACGAGAGCGTTCACCAGCGTCGACTTGCCCGCCCCCGACTCGCCCACCAGTGCCAGCGTTCGGCCACCGACATGGCGGCGTAGTGCATCGAGGCCGGCTCCGGTCACGCAAGAGACAGCCACAACGTCAAGCAGAGGGTCGATCTCGTGAACTCGGCCGATGAGCGCCTCGATCCCACCGTCGTCCTCGACAAGATCGGACTTCGTGAGCACGACCAGAGGCACCGCGCCGGCATCCCAGATCTGCGTCCGCGTGCGGAACAAGCGACCGGCCTTGAGTGGGCGGTCCGACCCGAAAACCATGGCGACGACGTCGACGTTCGCGGCCAGCAACTGCTCATCGGCTCCGGGATCGCGGCGGCGCAGCAAGGACGAGCGATCGAGGATGTCAACGATCACCTCGCCGTCTTCGACCACAACCCAGTCGCCGACCGTCAGCGCGCCGACGTTGCGCCGCGCCGGCAAGTGGACGAGTCCGAGCGACGTCGCGACGAGCGGCGCGGTCCGATCGTGACGCACGATGCGGCCCGGTTGAACATCACCGTGCGCAAACTGGGCGAAGAGCACCGCCCAGTGATCATCCCAACCGTAGATGCCGAGGATCTCTTCCATAGGGCATCGGGAACCAAAGCCGCCCGATGTGATGACCCTACCGTCGACACCCACCACCCACCAGAGCGGGTTCGGGACCAGGTTCAGAAGTGACCTCCGACTCTTGAGGCCACAAGCCGCTCAGGAGAACCTGACGATGAGCCCTTTCACAGGGCTGACCGCCGGTGACAGAGGGTGTTGGGCGATGGATCGAAAGCCAGGACCACAAGAGTCACGGCCACCGACCGAGTCGGCACGGTTGGGGTCCGAGCTGACCTCGACGACACCGCTCAAGGAGTTCCACATGCGTTGGATCGATCACGTCGGCGACGCAGTCTTCCGGGGTCTCGCTCGCCTCGGCGTCGGGCCCGCCAGCCTGCTCACCACCACTGGTCGCCGGACCGGGAAACCTCGGCGCACCCCGGTCATCCCCGTCCGACAAGGAGATCGTCGGTGGCTGGTGGCCCCGTACGGAGACGTGTCGTGGGTGCTGAATGCTCGCGCGGCTGGGCAGGTCGTCCTCCGCCACGGGCGCCAGGTGTGCACCTGCACGATCCGAGAGGTGCCCGCTGCCGAGGCTGGGCCGATCCTCAAGCAGTACGTCGCAGTCGCCAGCGCCACCCGCCCCTACTTCCGGGCGGACAAGGCCGCACCAGTCAGCGAGTTCATCGCGGAGGCTCACCTCCATCCGGTCTTCGAACTCACGGAACCGTGCCTGACGAGGCACTAGTCGAGCGTCGACAGCGCGACGAATCGCGCCGCCACGTCGGCGTCGCCGACGACGTCGATCGAGGTGATCGGCGCTCTGCGCCACAGTGCGAGGAGCAGGTCGCTGGCCGGTCCGCGCAACGCACAGTCGCCCTTCGCGTGCTCGCGCGAGACCTCGAAGCCGTCGGCGCCTTCACGCACCGTCCACTCGCCGGACACGTCGGTGCAGTGCAGGTGCACCGAACCACCGACCGGCGCGGAACCACTGCCCGCTTGGAGGAAGTGCTCGAGGAACTCGTCGATGCCGTCGCTCGCGAGCGCTGCTTCGATGGGCACAGCGGCGCCCGCGGCATCGTCGGCGTCCCAGCGGTGCACCGCGGTCTCCTGCGCCATGCGGCGGATGACGAAGCCGGCCGTGTGGTCGCTGCTCCACGTCCAGTTCGGCTGCATGGGGTCGGCAGCGGAGAGGACCGCGATCGTCGCGGCGAGGCCCTCGCGGTAGAAGGCCGGCAGCTCGTCGTCACTCGGTCGCGCGGGCGGCTCGTAGCCCTCCCACGTCTGTCGCTGATCGGCCACCACGTTGTTCCAGAAGCGATGCACCTCGGCCAGGTGCCAGCACAGATCGGCCACCGACCAGTCGGGGCACGACGCCACCGGAGCGGCGAGGCCGGCGGCCTCGCACGAGGCGATGAACGCGCCGCCGTCGCGTTGCAGGGCGGCGAGGTACTCAGCGGTGTTCATGCACAGATGGTGTCACAACGACGAGATGGCGGTGGCGAGCTCGCGCCATTCGGCCATCGGCAGCGCCGCCGGGTCGGCCGGCAGCACCTGCACCGCGACGTGATCGGCGCCCGCGTCGAGATGCGTCTTCACCCGCTCGACGATCTGGTCGAGCGTGCCCCAGGCCACGATGGCGTCGACGAGGCGATCGCTGGCGCCTTCGATGTCGTCGTCGCCCCAACCCAACCGACGCAGGTTGTTGGTGTAGTTGGGCAGTCGGAGGTAGGTGGCCATGTGCCGGCGAGCGATGTCGCGCGCCTTCGCCGGGTCGGTCTCGAACACGACGGCCTGCTCGGGAGCCAGCAGCGGGCCGGCGCCCAGGGCCTCGCGAGCGATCGGCGTGTGCTCGACCGGAACGAAGTACGGGTGCGCACCGAGACCGCGCTCGGCGGCGAGCTTCAGCATCTTGGGGCCCAACGCGGCCAGCACTCGCTGCGGGGGCGACGACGGCGCCGACGCTACGTAGAAGCCACGATCCATCGCGTCGAGGTAGCTCACCATCGTGCTGTACGGCTTGTCGTACGACGTGCCGTGCACGCCTTCCACCATCGGCTGGTGGCTCACGCCGAGGCCGAGCAGGAAGCGATCGGGGAACGCCTCGGACAGGGTCTTCCACCCGGCCTGCATGGTCATCGCGGTGCGGGCGTGGATGCTGGCGATGCCGGTGCCGACCACGATGCGTTCGCCGGCCGATAGCAGCAGCGCAGCGTTGGCGAACGGCTCGCGGCCGACGGCCTCTGGCACCCAGATGGCGCCGAAGCCGAGCGATTCGAGCTCCGCGACCGCTTCTTGCGCACGCGCCATCGGGGCCAGGTCGAGTTGGAAGGTCCAGAGGCCGAGGCGGCCGAGTTGCATGCTGTGTGCCATGCGCCGAACCTAGGCGGGTGCTCGTCGGCCGTCGTTACCGGGCTGTGTCGTAGCATTCGGCGACCAGGGAGGGTGTGTCGATGGACGAGGCAATGAAGCAACGGCGGCTCGACGTGCTCGCGGAGCACTTCCAGTCGGAGGTCGATCACGACTGGGACACGTGCATCAACACGTTCAACGGCCACCCCCGCTACGAGATCATGCCCACCGGGCAGGTGTTCGACGGCGAGGAGGAGGTTCGCAACTACCACCGCCGGCAGCGTGAGGCGTTCCCCGATCAGCGCCACGAGAACGCCCGATTCCATTGCGCCGACGACGACACCGTCATCGCCGAGTTCGAGCTGCTGGGCACGAACACCGGACCGCTGCTGGGACAGGAACCGACGGGCAAGGCGTTTCGCGTGCCGGCCATCGCAGTGTTCTTCTTCGACGGCGACCGCATCACCAACGAGCGCGTCTACCTCGACATCGCCAGCATGTTCCGCCAGATCGGCCACGCCCTCCCCTTCTGAGTTCGCCGTCGGCGCCGCTGCGCCGCGCAGCGGATGGCCGGTTGCGGTCATCCGAGTGGGAGCGTCCCGACGGGGGTGCTGCTGGCACTCGGATGGTCGGCTGGCACTCGGATGGTCGGCTGGCACTCGGATGAGCAGCAACGATCGGGCTCGATCCGAGTTGATCCTGGCGACCGGCTACCGTCATCGGCCATGTCAGCCTCCGAACTCAGCCCGCACGCGGCGCTCGCCGAGCGCATCATCGGCAACATCGTGCAAGCCTCCTCGCCCGCAGTCTCGCCCGATGGCAGCCAGGTGGCGTTCGTGGTCACGCGAGTCGATGCCGAGAAGAACCGCTACCTCTCGCAGGTGTGGCTGGCGGCCACCGACGGCAGCAGCGCACCGCGCGCCGTCACCGGCGGCGAGCACGACAGCAGCCCGGTGTGGAGCCCCGATGGCACCACGCTGCTGTTCACCTCTCGCCGCAGCCCGAAGAAGGGTCACACCACTCTGCACGCACTGCCGGTGAGCAGCCCTGGCGAGACGCGCCTGCTGGCCACGATGAAGGACGGCCTCGGCGACGCGACGTTCAGCCCGGACGGACGCTGGATCGCGTTCACCAGTCGCACACCGCACGAGCGCTACGAAGCACCCGGCGCGGAGGACGGCGACGAGAGCTGGCAGGCGCCGCGCAAGATCGAACGCTTCTTCACGCGACTCAACGGTGAGGACTGGGTGTTCGACCGCCCCGAGCACGTCTACGTCGTCGCCGCCGACGGCAACGGCGCGCCGCGCAACCTCACCCCCGGCGAGTTCCAGCACGGTGGAGTCAGCTGGCTGGCCGACTCGTCGGCCGTGGTCACCTCCGGCCAGCGCCACGACACGTGGGACCTCGACTTCGCCAACGATCTCTACCTGGTGCCGTTGCACGGTGAGATCACCGCGCTCACGCCGCACACGGGCGTGTACTCCTCGCCCAGCGCCGCACCCTCCGGCACTGTCATCGCGTTCCTGGGCTACGACGATTCGTCCACCGCTCCGCAGAACGCGCACGTCGCGCTCACCGACGCCAGCGGCACCGCGCACCGCTGGTTGTCGAAGGGACTCGACCGCACCTTCGAGACCACCGCGGGCACGCAACCGCCACAGTGGCTCGACGACGCAACCCTGCTCGCCACCGCGGAGGACCGCGGCCAGACCCATCTGTTCAAGGTCTTCGTCGACGGCACGGCGCCGCAACGGGTCACGACCGGCGCCATCACGGTGAAGTCGTTCGACAGCGCGGGCGGCACCATCGCCTTCGTGGCCGGCGCGGTCGACGAGCTCTCCGACGTGTTCGTCGTCACCGACGGCGAACCTCGCCGCCTCACCACCTTCGCCGCGTCGTACGCGGCCACGGTCGAGCCGCTGGGGTGGGAACGCTTCGCGGCACCGTGCTCCGACGGCAGCGGCGAGATCGATGCGTGGATCATGCGACCGAAGGACTTCGACCCCGCCCAGCAGTACCCCGTGGTGCTCAACGTGCACGGTGGACCGCACACGCAGTACGGCGAGACCTACTTCGACGAGGCGCAGTTCCAGGCCAAGGCCGGCTTCGTGGTCCTGATGAGCAACCCGCGCGGCGGGTCGGGCCGCGAGCAGGCGTGGGGCCAGGCCATCCTCGGGCCCAAGCACCCGGTGGCGCCGGGCAGCGGCTGGGGTGCGCTCGACATCGACGACGTGCTCGCCGTGCTCGACACTGCTCTCGAGCGCTATCCGTTCTGCGACCCCGACCGCGTGGGCATGCAGGGTGGCAGCTACGGCGGCTACATGGCCACGCTGCTCGCGGGCCGCCACAGCGACCGGTTCAAGGCCATCTGCAGCGAGCGCGCGGTGAACAACGTGCTCACCGAGGAGTACACCAGCGACATCTCCACCGTGTTCCGGGTGGAGCACGGGCCGTCGCACATCGCCGACCCCGCCGAGTACGAACGTCTCTCCCCCATCCAGCACGTGCGCGACATCACCTGCCCGATGCTCATCGTGCACAGCGAGAACGACTTCCGCTGCCCGATCAGTCAGGCCGAGGAGCTGTTCGTGGCACTGCGCCTGCTGGGCAAGGACGTCACCTTCTACCGCTTCCCGGGCGAGAGCCACGAGCTCTCGCGCAGCGGGTCACCCGTGCACCGCCGTCAGCGCGCCGAGATCATCCTCGACTTCTTCGCGCTGCACCTCAAGCCCTGAACGACACGGCCTCAGCACTCTCGGCGAGCCAGTCGTCGATGAGGCGACGGGCGATGGAGATGGCCGGCGGGATCGGCGGCAGCGCCTCGCGCGTGTACCACTGCGCGTCGACGATCTCGCTGGGGTCGCACACGATGTCGCCGCGCTGCCACTCGGCGCGGAAACCGATCATCAGGCTGTGCGGGAACGGCCACGGCTGGCTGCCGCGGTACTGCACGTTGCCCACCTCCACACCCACCTCCTCGAACACCTCGCGCACGACCGCGCCTTCGAGCGACTCGCCGGGTTCCACGAACCCGGCCAGGCAGGAGTACATCGGGGCCCGGAACTGCACTCCCCGCGCCAGCAGCACTTCCTGCTCAGGCCCAGCCTCGCCGCGGGTGACGAGCGTGATCATCGCCGGCGCGAGGCGCGGGTAGGCGAGCAGACCACACGCCGGGCACTTCATCGACCGGTCGCCGGCGGACGGTTCGGTGGGCGTTGCACAACGACCGCAGAAGCGGTGCGTGCGCGCCCACTCGGCGAGCTGCACCGCCCGGCCGGCCACCGCCCACTCCGGCTCCGACGTGCGGCCGTAGAGCGAGTACAGGTCGAGCGCGGCACCGTACGACGGGTCTTCACCGTGCGGCACGTCGACGGCCCAGCAGGCCTCGTCGTCGAGCATGCCGAGGAAGTGGATCGCCCACGACGCGTCGGCCGGCCGGTCGTCGATGAACACCGTGGCGCCGATGACGTGGATGTAGCGATGCCTGCCGGCCGCGTCGGGCGGCAGCAGCGAAGGGTTGAACGAGGCCATTGCCGGAGCGTAATGAGCCGCGCCCGAATCCTTCGGCTCTGCCGCCGCGGAGGCGGCCTCGTAGGCTGACCGCATGAGCAACGTAGTGATCGTCGACGCCGTCCGCACCCCCATTGGCAAGCGCAACGGCGGCCTGTCCACCCTTCATCCGGCCGAGGTGCTCGGCGCCGTGCAGAAGGCCATCGTCGAGCGCACGGGCATCGACCCGGCCGAGATCGACCAGGTGGTCGGCGGGTGCGTCAGCCAGGTCGGCGAGCAGGCGTTCAACATCACCCGCACCGCGTGGCTCGCGGCCGGCATGCCCCTCACCACCGCGGCCACCACCGTCGACACGCAGTGCGGCAGCAGTCAGCAGGCCACGAACCTCGCCAGCGCGCTCGTCGGCAGCGGCGCGGTCGACGTCGCCCTCGCCTGTGGTGTGGAACTGATGAGCCGCATCCCCATCGGCGTCGGCGGCAACAAGGCCCTCGGCCTCGGCATCCCCATCCCGAAGAGCTACTTCGAGCAGTACGAGATGACCTCGCAGTT
The DNA here is from genome assembly GCA_030685215.1 of Actinomycetota bacterium. Lineage (GTDB taxonomy): Bacteria > Actinomycetota > Acidimicrobiia > Acidimicrobiales > Ilumatobacteraceae > UBA668. Next base: position 18,675 of record JAUXQB010000225.1, read on the forward strand.
CGAAGGTGCCGAGCGCATCGCCGACAAGTGGGGCATCACCCGCGCCGACACCGACGCGTTCGGCTTCTTCAGCCAGCAGCGCGCCGCACAGGCGTGGGCGGAAGACCGCTTCGCCGGCCAGTACATCACCGTCGACGCCCCCGACCGCAACGAGGACGGCAGCCTGGCCGACACGTTCCACACCGTGAGCCGCGACGAAGGCTTGCGCGAGACCACGATGGAGAAGCTCGCCTCGCTGAAGCCCGTCGGCCGTGAGAACGGCGTGCACACCGCCGGCAACTCCAGCCAGATCAGCGACGGCGCCAGCGCCGTGCTGCTGATGACCGAGGAGAAGGCCGCGGCACTCGGCCTGAAGCCGCGTGCCCGCATCGTCGACACGTGCAACGTCGGCGTCGACCCGGTGCTCATGCTCACCGGCCCCATCGACGCCACGCAGCGCCTGCTGGCCCGCACCGGTCTCGGCATCGACGACATCGACGTGTTCGAGATCAACGAAGCGTTCGCCTCGGTGGTGCTCGCATGGCAGAAGGAAGTCGGCGCCGACCCGGCCAAGACCAATCCCAACGGCGGCGCCATCGCCCTCGGCCACCCGCTCGGCGGCACCGGCGGTTTCCTCATCACCAAGGCGCTCTACGAGCTCGAGCGCATCGGCGGCCGCTACGGCCTCATCAGCATGTGCTGCGGTGGCGGTCTCGGCACCGGCACCATCATCGAGCGCCTCTAGTCGTCGCGCCTTCCGCCGCCTCGGCCCGATAGAACGGGCTGATGCGGCGGTCGGCGATGCTCACTCTGGCACTGCTGCTCGGCGCGTGCGACGGCGACGCCGCCAGCTCGTCGACCAGTGCGCCCACCGGCGTCTTCGCGCCCAACGCGACCCTCCTGTTCGTGAGCGACGGCGACACCATCGGCGTCGAGATCGATGGGGTCGAGGAACGGGTGCGGCTGATCGGCATCGACACACCGGAGACGAAGAAGCCCGACTCACCGGTCGAGTGCTTCGGCCCGGAGGCCACCGCGTTCACCGAGTCGCTGCTGCCTGACGGCACCGCGCTGTACGTGGAGCGCGACGTGGAGGCGCGCGACCAGTACGGCCGCCTGCTCGCCTACGTGTACCGCAGCGACGACGGCACGTTCGTGAACCTGGCCATCATCGCCGGCGGCTACGCGCGACCGCTGACGTACCCTCCCAACGTCGCGCACGCCGACGAGTTCGTCACCGCCGCACGCGACGCCGAGGCCGCCGATCTCGGCCTGTGGAGCGGGTGCAGCGGGTAGCGTTCGCACGATGAGCGCCGACGATGCACGCACCCTCGCCGAACGTCTCGGGTACGCGGCCGACGCGAAGTTGGTCATCATCTCGTGCGACGACCTGGGCAGCTGCCACGCCGCCAACGAGGGCGTGTACGACGCACTACGTCACGGTGTCGCCACCTGCGCCAGCCTGATGGTGCCCGCGCCGTGGGCCCGCGATGCGGCGATGCGCTACGAACCCACCGACGACATCGGCGTGCACCTCACGCTCAACTGCGAGCACGCCGCGTACCGCTTCGGCCCCATCACGCACGCGCCGTCGCTGCTGTCGGGCGAGGGCGGCTTTCCCCGCGAGGTCGACGATCTGTGGCAGCACGCCGACCCGGCCGAAGTGCTGCGCGAATGCCGCGCTCAGATCGAGCGGGCCACCGCGTGGGGCATCGACGTCACGCACCTCGCGCCGCACCTCTCGGCCATCACCCTGCGGCCCGAGTTCTTCGACGTGTACCTCGAGCTGGCGGTCGAGTTCCAGCTGCCCATCCGCTTGCCGTCCACCATCACCGCCGAACAGGCGGGCTTCCCCTTCCGCAGGCTGGCTGCCGAGGAGGGCGTACTGTTCCCCGACCACTTCGACCACGACTGGCGCGCGGGCAGTCGCGAGCGCGTGTACGACGCCGTGCGGTCGCTGCCGGCGGGCGTCACCGAGATCCACGTGCAGCCCGCCATCGATTCACCGGAGGTACGGGCCATCACCGAGCTGGCGCCGTTGTGGATCGACGACCACGAGCTGATCACCGCCGACGCCACGCTGCGCACGCTGCTGCTGGAGTCGGGCGCGGTGCCGATCGGCTACCGCAGCCTCAGGGACGCGATGCGAGCCGGCTGATGGCCGCCGCTGCCGACCCGTCGCGCAGCGCCTCGAGCAACGGCCCGGTGGGCCCGGTGTTCTTCAGCTTGCCCATCATGAACGCCGTGGTGGGCGCGAGGCCCGTGTCGGCCGCGGCGATGGTGACCACCACCGCAGCGTCGTCGGGGCCTTCGACGGCTTCGTCGTTCTTCCCGAACGACACCCGGTACTGCACGGTCACGTCGCTCACGGCGTGACCGCGGCGGAGCGCACACCGGCGAACAGGTCGGACTCGAGCTCACCTGCGGCGATCGCTTCGGCCGACGGCTCGCCGACCAGCGAGCGAGCGAGGATCCAGTCCTCCCACGGGTACACGTCGGCGAGCTGCTGATCGTCGAGGCCGAACCACCACGGCTCGTTGGGGTCGACCTGCGTGGCATGCGCCCGTAGGGAGCCGCTGCGCGCCCACAGGAAGTCGCCCACCTGGATGCGCGTGGTGATGCGGTGGTCCTGGCCGGCGCGATCGAGCCAGTCCTGCTCGTAGGGCGACTCGCCGCGATGCTTGATCATGCCCTCGTGCACCGCCAGCAGGCGGGCCTTCGACCACATCGAGTAGTACAGCTTCTGCGGCTGCCACGGCTCGCCCAGCTCCGGGTACCAGGCCGCTTCGCCCGCACGCTCGAACGCCGGGCCGGAGATGTCGTGCACCCGCAGGTGATCGGGGTGCAGGTAGCCGCGCTGGTCGTCGCCGTAGGTGATGATGACCTGCGGCCGCTCGCGACGGATGATGGCCACCAGCCGGCCGACCGCTTCGTCGAGCGGCGCCATGTGGAAGCAGTCGGGGTGCTGATTGGACTCGCTGTCGGGCATGCCCGAATCGCGGTAGCCCAGCATCTCCACCACGTCGAAGCCGATGATCTCGGCCGACCTGGCCAGCTCGTGCGGGCGCAGTTCGGCGAGCAGCGCCTTGTCCTGCTCGGGGGTGAGCCCGTGGAACGGCTGCCCAGGCTCGCGCAGGCTGGGGTTCTGCAGGTCGCCCTCCTCGCCGCCGGTGCAGCACACGAGCACCGTGCGCACGCCTTCGGCGTGATACTTGGCCAGAGTGGGGGCGCCCTTCGACGCCTCGTCGTCGGGGTGCGCGTGCACGGTCAGCAGGCAGAGGGGCGAGGCATCCACACGAGCACGATATCCGCTGCACCCCTTTCGGCGATGTCGTTGCGTAGGCTGCTGCGGTGCGACGAGTAGTGCTGCTGACCTCCATCTGCATCGGCCTGATGATCGCCGCCGGGTGCCGCGACGACGGCCGCACGCTGCGGCCGCCCAAGCAGGAGCAGGACTCCACCATCTCCGCGACGCTGCCCCCCGACGTGGCCAACACCGAGGATCCCACCTTCATCGACCCCGGCGACAGCCTCTCGGTCACCATTCCGCCGGTGATCGACGACCGCACGGCCACCGCGCCGTGGCGCGACGGCCAGGCCATCGATGCTCGCTACACGTGCGAGGGCGACAACGTGTCACCTGCCCTGGCCTGGACCGATGCCCCTGACGGCACGGTCGAGATCGCCATCTCGATGACGGATCTCGACGCGCCGCAGTTCGTCCACTGGGTCATCGCCGGCATCTCGCCGGAGGCCATCGCCCTCAACGAGGACACCGTGCCCATCGGGGCGTACGAGGCCACCAACGGCAACGGCGACCTGGGCTACACCGGTCCCTGCCCACCTGCGGGTTCGACGCACAGCTACGTCATCACGGTGCACTATCTTGGCGCTGCAACGGGCCTGGACGACGGCACGCCGGGAGCCGACCTGATGCTGGCCATCGAATCGGTTCAAACGGCATCTGCCGAGGTCGCTGGCACCTTTAGTCGCACGTAGCTTTCGCCGATACAACCATCGGCATTACAACTAGTAAGGATGGCGGACATCATCGAGTTGCTCCCAACGTTGCCGGTGGGCCTGTTCCAGGCCGACCGCGAAGGTCGCGTCACCGCGGCCAATGCAGCATTCGGCGCGCTCGTGCAGGGCAGCACCGGTTCGCCGGTCGGTGGGCCGCCGTGGGCCAACGCGCATCCCGGCGACCGGGCGAACGCCGAGCTCACCTGGCGGCGAGCTGCGGAGTCCAACGGCGAGGTGCGCATCGAGTTCCGCGTGTGGCACGGCGAAGGGCGCATGACCTGGGTGCGGCTCGACGCGCAACCGATGCACGACCCGATGGGGCGCGTCATCGGCTACGGCGGCACCGCACTCGACCACACCGAGCACGTCACCCACCAGCTGTTGCTCGACCGCCTGCTGGGCGTGGTCGGCGCCACCGACGACGCCGTCATCATCCTCGACCGCAACGGTGCGCCGGTGTACACCAACGACGCCGCACGCCGGTTGTTCGGTGTCATCGACGAGCTCGACCTCATCCGCGACCCCGCTGCGCGCGGGTTGCTGCAGGCCATCCGCGACCAGGTGCCGCGCGAGGTCATGGCCAGCTCCACCAGCTCCATGTGGTCGGGCGAGGTCGGCTTCCGCGGCCCTGACGGCCTCGAGCGCACGCTCGACATCGACCTGATGCTGCACCGCTCCGCCGACGGCGTGGTCGAGTACTGGGGTGGCGTCGCTCGCGACATCACCGCCACCAAGCACCTGCAGAGCGAGCTCACCCGCCAGGCCAACCACGACCCGCTCACCGGGCTGCCCAACCGCCTGCTGCTGCTGCGCACCGCGGCCGACGCGCTCGACGGCATCCGCGGCACGCGCAGCAACGTGGCCATCCTGTTCATGGACGTCGACCGGCTGAAGGACGTCAACGACACGGTCGGCCACGAGATCGGCGACGCACTGCTCGCCCAGGTGGCACACCGCATCTCGCACGCCACCCGCCCCTCCGACGTGGTCGCCCGCATCGGTGGCGACGAGTTCGTGGTGCTGTGCGACGGCAACATCGACGAGCACACCGCACTCGACCTCGCCGAGCGCATCCGCCACTCGCTCAGCGGTCGCATCATGGTGCACAGCGTCGAGGTCGAGCTGTCGGTGAGCATCGGCGTCGCCGTCGGCCTGCCGGCCCACCTCGAGGGTGTCAGCGGCCAGGAAGCCGCCATCGAGCTGCTGCGCAACGCCGACATCGCGATGTACCAGGCGAAGCGGCGCGGTCGCTCGCGCAGCGAGTTGTACACCGACGCGATGCGCGCCGAGTCGCGCCATCACAAGCAGCTCTCCAACGAGCTCGAGCGGGCGCTGGCCGCCGGTCAGCTGCGCCTCGCCTACCAGCCCATCATCTCCACCCACAGCGGTCGCGTCGCCGGTGCCGAAGCGCTGCTGCGGTGGGACCACCCCGAGCGTGGCGCCCTGCTGCCCGCGCAGTTCCTGCACCTCGCCGAGGAGTCGGGCGCCATCGTGCCCATCGGCGACTGGGTCATCCGTCAGGCGTGCCTCGACACACGGGCGTGGCTCGACGCGGGCCTGGTCGACCGCGGGTTCAGCGTGCACATCAACATCGCGGCTCGTCAGCTGGCGGAGGGCACGTTCGTCGAGCGGGTGCTCGCCACCGTGCGCCAGATGGAGCTCAACCCGCACCAGCTCACGCTCGACTTCGACGAAGACACGCTCAACGACCGCCAGCCGGGCAACCTGCGCGCGATGCAGGCACTGCGCCGCTTCGGCGTGCAGCTCGCGCTCGACAGTTTCGGCACCGGCATCTCGTCGCTCACAGCGCTGCGCACGTGCGAGGCCGACGTGCTGAAGCTCGACGGCACGGTCGCCCGCATGCTCGGCACCAGCGGCGACGACGACCCCATCGTGCGGGCCATCATCCAGTTGGCACACGCGCTCGACATGCAGGTGGTGGCCGAATGGGTCACCTCCGCCGACCAGCTGCGCCGCCTGCGCGTGCTCGGCTGCGACCTGGTGCAGGGTCACCTGCTCGGCGAGCCGGCTGCGGCCGACGTGTTCGCCAGCCGCACCGGTCGCTGAACCTCTACTCGTTGACCGCCAGCTCGTCGAGGTAGTCGGCGAACTTCTCCAACGCGGCAGCGCGGCGCGTGGGAAGGTGCTCGATCGACGGATCGCTCGGTCGATAACCCTTCAGCACCTGACGGGCGACGGTGACCTTGTGCACCTCGTCGGGGCCGTCGTAGATGCGTGCGGCGCGGGCGGCGCGGTACATGCCCTCCAGCGGCAGGTCGGTGGTGTACCCGAGTGAACCGTGGATCTGGATGGCGCGGTCGATCACGTCGTGGAGCACCTTCGCACCCCAGAACTTGATGACCCCGATCTCCACGCGGGCATCGCTGTAGTGCTTGCCCGCGGCGTGCAGCTGGTCCATCTTCCACGCGGCCTGCAGCGTGAGCAGACGCGCCGCCTGCATCTCGGCATAGCTCTGCGCGATCCAGTCCTGCACCATCTGCTTCTCGGCGAGGATGCTGCCGTGCGCGTAGCGGGTGAGTGCTCGCTCGCAGAGCAGGTCGAACGCACGCCGGCTCTGGCCGAGCCAGCGCATCGCGTGGTGGATGCGGCCCGGCCCGAGGCGCTTCTGCGCGAGCGCGAAGCCCTGGCCGATGCCCTCCTCGCCGCCGACGATGTTCTCGAACGGCACACGCACGTTGTCGTAGATGATCTCGGCATGGCCGCCGGGCTCACCGGTCTTGTGGTCGGGCTCACCCATCGTGGGCACGTCGCGGATGATGTTCACGCCGGGAGTGTCGGTGGGCACGATGATCATCGAGTAGTTCTTGTACGGCATCTCGTAGTCGCCGGTCTTCACCATCACGATCAGGAAGTCGGCGATCGACGCGTTCGACGAGAACCACTTGTGCCCGTTGATCACCCACTCGTCGCCGTCGCGCATCGCGCTGGTGGTGAGCAGCGTGGGGTCGGCGCCCGCGCCGGGTTCGGTCATGCTGAAGCAGCTGCGGTACTTGCCGTCGAGCAGCGGTTGCATCCACTGCTCGCGCTGCGCGGCGGTGCCACCGACGGCGATGAGCTCGGCGTTGCCGCTGTCGGGCGCCTGGTTGCCGAAGATGCCCGGGCCGTACGGGGTCTGCCCGAGGATCTCGTGCATCAGGCCCAGCTTCACCTGACCGAAGCCCTGCCCGCCCATGTCGGGCGGCAGGTGCGCCGCCCACAGGCCCTGGCGCTTCACCTCTTCCTTCAACGGTGCGGCGATGTTCGCGAACACCTTGCGACCCTCGGGCGTGCGCCACTTGTCGGCCAGCGCCTCCAGCGGAATGATCTCGTCGCGCACGAACGTGCGCATCCACGCCAACTTCGCTTCGAACTCGGGCTCGGTCTCGAAATCCCATGCCATGGCGATTCCCCTCTCGCTCTAGCGGTGCCGTTGCCGGTGGATCGACCGGTTCCGGTGCCGCCCGGACGACAGTAGCTGCGGCTCCTACACTCAGTCCCCGTGGACGACCTCTCGAACGTGCTGACGTTCGCGGTGCTGGGCTTCATGGGCGTGCGATTGGTCACCGGTCTGCGCCGGTCGCGCAGCGTCGACGGCCGATCCATCGTCACCCGAGTGGTGCACAACGTCGGCTGGCGACACGTGTGGCCGGTGCCGCTGCTGCTCACCACCGTCGTGCTCGCGGCAACTGCACTGATGATGGTGCCCGGGCTGTCGTGGGGGTGGTGGTCGATGCTGGGCGGTGCCGGCAACCCGGTGTTCGGCTCGTCGGACGCCACCGTCGGCACGGTCTGGGAGCTGCTCATCCCGCTGGTGTTCATGTGCCTGCTGCTGCCCGCGCTGCCGCTGTTCGCGTACGCCGAGGAGCGCATGTTCCGCACCGGCGCCGAGGGTTGGTCGAGTCGCCGTCGCGCGCTGAAGGTGCTGCAGTTCGGACTCGTCCACGCCATCAGCTGAAGGTGCTGCAGTTCGGACTCGTCCACGCCATCATCGGCATTCCACTGGGGGCCGCGCTCGCGCTGTCGATCGGCGGCGCCTACTTCATGCACGTGTACCTGCGCTCGTATCGCGCGCTGCCGAGCCAGCGAGATGCCACCTTCGAGTCGACCACCGCGCACACCGTGTACAACGCGATGATCGTCACGTTGGTGATCGTGGCGGTCGTGCTCGACGCGGTGATCGCTGCGCTGTGACGGACCGGGTTGCTGGTCGCAGCACGATGCCCCGCGATCGCGACCGCTGGCTAGCCTGACCGCCGTGTCGCTGCCCGAACCGCCCACCGTGCCCCGCTGCTACCGCCACCCCGATCGTGAGGGCGGCCGCAGCTGCACTCGTTGCGGCAAGCCGGCATGCAGCGACTGTCTCGTGCAGGCAGCCGTCGGCTCGCACTGCCTCGACTGTGCGAAGGCCGCCCGACCCGATGTGAAGACGCGGGCGCAGTTGTTCAACTCGCGCCAGCTCACTCCGGTCACCAGTGCGGTCATCGTCATCAACGTCGCGGTGTTCCTGTGGATGGTCGTCGCCGACAGCGCGACGATGTCGGGTCGTGCCACGCAGGCCCACTACGACCTGTCGTTGTGGCCGCCCGCGATGTTCTACAACGGCGAGTGGTACCGACTCGTCACGTCGGGCTTCGTCCACTTCGGCATCGTGCACATCGGCTTCAACATGTTCGCCCTGTGGCAGCTGGGTCAGCTCGTCGAGCGCGCGATGTCGACCGTGCAGTTCATGCTGCTGTACGTGGCTGCGTTGCTCGGCGGGTCGCTCGGCGCGCTCGTCGTCGAAGGAACGACGCTGAAGATCACGGCCGGTGCCTCCGGTGCCGTCTTCGGATTGCTCGGCGCTGCGGCCGTGGGCCTGCACAGACGGGGCGTCAACGTGCTCAGCACCGGCATCGGCACCGCGCTGATGCTCAACCTGTTCATCACGTTCAGCATCAGCAGCATCTCCATCGGCGGCCACCTGGGTGGCCTCGTCGCGGGTGCCATCTGCGGCTTCGTGATGCTGCCGCCGAAGTGGAACACCTACCCCAAGTGGGTCGCGTGGGCCACCCCGCTCGCGGTCATCGCCGTCAGCATCGCCGCCAGCGTGCTGGTGGTGAAGTCGTTCGACTTCCCGCCGAACTGATTCGACGCGCTCAGCGCTCCGAGTCCGACCGACGCTCGACGGACTCGCGGACCGCCGCTCGTGTCGCGCTCCGACCTGCGATCTTCCACGTCAGCGTGTGACACGAATCGGGATCCGGTCAGGCCTGTGCGATGCGGACGAGGTTGCCGGACGGATCGCGGAAGGCACAGTCGCGGGCGCCCCACGGCTGCGAAACGGGCTCCTGGAGCACCTCGGCTCCCGACGCGCGCACCTTCTCGAACGTGGCGTCGAGGTCGTCGGTGCGGAAGATGGCTGCCTGCAGCGACCCTTGCGTGACGAGCGTCAGCAGCGCGTCACCCTCGGTCTGCGAACGGCCGCCGTGCGGCTGGAACAGGACGATGTCGAGATCGCTGCCGGCGGCGCCGACGGTGACCCACCGGAAGCCGTCGGAGGCGACGTCGTTGCGCACCTCGAGGCCGAGTGCGTCGCGGTAGAAGCCGAGTGCGGTGTCGGGGTCGTGGACGGGGATGAACATGGCGGAGACGGTGACTGTCATGCGAGGCACAGTACGAGTGGCTGCCGACCGCGTGCTTCTTCGATCGTGCTCGGTGTTCAGACCTTCGCCGGGAATCGGCGCGGCCGGGTGGCGACCTTGCTGACGCACGGCGGAACCACCTCGCAGCCGCGATGGTCGCGGTTGCGGTACTGCGACGGCGGGATGCCGACGATCTCGGTGAACCGCGAACTGAACGAGCCGAGCGACGTGCAACCCACCGCGACACAGGTGTCGGTGACCGACATGCCCTGGCGCAGCAGCGCCTTCGCGCGCTCGATGCGGCGGGTCCTCAGGTAGGAGTGCGGCGTCTCGCCGTACGCGGCGCGGAACCTGCGCGAGAAGTGCGCCGGCGACATGAGCGCGGTCCGCGCCATGGCCGGCACGTCGAGTGGCTCTGCGTACTCGTGGTCCATCAGATCGCGCGCGCGTCGGAGGTGCGTGAGGTCAGCGAGCTCCTCCGGCGTCATGGACGTCGAAGGTACCACGGGGGCTCCGCGGGTCGACCCGCGCCGCGTGTGCGCACTTCCGCTCGGTATGCGGGCGAAAGTGCTCAGACGTGGGCGGGTGCGGTCGCCGGGATGC
>JAUXQB010000230.1 GCA_030685215.1 Actinomycetota bacterium
GTACCCGAGTGCCTCGATCAGTCGACCGGCGATCTCGACGCCGGGCTGGCGCCGGCCTCGTTCGTATGCGCTGAGCACCGTGACGGGTATGCCGACGGCGTTGGCGACCTCCGCCTGCGTGAGCCCGCGCCGGTTGCGCAGGGAGCGCAGCGTGGAACCGGAGATCATGCACGCATGTTAGCGGAAACGCTTACTCACGCCATCCGGCCACCGCGACTGGCCGGCACGTCCTTACTTTTCGTTCGCGACCGGCGCGGCACCGCCTCCACAGCCCCTAGGTTCATCGCGGTGGCCTCCGGAGCGCGTCTCACCATTCGCACCGCAGACCCAGACCCGCGAGCCGCAGCCTTGCTCGCCGACGCCCATGCGCTCGGGCTCACCGCGGTCACGGCCATCGACGTCGCCGATGTCGTCTGGTTCGCCGGTGCGCTGACCGCCGCCCAGCAGAAGCTGTTGGAGGCGGTGCTGGTCGACCCGCTGCTGCAGCACGGCTCCTGGACAGCCCCGACGACCGGCATCGAGACCGAGCTGCTGCCGGGTGTCACCGACCCGGTGGCCATGGCGGTGTCGCTCGCGGCCCGCACGGTCGGCGACATCCCCGAGATGGAGATCGCCACCGGCCGCCACTTCGACGTGGCCGGCGACCTGCAGGCCGAGACGGTTGCCACCCTCGCTCGCCGCCTGCTGGCCAACCAGGTGATCGAGCGATGGGCACCCGCGCCGCTGCAGCCGTCGTTCATCGACTCGCACGCCACGGCCGAGCAGACGGTCGACCACGTGGCCATCCGCCACCTCGACGACGACGCGTTGCAGGCACTCAACAAGGAGCGCGGTCTCTCGCTCGACCTGGCCGAGCTGCACGCCATCGTCGAACACTTCCGCAATGTTGGTCGCGAACCCACCGACGTCGAACTGGAGACGCTGGCGCAGACCTGGAGCGAGCACTGCTCGCACAAGACGTTCCGCGCACGCATCACGCTCGACGACGGCGGCGGCGAGGTGCTGCCGCTGATGAAGCAGCTGCGCGGATGCACCGATGCCATCGATGCCCCGTTCGTGCGCAGCTCGTTCGTCGGCAACGCCGGCATCCTGTCGTACACCCCTGGCGTCACCGTGGCCGTGAAGGCCGAGACCCACAACCACCCGTCGGCGATCGAGCCGTTCGGTGGCTCCAACACCGGCGTCGGCGGCGTCATCCGCGACGTGATGGGCACCGCGCACCACCCCATCGCCATCACCGACATCCTGTGCTTCGGCCCCACCGACTTCCCCGCCGACCAGCTGCCCGACGGCGTGCTGCACCCGCGCCTCATCGAGAGCGGCGTGGTGGCCGGCGTGGCCGACTACGGCAACAAGATCGGCCTGCCCACGGTGGCGGGCGCGGTGCTCTACGACCCCGGCTACCTGGCCAACCCGCTGGTGTACGCCGGCTGCATCGGCGTCGCGACCGAAGGGCAGTGGCAGCTGCCCGGGCCGCAGCCGGGCGACCTGGTCGTGGTGATGGGCGGGCGCACCGGACGCGACGGCCTGCGCGGTGCCACCTTCAGCAGCGCCACGATGGACGCCACCACCGGCGACGTCGCCGGCGCGAGCGTGCAGATCGGCGACCCGATCACCGAGAAGCTGCTCATCGACGTGATGCGCGAGTGCCACGGCCTGTTCACCGCGGTCACCGACTGCGGTGCCGGCGGGCTGAGCAGTGCGGTGGGCGAGATGGCCGAAGGCGTCGGCGCCGATGTCGACGTGGCGCTCGCGCCGCTCAAGTACCCCGGTCTGCGGCCGTGGGAGGTGTGGCTCAGCGAGGCGCAGGAGCGGATGGTGTTCGCCGTCGCACCATCGCAGTGGCCGGCCATGCTCGCGGCGTGCGCCCGCCACGGTGTCGAAGCCGTCAGCCTCGGCACGTTCACCGGCGACGGCGTGCTGCGGGTGCGCTCGGGGTCGCTCACCGTGCTCGAGCTCGACACGCACTTCCTGCACGACGGGCGCCCACAGCGCACGATGCAGGCCATCCTGCCCACCCCCGACCGTTCCGCCGTGCCCGCTCCATCCTGCGACGACGTGCCCGGCACGCTGCTCGCGCTGCTCGCCCATCCCAACATCGCGTCGAAGGAACACATCATCCGTCGCTACGACCACGAGATCCGTGGTGCCACCGTCGTACGCCCACTCGTCGGCGAGTGCCACGACGGCCACGCCGACGGTGTCGTGCTCGCGGCTCCGGCCGATCGTCACGGCCTGGCTGTCGGCATCGGCGTGAACCCGTGGTACGGCATCACCGACGCCGAGCACATGGCACACGCGGTGGTCGACGAGGCCATCCGCAACGTGGTCGCCGTCGGTGCAGACCCCAGCTCGGTGGCACTGCTCGACAACTTCAGCTGGGGCGACCCGCGCCGCGCCACCACGTTGGGCGAACTGGTCGCAGCCGTGCAGGGTTGCTGCGACGCGGCCACCGCCCACCGGGCACCCTTCGTCAGTGGCAAGGACTCGCTCAACAACGAGTACCTGGGCAGCGACGGCGCGCGCCACGCCGTTCCACCGACGCTCGTCATCACCGCCATCGCGCACCATCCGAACCCCGACCTTGCGGTCACACCCGACCTGAAGCAGGCGGGCAACACACTCGTGCTGGTCGGACCTACCGCCACCGAGTTCGGAGGCAGCCACTTCGCGATGGTCACCGGCCACGGCAACGAAGGCCCGGTGCCGGCACCCGACGCCGATGCACCCGCGAGGTACCGGGCGATGCACGTGCTGCTGCGCACCGGCCGAGTGCGTTCATGTCACGACCTCAGCGAGGGCGGTCTCGCGGTGGCGCTCGCCGAGATGTGCATCGCCGGCAGGCTGGGCGCCCGCATCGACACACTCCCCCACCCCGATGCCACCACCGCGCTGTTCGCCGAGTCGACGGGCCGCTTCGTGTGCGAGGTCGCTCCCGACGACCTCGACTGGTTCCTGGCCGGGCTCGGCGAGCAGGCCACCGTGCTCGGCACGGTCACCGCCGAGTCCACCCTCGCCCTCGCCGGCCACGACCTCCCCCTCGACGACCTGCGAGCCGCGTTCCAGGGAGGCCCACGATGAGCCGCCCGCGTGCGATGGTGCTCGCCGCTCCCGGCACCAACCGCGACCACGACGTGGCGTTCGCGCTCGAGCTCGCCGGCGCCGAACCGCGGATCACGCTGCTCGAGGAACTGATCGAGAACCCGGCCGTGTTGCTGCGCGACATGCAACTGCTGGTGCTCGCCGGTGGGTTCAGCTACGCCGACGCGCTGGGCGCGGGCCGCATGTGGTCGCTGGCCGTCACCGACCGACTCGGCGACGTGCTGTCCCGCTTCGTGGCCCTCGGCCGCCCGGTCATCGGCATCTGCAACGGCTTCCAGGTGCTCACTCGCGCTGGGCTGCTGCCCGGCGCCCTCGGGCACAACGCGAGCGGTCACTTCCAGTGCGAATGGGTGCGGCTCGAGGCGACCGCCGGCAAGAGCGTCTGGACCCGCGACCTCGAGCCGATCGAGTGCCCCATCGCCCACGGCGAGGGCCGGTACGTGCACCCCGACGTCGCCGCGCTGGAGGCCGCCGGCCAGGTGGCGCTGCGCTACAGCCCCGACGCGCTGGGCGGCAATCCCAACGGTTCGGCCGCGAACATCGCCGGCGTGTGCGACGAGAGCGGGCTGGTGCTCGGGTTGATGCCCCACCCGGAGAACCATGTCATCGCACGGCAGCACCCGCGCCACGGGCGGGGCACGGCCGCCGGGCTCGGCCTCGCACTCTTCGAACAGGGCGTGCGCGCCGCAGGAGGGTCGTGATGGAACCGTTCGTCGACGTGGATCTGCCGTTGCCCGATCGCCGCGACGGGAAGGTTCGCGTCAGCTACGCGCTGCCGCCCGACGACGTGGGCGACCGCCGGCTGTTCGTCACCACCGACCGCCTGAGCGCCTTCGACCGCGTCATCGCCGGCGTGCCGTACAAGGGACAGGTGCTCAACCAGCTCGCCGCCTGGTGGTTCGACCGCACGGCCGACATCGTGCCCAACCACGTGCTGGCCGTTCCCGACCCCAACCTGCTCGTGGCCCGCAGTGCCACGCCACTGCCGGTGGAAGTGGTGGTGCGCGGGTACATCACCGGCGTCACCTCCACCTCGCTGTGGCAGCAGTACGCCGACGGCGCACGCACCATCTACGGCCACCGCTTCCCCGACGGGTTGCGCAAGAACACGTCACTGCCGTTCGCGCTGGTCACGCCCACCACCAAGGCGGAGCACGGCGGTCACGACGTGCCGCTCACGGTCGCGGAAGTGCTCGAACGCGAGCTGGTGGCACCCAAGTTGTGGGGCCAGGCCGTCGAGGCCGCGCTGCAGCTGTTCAGGCGCGGCCAGGAGGTCGCGGTCGAGGCCGGCCTCATCCTGGCCGACACCAAGTACGAGTTCGGCGTCGACGCCGACGGCAACCTCATCCTCATCGACGAGATGCACACACCCGACTCGTCGCGCTACTGGGTGGCCGACAGCTACGCCGCTCGCCTCGCTGCCGCCGAGGAGCCGGAGAGCCTCGACAAGGAAGTGGTGCGCCGCGCGCTGCTGGCCACCGGCTACCGCGGCGACGGCGAACCACCCGCGTTGCCCGACGAGGTGTGGCAGCAGACCAGCGCGCGCTACATCGCGGCGTACGAACGACTCACCGGAACCACCTTCCAGCCTGGCGCCTACCCCGTCGGCCCTCGCATCCTGGAGCACCTGCACCATGTTTCCTGACACGCCCGTCCACGTCCGCCGCGACGACCTTCACGACGACCTTCACGACGACCTTCACGACAACGACCACGACGATCAGCCGAAGGAGGAGTGCGGCGTGTTCGGCGTCTCCACGCCGCACGGCGAAGGCATCGCCCAGCTCGCCTTCTTCGGTCTCTTCGCGCTGCAGCACCGCGGCCAGGAAGCGGCGGGCATCGCGGTGAGCGACGGCAGCCGCGTGCGCTGCCACAAGGAGAGCGGGCTGGTGGCGAACGTGTTCACTCCCGCCACCATGGCCACGCTCACCGGCTACCACGCCATCGGCCACACCCGCTACAGCACCACCGGCGCCAACGCGAACCGCAACCACCAGCCGTTCCTCGTCGAGACCATGCACGGCCCGCTCGCGGTGGCGCACAACGGCAACCTGGTGAACGCCGGCGCCCTGCGCGAGGAGTTGCTCGCGAAGGGCTTCGGTCTCACCGCCACCAGCGACACGGAGGTGCTCACGCTGATGCTGGCCGCCGCCGGCGGCAAGACGTGGGAGGACCGCATCGAGCGCACGCTGCCCGCTTGGAAGGGCGCCTACTCGCTGGTGATGCTGGTCAACGACCGGGTCATCGCGGTGCGCGACCCATGGGGCTTCCGCCCGATGAGCGTCGGCCGGTTGCCGCACGGCGGCTACGCGGTGGCCAGCGAGACCTGCGCGCTCAACACGCTCGGCTGCGTGGAGATCGACGAGGTGAAGCCGGGCGAGATCGTCACGCTACAGGGCGCCGAGATGACCCGCCGCCAGGCACTCACCCCCAGCGCCACACCGGCTCGGTGCACGTTCGAGTTCGTGTACTTCAGTCGCCCCGACAGCGTGTGGTCCGGTCGCAACGTGCACCACGTGCGCCAACGGCTGGGTGAGCAGCTCGCCATCGAGTCCGGCGTCGCCGCCGACGTCGTGATTCCCGTGCCCGACAGCTCCATCCCCGCGGCCATCGGGTACAGCCGCCAGAGCGGCATCGAGCACAACGACGGGCTCATCAAGAACCGCTACATCGGCCGCACGTTCATCGAGCCGACGCAAGACCTGCGCGAGCGCGGTGTCGCGCTGAAGTTCAACGCGCTCTCCGAGAACCTCAAGGGCAAGCGGGTCGTGATGATCGACGACTCGCTCGTCCGTGGCACCACCGCCGGACCGTTGGTGAAGCTGCTGCGCGATGCCGGCGCCACCGAGGTGCACGTGCGCATCACCTGCCCGCCCATCACACATGCCTGCCACTTCGGTGTCGACATGGGCCACGACGGCGACCTGATGGCGGCCCGCCTCACGGTGGAGGAGATCCGCCAGCTGATCGATGCCGACTCCCTCGCGTTCCTGTCGTTGGAAGGGATGATGCTGGCCATCGAACCGGAGAACGGTGGCAGCGAGGCCGGCTTCTGCAACGCCTGCTACACCGGTCGCTATCCGATGCCGGTCGACGAGGCGCAACCGAAGCTGAGCTTCGAGGGCGCGCTCTCGTGAGGGTGCTCGTCATCGGCGCTGGTGGTCGCGAAGCCGCCATCGCATGGGCGTGCCGCAACCACGGGCACCACGTTGATCTCGCCGTCGACCTGCCGGCCGAGTTCGACGAGCACACCCGACCCGACGTGGTCATCGTCGGCCCGGAAGCCGCGCTCGTCGCCGGTGTCGCCGATCGCTGCGCCGAGCAGCACATCCCCTGCTTCGGTCCCACCGCGTCGCTCGCGAAGCTGGAGAGCTCGAAGGGCTTCACCCGCATGCTCGCCGGCCGGCTGGGGCTGCCCAGCCCCGCGTACCACCTGGCATCGAGCGCCGACGAGGCGCTCACCTGGTGGCGCGAGTTCGGCAAGCCGGTGGTCGTGAAGCTCGACGGGCTCGCCGCCGGCAAGGGCGTCATCGTGCCTCACGGCGACCAGGAGACCGAAGCTGCCATCCACGAACTCGTCGCGCAGGGCCCCATCGTGCTCGAAGAGCTGCTCACCGGACCGGAATGCAGCCTGATGGCGCTGTGCGACGGCAACGTCGCCCGTCCGCTGCCGCTGGCACAGGACCACAAGCGCATCGCCGACGGCGATGCCGGTGCCAACACCGGCGGCATGGGTGCCTACGCGCCCGCGCCCATCCCCTACGACCCCGACGAGCTCACCGCCACGTTCATCCAGCCGGTGCTCGACTACCTGATGGCCGAAGGCGCGCCGTACGTGGGCGTGCTCTACGCCGGCCTGATGCTCACCGCCGACGGTCCGATGCTGCTCGAGTACAACTGCCGGTTCGGCGACCCGGAGGCGCAGGCCGTGCTGCCGCTGCTCACCGACGACCTGGCCGAACTGGCGCTCGCCTGCTGCCGAGGTGAGCTCGGCGACCGCCACATCGCATCGGCCGGCGCCGCGTGCACCGTGGTCGCGGCCTCCGCCGGCTACCCGGCCGCGCCGCTCACGGGTGCCGCCATCGACTTCGGCGACGAGACCCCCGACGCGTTGCTGTTCCGCGCCGGCACCGACGGCGCCGCGGTGACGGGCGGTCGCGTGCTCGCCGTCACCGGGTTGGGCGACACGCTGGCCGATGCACGCGCCCACGCCTACCGTCGCATGTCGACGGTGCAGTTCGACGGCATGCAGGTGCGCCGCGACATCGGCTGGCGAGCCATCGGTGCACAGCTCACCTCCTACGCGGCAGCCGGCGTCGACATCGACGAGGGCAGCCGCGCGGTCGAGCAGATGAAGGCCGCCGTGGAACGCACGCACGGCTCGGCGGTGCTGCGCGGCGTGGGCAGCTTCGGCGGCGTGTTCAGCGGGGCGGTCATCAAGGCGATGGACGAACCGCTGCTGGTCGCCAGCACCGACGGCGTGGGCACCAAGGTCGAACTCGCGGCGCGACTCGGCAAGTACCGCGGCGTCGGCGCCGACATCGTCAACCACTGCATCGACGACGTGCTCGTGCAAGGAGCGCGCCCGCTGTTCTTCCTCGACTACATCGCCAGCAGCAAGCTCGACGCCGACCAGGTGGCGGAAGTGGTCACCGGCATGGCCGAGGCGTGCGAGGCCGCCGGCTGCGCCCTGCTGGGCGGCGAGACCGCCGAGATGCCGGGGGTGTACGCGCCGGGCGCCTTCGACATCGCCGGCACGCTGGTGGGTGCGGTCGACCGCGCGAACCTCCTCCCCCGCGGCCAACTGCTCGCCGGCGACGTGCTCGTCGGCGTCGCCAGCAACGGCCCGCACACGAACGGGTACTCGCTGCTGCGCAAGCTGTTCGAGTGGTTGCCGATGGACGCCACGCCCGCCGGATTCGACTGCACGCTCGGCGAGGCGCTGCTGAAGTCGCACCGCAACTACCTGCCGGTGCTCGACACGGCCATCACCGGTGGCGCGGTGAAGGCGCTGGCACACATCACCGGCGGCGGCCTGCCGGAGAACCTGCCGCGCGTTCTGCCCGGTGGCATCGATGCGCACGTGCGCCTCGGCTCGTGGCCGGTTCCGCCACTGTTCCGGTTGGTGCGCGACGTCGCGGTCGGCATGCCCACGCGCGAGCTCTACCGCACGGTCAACATGGGCATCGGCATGGTCGTGGTGTGCGCTGCCGCCGACGTGGCAGCCGTGCAGGCGCAGATCCCGGAGGAGACCTGGGTCATCGGCGAACTGGTCGCCGGCACCGGCGTGGTGCAACTGCTCCCCGCCGGCTGACGAGGCAGGGTCTGACGACCCTGGCCGAGGCGGGCACGCCCCCGTACCGTGAGATCCATGGAGCGGCTCGCCGTGCGTCGTGCTCTTCGTGGCAGCGTGGCCCTGGTCGCCAGCTGCGCACTGGTGATCGCCTGCAGCGAGGCGACCGACGGCGACGACAGCACGGCGGTCACCAGCGGCAGGATGAGAGTCTTGCGCAGCTCGGCGCCCTCGGTCTTGCGCCAGGCCAGCAGAGGGCAGACGGCGATGAGCACCAGCGTGACGACGCCGAGCGGCTGGGCGATAGCGTTGTACGTGCTCGGCCCCACTGTCTTGTTCATGGTCAGCGGCACGACCACGGTGCCGAAGGCGACCGCCACGGCGAACAGCGTGAGCAGCAGGTTGGTGAGGTAGTAGAGGAAATCGCGCGAGAGGACGGACTCGACCTGGTCGTGGCTCTCGAAGCGACGCCAGCGCCAGGCCATCAGGCCGGCACTGGCGGCGGCCG
>JAUXQB010000236.1 GCA_030685215.1 Actinomycetota bacterium
GGCTCGGGTGGTACGCCCCCAGCCATCAAGGTGTCGGAATCGTCGTGAGCGGCGTCGCCTCGGCGATGTTCGGCGAGACGTCCTTCGACCCACCCTGGAACTGACCCCTCTGTCGCTTGACGGCTCGAGACCGTCAGCCGCGGGTGGCGATCTCGTCGAGCTTGGCGACCGACTGCTCGAGCATCTCGACGGGCACGATCGGCCAATCGGGACGGCGGGCGCGCAACTCGGCGGTGATGTTGGTCCAGTCGCAGTAGTTGGTGACGTCGGTCTCGGTGTCGCTCACCGCGTCGAGCTTCCAGCCGTACACGTGGCCGAGCGGAGGCTGATCGACGCCGCCGATCGTCCACTCCACCAACTGGTCGGGAACGATCTGGGTGACCGTGTTGCGCACCTTGTACTTCACCAGACCGGGGATGTCGTTCAGTGGCGTGCGGTCCATCTCCATGTCGAACACGTCGCCCACTGCCGCGAGGGGCGCAGCATCGGGCGCGGCCTCCAACATGCCGGACCCGTCGATGCGCACATGGCCCTGCGGGCTGGAGACGATCTGGAACAGCGCGTGGGCTGAGGCGTGGATGCGGCGGCTGGCGGACACTCGTTGTTCGGTCATCGACGGATGCTTGCTCACCGCCGCAACCGCGGACGAACTGTTCGCGTCGGCGCCCGAAGACGACTTCAGGAAGCGTTTCATCGCGGCATCCGCGATGAATCGCTTCCCGAACCGGCAGCTTCCACTCGTCGGCACTCGGGGCGGGGTGGTGCCGGGCCGCAACACCCCAGGGTGTAGACCACTGGGATGGGTTATGACGTGGAAGTGGTGGTGACGCTGAAGGCGCCGCCGACGGAAGCGCTGATGCGCGAACTCGATCACCACTTCGAGGTGGCCGGTCACCAGGCGGGTACGAACACCGTCGAACTGATCGAGCACGTGGCGGTGAACGACGAGGCCGATGCCATCGCGTTCGTGAAGGGTCTGGTGCTCGATGCGATCCCGCCCAACGCGGTGATCACCAGCATCGCCGCCATCCCCGGCTGAGGCCGGGGGTCAGGCGGGCTGCTCGGAGAGACGCCGCGCGATGACCTTCAGGCAGAGGATCTCGTCGGCACCTTCGAAGATGCTGAGCACGCGTGCATCGACGAACAGTCGCGACACGGTGTACTCCTCGGCGTAGCCCATACCGCCGTGGATCTGCATGGCCTCGCGGGTGACCCACTCGGCGGCCTTGCACACGTAGGCCTTCACCATCGCGGCTTCCATCGTGCCCTCGCCCTTGGCCATCATGCGGGCCACGCTGTACGAGAACTGACGGCCGGCCTGGATGAGCATGGCCATGCGGCCCAGCTTCACCTGGGTGAGCTGATAGTCGATGAGTGCGGGACCGAACACCGTGCGGTGGTGCGCGTACTCGAGTGCGGCCTCGTACGCGGCCTGCATCACGCCCACTGCGCGAGCGGCGGTCTGCAACCGGCCGTTCTCGAAGCCGGCCATCTGCAGGTAGAAGCCCTTGCCGACGCCCTCGGGCCCGCCGACCAGGTTGTCGGCCGGCACCCACCAGTTGTCGAGGGCGACCTCGTAGCTGTGCATGCCGCGATAGCCGATGGTGTCGATGGCCCGGCCTTCCATCTTGCCGACGGTGCCGTCGACGGTGGCGGTCTGCTCGAACTGGAAGCCGTGGCCCTCGCCGCGCGGCTTGGGCACGATGAACAGGCTCAATCCTCGCGAGCCCTTGGCCCGGTCGGGGTCGGTGCGCGCGAGCAGTGCGAGCACGTCGGCCCGTGCGCCGAAGGTGCACCAGGTCTTGACGCCGTTGATCACGTAGCCGGGCTCGCCGTCGGGGCCGGGCGCCTCGGTGGCGGTGACGGTGATCTTGGCGACATCGCTGCCGTAGTCGGGTTCGGTGACCGCGACCGCGGGCATCACCTCGGCTACTGCCAGCTTCGGCAGCCAGTGCAGCTTCTGCTCCTCGGTGCCGCCCTTCACCAGCGCGCGGGTGAGGATCTCGGGCCGCGTGATGAGCGAGCCGCCGATGCCCAGCGAACCGCGGCTGAGCTCTTCGGTGGCCACGACCATGCCGATGTACTCGCTGTCGCCGCCCTCGCTGTAGCCGCCGTACTCGGCCGGCACGCTGAGCCCGAACGCGCCCATCTCGGCGAGGCCCTGCACGATCTCCTCCGGCACGTCGTCGTTGTGGCGGTGCACGTGTTCGGCGACCGGCTTGATGACCTTCTCCGCGAAGCTGCGGAACGTGTCGGCCACCATCTGCATCTCGTCGTCGAGGTGCAGCGGGCCGACCTGCTCGGCGAGCGAGGCGACGAACTCGGGAGTGCGGAACTTGGCGAGGAACGGGTGTGCTGCCTTCATCGGCGCCACGTCGATGCCCCACATCGCTTCCCGGCCGGCGATGCGGGTGATGACGTCGTGCACCATGTCGGCCGCGAACGCGCATGCCAGGCGACCTTCCGTGTCGCCCTTCGCGCCGTAGTCGAGCATCGCTCGAGCGGTCTCCACCTGTGCAGCCGCGTGCGCCAGGTCGTAGGCCAGCACCTGCTGCGCGTCGGGCCCGCCGTTGGCGGCGAGGTGGCGGACACCCTTGCCCACGACGCTGCTCGCCAGTTCGATGACGTCGGCCGCGCCGGCAAGGTCGGGGGTTGCGAGTTCGGTGCTCATGCGCCGAGGTTACCGAACGGTACGACGCGGCGCCCTGTCCGTCCCCGACCCGAATCGGCGGGTGTGCGTCACACCCGCGTGTGCCAAGGTGGGCCTCATGCCCGGCTCCGAGCACGACATCATCCGACTCTGCGTCTACTGCGGATCCAACGCGGGCGCCGAGCCCACCTATGCGGCGGCAGCCACCCGACTCGGCGCTGCACTCGCCAACCGTGGCATCGGGTTGGTGTTCGGCGGCGGCAGCGTCGGCCTGATGGGGTTGGTGGCCGACGCGGTCATGGCAGGTGGTGGTGAGGTGGTTGGTGTCATCACCGAGCAGCTGGTCGGCGCAGAGGTGGCGCACCGCGAGCTCACCCGCCTGGAGGTCGTGCCGTCGATGCACGAGCGCAAGGCCCGGCTGTGCGACCTGGCCGACGGCTTCATCGTGCTGCCCGGTGGGTTCGGCACGGTCGACGAGTTCGCGGAGATGCTCACGTGGAACCAGTTGGGCATCATCGCCAAGCCGGTGGTGCTGCTCGACGTCAACGGCTTCTGGGAGCCGCTGCTCGCATGGATGGACAAGGCGGTCGAGTGCGGCTTCGTGCGCCCAGCGCACCGCATGCTCGCGCAGCGCGCGCTCTCGGTCGACGACGCCATCGCACTGGCCACCGCCCCTGTGCCCGACACGCCGCACAAGTGGCTCGACCGCGACGCCACACCGGTGCGCGGCGTGCCGCAACCCTGAGGGCGATCGCCCTACGAGACGTCGTGGTCGGGCTCGAAGCGATAACCCATGCCCGGCTCGGTGACGAAGTAGCGCGGCTGCCCGGGTACGGGCTCGAGCTTCTTGCGTATGGCGGCCAGGTGCACGCGCAGGTAGTTGGTCTCGTGCTCGTACTGCGGGCCCCACACCTGCTGCAGCAACTGCCGCTGGGTGATGAGCCGGCCGGGGTGGCGCACGAGCGCCTCGACGATGGCCCACTCGATGGGGGTGAGGTGCACATGTGCGCCGTCGCTGCCGGTGATGGTCTTCTGGCCGAGGTCGATGCGGAACGCTGCGGTGACGATGACCGGTTCCTCGGCCTCGGGGTGATAGCGGCGCTGGGCTGCGCGCACGCGAGCGAGCACCTCGTTCATCCCGAACGGCTTGGTCACGTAGTCGTCGGCGCCGGCGTCGAGCGCCCGTACCTTGTCGACCTCGGTGTCGCGTGCCGACAACATGATGATCGGCACTGCCGTCCAGCCGCGTAACCCTTCCACCACTGCCACACCGTCGATGCCCGGCAGCCCGAGGTCGAGCAGCACCAGGTCCGGGTGCTGGGCGGCCGCCACGGCCAGTGCCTCCTCGCCCGTCGCCGCGACGTCGACGGTGTAGCCGCGCGCCGTGAGGTTGATGCTGAGCGCCTTGCGGATCTGCGCCTCGTCGTCGACCACCAGGATGCGGGTCACGGCTGAGTGTCGGTCTCCGGTGAGATCGGGATGGCCACGGTGATGGTGGCGCCGCCGCCGGGTGTGTCGTCGATCTCCATCGAGCCGCCGGTGACCTCGATGAACCCCTTCGCGATGGCGAGCCCGAGACCGGCGCCCGCATCGGACGAGCGGTTGCCGCGCCGTTGGAACGGCTCGAGCAGACGCTCGCGGTCCGCAACGGGAATGCCCGGCCCGCGGTCGATGATGCGCAGCGCGACTCGATCGGCGAGCTGCACGGCCTCGATGCGCACGGGGTGCTCGCTGCCGCCCCACGACAGCGCGTTGGAGACGAGGTTGGCCACCGCTCGTTCGAGCAGCGCCGGATCGGTGAACACGAGTGGGAGGTCGGGGTCGACGTCGATCTGCACGCGGTCGGCGGGCGCCGAGAGCGCGGAGAGCGATGCCGCGATGATCTCCTCCAGCGCCGCCGGCCCGAGCGTCGGCCGAGCCGCGCCGGCTTGCAGGCGGCTCATGTCGAGGAGGTTGCCGATGACGCGGTCGAGACGATCGGTGGCGGCGTCGATGTTGGCGAGCAGGCCGACCCGTTGCTCGTCGGTGAACCCCACCTCCGCGCCGAGCAGCCCGGTGACCGATGCCTTGATGGATGCCAGTGGGGTGCGCAGGTCGTGCGAGACGGCCTGCAGCAACGACGAGCGCAGCGCGTTGGCTTCGGACAACGACTCGATGGTCTGGGCGTCGCGGCGGAGGTGTCGTGCCTCCAGGCCGAGCGCCACCTGGTCGGTGAACGCGCGCAGGACCATC